>DATGHS010000551.1:0-25787 GCA_035307785.1 Gemmataceae bacterium
TGCTTTCGGTCGACCATGCTTCGTGCATTTGAGCAAGCGCTCGGCAAGCGGCTCGCAGCCGGGCAAGCGAAGGGTTCGCGCGAAAGTCTGCCTGGCCCGGCATCCAATCCGCGAGGTCCCACAGGCTTTCACCGAATCTTAACCAACTATTGCCGTCATTACGGTTATCGTAGACCTTTGGCGTGAAACTGATGCCCTTATTAAGCGCTTGCCCCATCCATGCGTGCATTTGCTTCGGGAATTCGGGGCTTTGAAATTGCTTGGGCCAAGCCTTCAGGCAATAGGTTCGATCCGCTTCCACCCGCCAGATAAGCGAACCGCTAAAACCGCCAGCATTGCCAAGGAATCTCAGCTGATATGGTCCGAGAGAATAGCTGTGCAATGCTTCTTCGGCAACAAGCTCAAGATACTGTTCCCTCATAGCTCATCGGGCTGCTTGCCCCGGCGGTGCCCCCGGCGGACTGGCGGCTTGCCGGGCCGCCTTCGCCAGCGGGGCCGGGTAGACGCCGAAGACAATTGTGACAATCGCGCAAATCGCCACCGTCGCCAGGGCTGGGATCTGCCATTTCGGCTTCAAGGGCGACAGCGATTCGCGCAAGAACATCGCCGCCACGATCCGCACATAATAATAAGCGCTGATGGCCGAATTGATGGCTGCGACAACTGCCAACACTACGAACAGTTGCCGAATTTCGACGAGTTCGCTGCCGGGGGAGTTCGATACGCCGAGCGCGCTGAAGAAGAGCAGCAGCTTGCCCGAGAAGCCGGCCGTCGCCGGCAGGCCAATCAGGCTAAAGAGAAAGAGCGCGAAGGTCAAAGCCAAGCCCGGATGAGTACGGCCGAGTCCGGCTACGTCGTCCACTGTCTCCACCGGCCGCAGGCCAGAGCCCAGGTAGGAAATGACAGCAAACGCTCCGACGGTCATGGCACCATAGGCCACGAGATAGAACAGCAATGCGTCGGTTCCGTTGAGCGCCCCGGTTCCCTCCAAGCGATTGCGAACCAACTCCGGCGCCGCCGCGAATCCGATGAGCATGTAACCGGCATGGGCGATGCTCGAATAGGCCAGAATGCGCTTCAGGTTGTTCTGTAGTAGCGCCAGCACATTGCCCACCGACATAGTGATGATCGACAAAAGCACAAAAAGCATTGATACCGGAGCTTCGCGTACCATCCTCACTGATTCGATGTGGACGAAGCCCAGGATACGAATGAGGGCAGCGAATCCGGCGACCTTGGGGACAAACGCGAGCAGAGCCGCCATCGAGGTCGGCGCGCCCTGAAATACGTCGGGAGCGTAGAAGTGGAACGGGACGGCTGTCAGCCGAAAGCCGAGGCCCGCGACCACCATCACGAATCCGATTAAGAACAACCCTGGCAACGATTCGGTCTTGGAGGAAATTGGGCCGCTCAGCAATTCAGTCAGGTTCGTCGTTCCCGAGATGCCGTAAAGGTAGCTGAACCCAAACAGCAGCAGGCCGGAAGAAAAGATGCTCAGCAGGAAATATTTGATCGCGGCTTCTTGCGCTTGCGAACCGGTGCGGGGCAGGTATAGCAGGATATAGGTGGGGATGCTAATTAGCTCCAAGCTCAAGAAGAGCGTTATCATTTCATTGGCCGAGCCGACCAGTGAAAGCCCGGCCAGCAGAATCAGCAGGCAAGCGTGGAACTCAGCCGCGACATCGTCGCGCAATTCTTCCCACGATAGAAGGACGAAGACGGCCCCGCCGATCCAAGCGATCACCTTGACGTAGAGCGATAGAGAGTCGGCCAAAATCGGGCTGTCGGTTGGCTTGCCGCCAGAGAATGGGCCGGCCAAGCCGTAAATGAGCCCGGCCAAAGCCAAAGCGAGCAGTGACACGCTGCCCCACAATTGCCGGCTTGGGCGCAGGGTGCCGCCCAGGTAGATAAGGCAGGCCACGGCCAAGAGAAATGCTTCCGGCGCCGCCAGCGTGAACACGCCTTTCAGCGTATCGGGGTCTTTCCATCCGAGGGCGGCGAGCGGAAAGGTCACAATCAAAGCTCCTTCAGCGGGCAGCAGCTTGTTGTTCGGGCGCTTGCGGCGCAGCGTTCGCGGCAGCTGCGTGGGCGCGATCATACGCGGCGGCGGAGATCTGCGCCACGACATTAATGTCGCGCCGCGCCGTGTCGAGCATTGGCTGCGGTAAGATACCGATCAACAGGCACACGATGGCCAGCGGAAACATGGCGGCCAATTCGCGCGGCGTGAGATCGGTGATCAGCGAACCGTGGTGGTTTGGCTCCTTTACTGGTCCGAAAAACACGCGTTGCAGCATCGTGAATAGGTACCATGCGCCTAACACAATTCCCGCGGCCCCAGCCACGGCGAAGACGATTCCATTCACCTGATCGCTGCGCAGGTCGAACGTGCCGCCCAGGATCATCATTTCGCCCACAAAGCCATTCAAGAACGGTAAGCCCACGCTGGTCAGGCAGATGAAAACCATGAACAACGACAGAATCTTGAGCCGTGCTGCCATGCCACCGTAATCTTTCATTTGCCGCGTGTGGTAGCGCTCGTAAAGCATGCCGACCATGAGGAAGAGTCCGCCGGTGGACAGGCCGTGGTTGATCATCTGCATCAGGCTGCCGGCAATGCCAGTGGCGTTCAGCGCGAACATGCCGAGCATGCAAAAGCCCAGATGCGAGACGCTGCTATACGCCACCAGCTTCTTGATATCTTCCTGAGCGAAGGCGCACAGAGCACCATACACGATACCGATGATAGACAGCGTGCCGATCAGCGGCACGCCAATGGAGAGCGCTGCATCGGGTGTCAGCGGCAGACACAAGCGCAGGAAGCCGTACGTTCCGAGCTTGAGAAGGATGCCGGCCAGCAGCACGCTACCTGCCGTGGGCGCTTCCACGTGGGCGTGGGGCAGCCAGGTGTGCAGCGGGAAGAGCGGCACCTTCACCGCAAAGCCAACTGCGAGCGCCAGGAAGACATATGTCTGTACTTGGTGCCAGAAGGCGGCCCGCTCGGGGCTTTGTAACGCGAGTTCCGCTTGCATGCGCGAGACAAGTTCCGGAACTGAAAATGTTAGCACATGGGTTTGCTGGTACACGGCAATCACGAGGCCGATCATGCCAAGGAGGGTGATCAGGCTGCCGGTAAGCGTAAACAGGAAGAACTTGCGCGCTGCCTCGCGGCGCGCGGGCCCGCCCCAGATGCCAATCAGGAAAAACATCGGCACCAGCGTGAGTTCGAAGAACACGTAGAACAGAATGATATCAAAGGCCAGGAACACGCCGATCATGGCCGTCTGCAGCGCCAACAGCCAGGCGTAATACTCGTTGCCGCGCTCCTGGATCGAGTTCCACGAAACGAGCACGCATGGCACCATGAGGAAACTCGTCAGCAACACGAGCCAGATATTAAGGCCATCGAGTCCTAGATAGAATTGGATTGCAGTGTTGCGTTCGTCGCCGAACTGAATACGGAGCAAGTCCCATTGCGTGGCGTGCGTTTCCGACTGACTCCCGGGATCGCCTGGTACGCAGATCGGCTGAAACGCGGGCTTCGTCAACGATTCCGGCCGCTTTTGCAGCAAGTCGGCTGCATTGGCGCCAAGGATAATGGTCAGAATCAGGTTGACTAGCACCGCAACGAGGCTGATCCAGCGAATCGCCGGCAGCACGCGCGGCCCGAGCGCTGCCACGATCGCGGCCGCGATGGCCGGAATCGCGAGAATGCAGAGCAGCAGAACTCGAAGTGATTCTAAAGGCATTGTCCGTTAGCCACCGATTTCAGGGGTAACACGGATGAGTCAATCCACGGATTTTCTTTATCCGTGTTATCCATGAAATCAGCGGTTCATTTCCCTCCGTTACCTTCCAAACCAAATCACCAGTATCGCCATAAACGCCGTCACGAACACAATTGTCACCAGCGCATAGAACTGTACCAAGCCGTTTTGAATCAATTGCAGGAAACGCGCTAATAACCGCGGCGATAGGCCGACCAGGTCTACGATCCCATCGACAATGGCATCGAAGAACCGGCAAATCTGCGCCCAGACATTTAGCGGCCCGATGATCAAGTAGCCGTAAAGCTCGTCGAATCGAAAGCGATAAAGCGACCACTCATAGAGCTTCGGCACCCTCGCTGCAACTTCATTCGCTGTGCCGGGCCGCCAGTAGTACATCCACGTAGCCAGCACCAAGCCGGCCAATGCGCCGACTGTGCTCAGGCCCATCATGAGCCAGTTCGTGTGCCGCTCCGGCTTGTCCACGTGGAACGCGGTCGAGCGGCCGAGGAAAGCGACGATGTGCCACAGACTCACAGAAGCCAACCCAATGAAAAGGGCACAGATCGCAAGAACGATCAACGGAAGCTTTTGGGCCATCGACTGTTCGAAATTCTTCGGATGCTCCATTTCGCCGTGAGCGTGGGCCGGGTGCGCTACTTCAGAATGTCCTTCCCCGGCGTGATGGAATGCTTCCGGAGGAATTTTCTCTTCGCCGTGAAAAGTGAGATAGTACGCACGGAAAGTGTAAAACGCCGTCATTGCTGCCGTGATCAAGGCGCTAACGAGCAGGATCAGATAGATAGCGCGGTAGGGCGAGGTGCTTTCGCCTGCTTCCATCACAGCGTCCATGATCAGGTCCTTGCTCCAGAAGCCCGAAAAGATAGGCAATCCCGCCAGTGCCACGGCGCCACAAAGAAAGGTCCAGTGGGTGGTCGGCAGCACCTTCCGCAAGCCGCTGAATCGCCGCATGTCGATGACATGGCCCATCGACACCATCACGCTACCGGCAGAGAGGAACAGCAGCGCCTTGAAGAAGGCGTGCGTGAACAAATGGAAGATCGCTGCACTCGCGGCCAGCACGATCAGGTTGCCGTCGCGCAAGCCGGCGCCGAGTGCGAGGAACATGAAGCCGAGCTGGCTCATTGTCGAGTAGGCGAGTACTCGTTTTAGGTCGTACTGCGTGAGCGCGATGGCAGCCGCGAGCAAAGCGGTGAAGCCGCCGATGATTGCAACCACAAGCTGCGCCACCGGCGACAGCACGAACAATGGCGAGCAGCGGGCGACGAGGTATACGCCGGCCGTTACCATCGTGGCAGCGTGAATCAGCGCGCTCACGGGCGTGGGGCCTTCCATGGCGTCAGGCAACCACACGTGCAGCGGAAACTGCGCAGACTTTCCCACGGCACCGCAGAGCAGCAACAGGCAGGCGGTTGTTACGTACGGAGAACTGTGCGCCCGTAACAGAATCTCATTGAGATCCAGGCTGCGTTTGAAATTGGTACCGTCAGCTGAGTGAAGCCATAACAACATGATGCCCAGGATCATGCCGGCATCGCCGAGCCGCGTGACTAGGAATGCTTTCCGCGCTGCCGCCGCGGCCGATGGTTTTGTGAACCAGAAGCCGATCAGCAGGTAACTGCACAGCCCCACGCCTTCCCAGAAGGCGTACAGAACGATGAAATTATTCGCCAACACGAGGCCCGTCATCGAGAATAGGAATAGGCTCATGATGGCGAAGAACCGCGGGTAGCCGTCTTCGTTGTGCATATACCACGAAGAAAAGATGGCAATCATGGTGCCGCAAAAGGTGACGGCAACGAGCATCACGGCCGTCAGCGCGTCGGCCTGGAGGCCGAAGTGCACTTCGAAGTTATCGATTGCAAACCAGGTCAGCGCATTCGTGTGGAACTGTGGGTGAAAGTCGGTGATGCCATGGAGCGAAATCAATAACAACAGAGAGCAGCCGAACGAGCAGGCCGCGCCGAGGATGGTGGGCCAATGGCTTTGTTTGCGCAGCAACACAGGTCCCAGGAAGGCCGTGATGATGCATGCTGCCAACGGAAACGCGGGCACCAGCCAGAGTAGGGTTGCGGGATCAGACATAACTGTCCTCCCGCTTCTGCGGCGGCGCGATGCCGGATGGCGTCAAATGCGGCAACGGTTCCTCTCTCGGCAGCTCGGGCACCGGCTCATCGAGATCGAGGATCGCCTCTTGGCCTGGCTCACGCAGCTCTTGCCAGAGGCTCACGTCAAGTGATTTCTTGGTCCGGTAGAGCATGAGAATAAGTGCCAGGGCCAGGGCGGCTTCGCAGGCGGCCACCGTGATGATGAACAGCGTGAAGACCTGCCCGTGCAGGTTGCCGTGGTGCCGGGCGAAAGCCACGAGGTTGATGGCCACGCCCTGAAGCATCATTTCGGCGCAGAGGAACATCAGGATCATGTTTCGGCGCGTGAGGAAGCCGATCATCCCCAATACGAAGAGAATTGCGCCCACAATCAAGTAGCTGGAAAGCGGAATCATGCCGGTCTCTCCATACGTCGGTGGGCGATCGCAATGGCCCCAATCGTGGCGACTAGTAATAGCGTGCCGCCGAGTTCCACCGCCAGCAGGTAATCGCTAAAAAGCGTTCGGCCCAGCGCGGCCACGTTGGCGGCGGGCACGTTGCCGCGGCCATTGCGCTCCTCGATCTTGCGCCCGGCATCCACGATCGTGGCCAGCGCATTTTGAAATTCCTTCTCGCTCGGATCTCGCGCATTCCATTCCGCCGTGAGGTCATCCAGGCCTTGTTGCAACTTGATTCCCTCTTCCGTTCCCCGGTATCTGCGCACTTCGCGCTGCAAGCGATTCAGCACTTCATCCTTGTCGCCCAATGTGGCCTTGATCTCGGTCACGGTCCGTTGCTGGGCGGCCAGCTCCAGGTGATCGAGGAATTCGGAAAAATGCTTCGGGTCGGGGAAGGTTCGGTCAAGTACGAACAGAAATGAACCAAGCAGCACAAAGCCGGCAAACGAAGCCAGAAACGGCTCGCGTGATCGGTCATCGGCACTGGAAAATCCCTGTTGCTGTGCGAGCATGAGCACGAAAAGGAACGTGACGATGATGGCCCCGGCATAGATAATGATGCTTGCGGCCATCAGGAACGGCGCCGCCTGGAGCAGGAACAGGCCGCAGACGTTGACGACCACCACGGCAAACGAAACCGCTGCCCGGGCCGGGTTCTTTTGTGCGATAAGGGCAACGCCGCCGAGGATTGCCATGCCAGAGAAGGCGTAAAAGAGCACTACTTCCGGCGACACCGCGTTTTCCCAGCGCACCCAGAACACGCCGGCCAGAATCAGTGCCGCCAGCGCACAAAGCGCGCCCCAAACGATGGCCCGGTTTCGCGGCCGGGGCAGCAGCAACCAGATGCCCACCGCCGCCAATACAAGCGGCAGCAGTAGGTTCCAGTGGGCCAGGAATTGCAATACATCTCCCATTACTGGTCCATTTCAGATCGTTCAAGCCGGCAGGCGAGTCTTCGAGCCTGCCGGGGCCGGCCCCGGCAGGCTCGAAGACTCGCCTGCCGGCTTGCCTGTCAACTTTTCGGCGGTTCCGAGGCCACGCTCAGCGGGCCGCGGCTGGTGCGAATCGGATCCTTTTCCGTCTTCGCGGTTTGATCGAACACGCTCAGCAGCTTTTCCTTGTCGAACATCAGCTCTTCCCGGCTATAGCCGGTGAGGTCGAATAGCGAGGTCAATTCAATCGCATCCACGGGACAGGCTTCTTCGCACATGCCGCAGTAGATGCAGCGCAGTTCATCGATCACAAACGTTTCCGGGTATTTCTCGCGGTCGGGCCACGGCGAAGGCGCGGCCACGATGTCGATGCAATGGGCCGGGCAGGCGGTGGCGCACATGTAACAGGCCACGCACTTTACGCGGCCGGCCTCATCGCGGTTGAGGCGGTGGACGCCGCGATAATTCGGGGGCAGATCCGGCTTCTCTTCCGGGAATTGCTGGGTGACGCGCGGCATGAAGATGTGCTTCATGGTCGTCGCCAGACCCGAAACCACGGCCGGCAAATAGAGTTGCTCGAAGATATTGATCTTCGGCTCCTCGACCCAGGTAACGTCTTGTTCGGCGATTGGCATCGTCAGTTCCTTAGCCTCCCTGCCTTTTTGGCAGGTTGTTTCGTTTCCATTTCACCAAAAAACACACTACCCCCATGAAACGAAATGCTTTTTCGTGAAATCAAACGCACTTTTGAATGACCCGCCGCCATTTTGATCGTACACTGCGAAATTCGCTCCAGACCCATTACGACACTCCCCTTACCCGAGCCCTCTCCCCCCGAAGCGGCGAGAGGGGAGAAGAAGAGTTTGGCACAATTGCCGGGTCACGAAACCTCCACCTCAATTGGCCGATGCACATTTCTCGCTACATGCCGCACCGGCGGCGCCTTAACCGTGGCGGCGATGTAGCCCATCACGATCAGCAACACGATGGAAACAATCGTCAGCGTAATCAGCGGCAGGCCGAATTCGCGCACGATCATCACGCATAACAGATACACCACTGAAAGCGGAATCAGCACCTTCCAGGCCAGACCCATTAGTTGATCGAAGCGGAAGCGCGGCAGCGTCCAGCGGATCAGCATGTAAATCATGATGAAGATTGTCGCCTTGCCGCAGAGAATGACGAGCTTCAGCACGGTGTGCCACCACTCGCTTCCGTCCGTCAAGCCGGGGATTTGCCAGCCGCCGAAGAACAGAATCGCCAGCAGAAAGCTGGTCGTGATCATGTGCACGTATTCGCCGAGCATGAACATGGCGAATTTGATGCTGCTGTATTCGGTGTGATAACCGCCCACGAGTTCCTGCTCGGCTTCGGGCAAATCGAAGGGCAAGCGGTTGCATTCGGCAAATACGCTGGTCATGAACATGATGAACGCCAGCGGCTGGTACAGCACATTCCAGCCGTGGTGCGTTTGCCAGTCGATAATCTTTTCCAGATTCAGCGAACCGCTGTAAAGCACGAGCCCCAGAATCGACATGCCCATCGGGATTTCGTAGCTGATGATCTGGGCGCTGGAACGCAGTGAGCCGAGCATGCTGTACTTGTTGTTCGACGACCAGCCGCCGAGGATGATGCCATAGACCGTGAGGCTGGAGATCGACAGCACCCAGAGAATGCCGATGTCGATGCCGGGCGCGATCACGAATTGATAGCGTTGGTAGTTTTCCTGGGCTTGCTGAAACTCAGCGCTGGTAGCAGCGGGTCCGGGCGGCGGCAGCGTATTTCCAAATGGCACAATGGCGAATGCCAAAAGTGCGGTTCCCGTCGCGATGCCGGGGGCCAGGAAGAAGAAAACGCGATCGACATGGCTGGGGACGATGTCTTCCTTCAAAAACATCTTCACGCCATCGACAAACGGCTGCAAGATGCCAAACGGCCCCACGCGGTTCGGCCCAATGCGGTCTTGCATGTAGGCCGATACCTTGCGCTCCGCCAGAATCAGCAGCGCAACCGTGTTCAGAATCACGAACAACACGGCCGCGATGGTGACGAGCGTCAGGATGATGTTAAACGGCGGCATTGCGCTCTCGCGAACACCATTTGTTTAGCGACGCTTCGCAGAAGCGTCGCCACGTTCCACGCTTCTGTGAAGCGTCGCTAAGCATTCGAACTCAACCGTATCCCCAATCCACCCAAGTCCTGCGCCAGCCGTGCGAAGTACGGAATCTCTTGCGCCATCTCTCTGCGAATTTCCGCCGGCTGAATCAAACCACGGCGTTCCATGAGGTCCAAGTACACTTGTCCCTCAGTGCGCGCCTCCTGCGGCGGATGAATGGCGCGATGGATCGTCTGTGCCAGGTTCGCGTGGTTAATGAAGGTCCCTTCCTTCTCGGCAAACGATGTTGCCGGGAGTGCGTAGTTGGCGCGAGCGCTGAGCGCGGTCGTGAAGAAATCCTGCACCAGCAACCATTCGATATTCTGCAGCGCTTGAATCTCTGCCGCGCTTGCGCCCACATCGGCAGCCGGATAGCCGCCGGTCCAGAACAGGGCCTTTACCTGACCGGCCGCAGCGTCCTTTAACACACCCGGCCACGTGGGCACTTGCTTCTGGAAATGCTGAAGCACCGCCTCCACGCCCTTCCGGTTCGGGCATTTTTCCGCGTGGATTGTGAACTTCACCGGCTGCTTCGGCCGGCCTCTGAAGTCTTTAGGATACGTGTCATCTTCGCCGATAACGGGCACCGGGCCCAAAGCCAGCTTCACCGCCGGCGACAGGCTCTTCAAGTACTTGGCGAGCAGGAAAGCCTCTTCGCAGGTGAGGAACGGCGACAGCACGCCGACGAGTTTCGAGCCCTGCTGCGGGGCTATTTCAGCCAGATCCCGGCGTATGGCCGGAAGCAGGTCGCGCCAGCTTGTGGGAGTCGACTGCCCGTCTTTACGAGCCAGCGGCCGCCGCAACCGTTCCGGCGAGTTCACATAGTGGTAGCCGAGGCGGCCCTCGTCGCACATGAAATAGCCTTGGGCCTGCGGGTTCTCGCGCGGTCGGAGACGGTAGATGATGTCTTTATTGGTGTCGAGATAGATGCTGCACCCCGTGCTGCAATTCGGGCACACGCTGTTCTTCTGCTGCAAGTACCAGACGCGCTGCTTGTAGAGGAAATCCTTGCTGCCGAGGGCGCCCACGGGGCAAAGATCGACCACGTTGCCGGCCAGTTTGTTTTCCAGCGGCTGGCCAGGGAAGACGTCGATCTCGGAATGATGGCCGCGATTGATTACCTGAAGTTCGGCCGTCCCGCTGATCTCGCGCGTAAAGCGCACGCAGCGCGAGCACATGATGCAGCGGTCGGTGAACAGCGTGATTTTGGAACTCAGCTGCGGTTTGTTGGGCGGCGTGTTCTTCACGTCGATCATCCGGCTCGTCGCATGGCCGAATTTGAAGCTAAAGTCCTGGAGCAGGCACTCGCCGGCCTTGTCGCACACCGGACAGTCGAGCGGGTGATTCAACAGAATGTCTTCGAGCGTTTGTGCCTGCGCCGACTTGGCTTTCGGGCTGTCGGTCACAATCACCATCTTGTCTTTGACAGGAGTCTGGCAACCGGGGACGACTTTCGGTTGCATGGCGATTGTACCGTCGTCCTTCTTTTCGCCGACTTCCACCAGGCACATGCGGCAACTGGCGACCACGGTGAGCGCCGGGTGCCAGCAATACGACGGCACCTGAATGCCCGCGCGCGCCGCCGCCTGGATGCAATTCAGCTTGTCATTGCCGATGTCCACCGGCTTGTTGTTGACGAACACGGTCGCCATGATTGGCACTTCCTTCTACTTCTGCGGCGGAAACGCCTTCTGGTATTCTTTGAACTCTTCCGCCGTCACTGAGTTCACACTGCCATCGCGGTTGGCCACCAGGCCGCCTTGTGCGGGCGCGGCCTTTTCGTAAGCCAAAACCTGGCAATTGGTGTTGTTCCCACTCACATGCCAGACGATGACGAGGTCCCCGTTCATGACGAGCTTCAGGATCTGCCGGCCATCGGGCTGATCCAGACCGAGGTCTTCGATTTTGGAAGGCCCGCCCGAATTCGTCGTCCAGTACTCGATGTACAGCAATGCAATCTGCTGGAGTTCTTGCCGATTGACCGCCCGGCCCACCGCCGGGATGACCTTGCCGACATTCTCGGCCGGCCGGGCGGCGGTCGGGCCGGTCAATGGAGCATAGGCGCTTCGCGGCGGGGGCTTGCAACCTGCGGATGAGGCGATAATCGCCCCAAGTGCAAACAACATAGCAACACCTAAAACGCGCAGCGTTTTTTCTCCCTCTCCCGCCGCTTCCGGGGGACTGGGGCAGGGTGAGTGGGGCGGAAGCGCGACAAAAGTCGGTCGCTCAACCCCCTCACCCCCGTCCCCTCTCCCCCGAAGCGGGGGAGAGGGGAGTAAGGCAAGTCGCTGATTGTTCATGAGCCCATCTCTCCTAACCCCGCCGGCTCGAAGACTCGCCGGCGGGCTTGGTTCAATTAATGCACTGCTGCCAATGGCAGCGGCTGCCGCGATTTCTGGCCGCTGCGAATGTAGGCTTCCAGTTCCGGCCGGAATTTTTTCACTGCCTGCTTCACCGGCCAGCCGGCGCCGTCGGCCAGGCCGCAGATGGTTGTGCCGGGCATGATCCCGATGTTGTTGCCGACTTCGCCAAGGATTTCAAGATCTTCGAAACGGCCCTGGCCATTGCGAATGCGCTCGACGATCTTGCGCATCCAGCCAGTGCCTTCCCGGCACGGCGTGCACTGGCCGCACGATTCATGTTCAAAAAAGCGGCAGATATTGTAGAGCACATCGACGATACTGGTTTGCTCGTCGAACACCGTGACGGCCGCGGTGCCGAGCCCTAGGCAACCGACCTTGCCTGGGCCGTTGAAATCGAGTGGCGTATCGAACTCCACCTCGGTCATCAGGCCCATGCTGATGCCGCCGGGGATGCAGCCCTTGGCCTTGCGGCCTTTCCAGACGCCGCCGCCATGTTTGTCTACCAGTTCGCGGACGCTGATGCCGAGCGGCAACTCCACGCAGCCGGGCTTATTCACGTGGCCGCTGATGCAATAGAGCTTCGGACCATAACTGCCGGCATCACGCGGGTTCTTTGGATCAGGCGGCACGCCCATGGATTTGAACCAGTCAGCGCCGCGATTGACGATGTGCGTCACGCAGGCAACAGTCTCAATGTTGTTGACAATCGTAGGCTTGCGGAAAGCGCCCTCGACGGCGGGGAAGGGGGGCTTGATCCGGGGCCAGGCCCGCTTGCCTTCCAGGCTTTCGATCAGGCCCGTTTCCTCGCCGCAGATGTATGCCCCGGCGCCGCGATGCACGAAGACGTCGAGGTTGAAGCCAGTGCCGAGGATACCTTTGCCGAGCAGGTTGTTCGCATAGAGTTCGCGAATTGCATTTTCGATGGCCCGAAACGCTTTGCCGTATTCGTAGCGGATGTAGAAATAGGCGGTCCAGGCGCGTACGGCGTAGCACGAGAGCAGGATTCCTTCGAGCACCTGGTGCGGGTCTTGCTCCATGAGGATGCGGTTGTTGAAGGTGCACGGCTCACTTTCGTCGGCATTCACGCAAAAGTAAATCGGCCCTGGATGGCCCTTGGGCAAAAAGGTCCACTTCACGCCCGTGGGGAAACCAGCCCCGCCGCGGCCGCGCAGGCCGGATGTCTTTACGACGTCGATCACTTGCTCCGGCGTCATGGTGGTGACCGCTTTGCGCAACGCTTGATAGCCGCCGTCGGCCTGATATGAGGCCAGCGAAGTGCTGTCGGGCTTGGCAATGCGGCGCAGGAGTACGGGTTCAAAGTCGGGCATTCATTCATTCCTAAACCCGCGGGGCTCGAAGACTCGCCCCGCGGCTTAGACTTCTGTGACCCGCGGGGCTCGAAGACTCGCCCCGCGGCTTATCGGCGTAATTCCTCAATCAACTTATCTGCCTTCTCATTGCTTACATCCATCATCGCTTCGTCATTTACGAGCACACTCGGAGCACCTTCGCAGGCGCCGATGCACTCGGCGAACTCCAGGGTGATGTTGCCGTCCTGCGTCGTCTGTCCCGGTTGCACGTGCAGTTTTTCGCATAGGTGGCCGAGCAACTCGTCGCTGCCGCGCAGCTGGCAGGCCAGGCTGCGACAAACCCAAAGCCGCGTTTTGCCGAGCCGATGCTGTTCGTCCTTGAAGAAGCCATAGAAGCTCATTGTGTCGTTGAGTTCCGCGGGGCTAATTTCGAGCATTTCGGCAATTTCCCGCACCGCTTCCAGTGGCACGCAGCGCAGCGTGTCGTGGACCAGATGCAGCGCCGGCAACGCCACCGCCTGCTTGCTGGGATAGCGCGGGAAGTAGGCTTCGATCTTCTGTCGAAGTTCCGGGGTAAGCACACTCATCTCCACATCCAACCCAAGCCCGCATGCGAGTCTTCGAGCGTGCGGGGTTGTTATCCCGCACGCTCGAAGACTCGCGTGCGGGCTTGCAATTTCTCTTATCTGTCCAATTCCGCCGCAATAATATTCAGACTCCCCAGCACCGCCACGATATCGCTGATCTGGTGCCCTTCGATCAGGTAGGGGAAGATCGCAAAGTGGATATACGACGGCGGCCGGGTGCGAGCGCGGTAGGCCCGGCCGCTGCCGTCGGCCACGATATAGAAGCCGAGTTCGCCGTTGGCGGTTTCCTGCGCGCCGTAAAGCTCGTCCACCGGCGGTTTCCACTGGCGGTTGGTCATGATCAATTCGAAGTGCTGGATAAGCCCTTCGATGCTTCGATAGGTGGCGCTTTTGTCGGGAAGAACCGCCTTCCCCTCCATATCCACGTTCACGGGCCCACTCGGCAAGTTCTCGATGGCCTGATGCACGATGTTCAGGCTTTGCAACAGCTCTTCCATGCGCACGAGGTAACGGGCATAGCAATCGCCGGCTTTCGCGCAGGCGACTTTGAATTCGAAATCAGGATAGGCCAGGTATGGCTCATCCTTGCGCAGGTCGCGCACCACGCCGCTGGCGCGGGCAACCGGGCCGGAGCAGCTCAGGTCGATGGCGTCTTCCTTGGTGAGGACGCCAATGTCCTTGGTGCGGTCAATGAAGATGCGGTTGCGGTTGAGTAACTTCGAGAGGTCGTTGTGGGCTTTCGAAAAATTCTTGACGAAGTCGCGAACTTTGGCCACGAAGTCGTCGGTTACGTCGGCCGCCAGCCCGCCGACGCGCGTGTAGCTGGGATGAAACCGCTGGCCGGACGCGGTCTCCATGATGTCGTAGATTTTTTCGCGCTGGTAGAAAGCGTACAGAAACGCGGTAAAGGCGCCGAGGTCCAGAGCCGCAGCGCCCACGCAGAGCAAGTGATCGAGCATCCGGGCCAGCTCGGCGAGGATCGTGCGGATGTACTTGCAGCGCTTGGTGAGTTCGATATTCAGGATTTTTTCGACGACGTGATGCCAGGCGATCTCGTTGGCGATCGGCGAAAGGTAATTCATCCGGTCGGTGATGGTAATGTACTGGTTAAAATCGAGGTCTTCGCCCAACTTCTCGAAACCGGAATGGAGATAGCCGATGTCCGGCACCGCCCGCAGGATCTTCTCGCCGTCGAGCGTGAGAATCAGGCGCAACGTGGTGTGCGTAGCAGGATGCTGCGGACCGAAATTCAGCGTGTACAAGTATTCCTTGTCCACGTCGTTTTCGGCATCCAGGGATTCGGCCTGCTCTAGGGGCATGATTCACCTTGGGCGGCCCAGGGACTTCCGTCCCTGGGCTTTAGCTCTCCGCACGCGGAATGGCCGGGAAGTTATGCCGCTCGCCCAGCCCGCGGAGCGGGTAATCCTTTCGCAGTGGGAACGACGTAAATTCTTCCGGCAACAAGATTCGCCGCAAGTCTGGATGACCTTCAAACACGATGCCGTACATGTCGAACACTTCGCGCTCCAACCAGTCGGCCGCTTTCCAGATCGGGAAGCATGACGGCAGCACCGGATCGGGATCATTCACAAATGTCTTCACGAATAGCCGTTCACCGGTGACGGTATTCGTGAGCCCATAAATCACGCCGTAGCGATCGCGGGCATTCGGGTAGTAGAGATAATCCGCGGCCGTGAGTTCCGCGAGCATGTTGAAGCCGCAGCTTTCCTTCAGGAACTTCAATGTCTCGAAGACTTTCTCGACTTTTACGATCACGCGGAAGTTATCGCGGAACTCTGAGGTCTGGAAACCATCGGTGCCGAAGCGTTCGCGGAGTTTGGTCAGCGTGCTCTCGTGGCTCATGTTGGTGTTCCATCACCTAACCCCCCGACCCCCTTCCCTAAGACGGAAGGGGGTTAGGGGCTTAGGTTTTCTTCTCTTCCCAAGCCCTCGTTGACGTCTGAAAATCCCCGGGAGCGACTACACGCTCGGTTGGGGCCATTTGCAGCGCGATGGTCTTCGGCCGGTCCGGTTCGGTGCGCTGCTCGAATTCCTTGGCCATCAACGTGCCGGTCTTCTTGATGCGGTCCTGCAAATCAATTATCGATTGAATCAGTTGCTCGGGGCGCGGCGGGCAGCCGGGAACATAAGCGTCCACGGGGATGAACCGGTCGATTCCCTGCACGGTGGCATAGGCGTCGAACACGCCGCCGCTGGAAGCGCAGGCCCCCATCGAGATGCACCACTTGGGCTCCGGCATTTGCAGCCAGATGCGCTGCAACACGGGGACCATCTTCATCACCACCCGCCCAGCCACGATCATGAGATCGCATTGCCGGGGGCTGAAGCGCATCACTTCCGCGCCAAAGCGAGCCAGGTCGTAGCGCGAGGAAGCGGTGGCCATAAGTTCGATGCCGCAGCACGCGGTGGCGAAGGGCATCGGCCACAGACTGTTGGCGCGAACAATACTCGCGAGCCAATCGAGCTTGCTGATGAGGAAGTTTTCGTTGGGCCTCATCGCCATTTGAAGACCCCCTTCCGCCAGGCGTAGACATACGCCACGGCCAGAGTGGCCAGGAACACGAGGACTTCCCAGAAGACGATGCGGCCGAAGTTGGCGCGCCAGGCGTCGTTGCCCTCGCCGTAGGCTATTACGGCCCAGGGGTACAGGAACAGCAACTCCACGTCGAAAACGAGAAACAGAATGGCAATGAGATAAAACTTCACATCGAACTTGTGCCGGGCCGGCCCGATGGGGTCCATGCCAGATTCATACGGCATTAGCTTGACGGCTGTTTTCTTTTTCGGATTCAGAATGTGCGTGCCGACGATGGCCGCGATTGGAATGAGCAGGCAAAAGCCCAGGTAAAGATAGATCGGGTAGTAATTGGTTAGCTCAAAAGCCGGTTCAAAACCGGCCGGCGTTTGAATGGGGGTGGCAGTCTGGGCAAACAGCATCACAACCCCCTTTCTTAGTTGTCAATCATGACGGGAACTTCGTGAAAAAAATCACGAAGTGGTTCCAAAAAAAACTCGACCGAGTCGAGCCGAAAGGAAGATCAGAGTCAGTATAGGCTGACGCTTGCGCGCGTCAAGGTTGTCGTCGGGCACGTTTTCCCCGTGCCCATTCAATTCGGGCACGTTGAAAGCGTGCCGCACGGGCTCACAGATTCTTGAAGTGCCGCACGATGCGCGGGTCGTAAACATAGCCGGCTGCTTGCCAAAAGCCCATCGCGTCGGGATGATCTTTTTCGACGAGCGGATTGATGTGGCGAGCGCCTTGCCGAACAAACCATTTCTCTAGTTCCGCCAGGAGTGCCGATGCCAAGCCGCGGCGGCGATAATCGGGATGGACGGCCAGTCGATAAACGTGGGCGCGCCAGCCGTCGAAGGTGCCGATGATCGAGCCGGCCAGCCGGCGGTCGATTTCTGCCAGCAGCACCAGCGCCGAATCTGTAGCCACCTCGCGCTCAATGTCGGGCATGCTATCGGTCACGCTCGGCGTCGCCGAAGCGCTGCGCCAAAGTTCCAACATCGCTTCGGCATCCGCGGGCCGGGCCTGGCGAATGTGCCAGCAGGTCGCATTCATGAAAAAATCCATTTCGGGGCAGACTTCCAACCGCAATCCGCTTATCTTGTTGGGCAGCGAGCTTCGAAGGCATGAAACTCGTGCCCGCCATGGAACTCAGGAGTCTCTTATGTTGCGCCGCATTTGGCGAAGCCGGCTGCCGATTCTAATCCTTATTCTCACCGTCGTAAACGTGAGCCCCGCGTCCGAAACGTATTCACCCCGCCAGTACTATGGCGCCTGGATCAAGCATCCGAAGCACAATTATTACTACCGCAATTATTACTTCAAACCCAGCGCCGACTATGCCGGCTACAAGTACCACTACGCCATGTACTTCCCGGCCCGGCCGGCCCATTATTACTATTACAACCCCCAGATCAAAAAGTACTGGGGCCGCTGCCCCATTAATAACGAGGGCAAGCCCTTGTATTCGCTGCTGCCGGAGAAGGAGCGCAAGGAGAAGCTCAGCGAGATTCCCGATTCGGCCTTTCCCGCTCCCGGCCCGCTGCCGCCGATTCCCGATTCCGAAGACGGCGCGACGCTCGATTTGCCGCCCAACGACTTGCCCCGCGAAGATCTTCCAACCAATCCGTGAACGGAATCACGGTGAATCGCCAACATGCATGTCCTCTACTTCCATCCGAATTTCCCGGCCCAGTTCGGGCCGATTGCCGGTTATGTATCCCGCCGGCCTGATTGGAAGGTGAGCTACGTCTCGCACACGGGGCCGGCGTCGATTCCTGGTTTTCAGCGCTTCCATTACGAACCGCGCGGCGGCGCGACCGAACAGACGCATTATTGCAGCCGGTCGTTTGAAAACGCGATCTGGCACAGCCACGCGGTGTACGAAATTCTGCGCGCCCAGCCGGACTTCAAGCCCGATCTGATTGTGGGCCACTCCGGATTCGGGACCACGTTTTTTCTGCGCGAACTTTTCGATTGCCCGATCATCAACTACTTCGAGTACTTCTATCACACCAAGAATTCGGACATGGACTTCCGGCCGGAGTTTCCGGTCTCGGAAATCGACAAGCTGCGCGCCCGCGCCCGCAATGCCGCCATCCTGCTCGATTTGGAAAACTGCGATGCCGGCATCTGCCCCACCCACTGGCAACGGGATCGCTTCCCGGCCGCGTTTCATCCAAAAATTCACACCATCTTTGACGGCATTGATACGCAATTCTGGTCCGATAAGCCGCACGGCGAGTCTTCGAGCCGTGCGGGTTTGCGCCAGATTGGCGATCTCGTAATCCCGGAGGATCGCAGGCTCGTGACCTACGTCGCGCGCGGCATGGAATCAATTCGCGGCTTCGATCTGTTCATGAAGTTCGCCAAGCTCTTGTATCAACGGCGAGCCGATGTACATTTCGTGGTCGTCGGCCAGGATCGAATCTGTTACGGCGGTGATGACAAATTCACCGGCGGAAAGTCATTCAAGGAATGGGTGTTGGGGCAAGACTCTTACGATCTTTCGCGCTTCTCATTCCTTGGCAACATCGCGCCGAACTTGCTGGCGAAGCTGTTTTCAATCACCGATTTGCACGTCTACTGGACCGTGCCGTTCGTCTTGTCGTGGTCGCTGCTGAATGCCTTGTCGTGCGGTGCTGTCGTGCTGGCTTCCGACACGCCGCCGGTGCGCGAAGTCATTCAACATGAGAAGAACGGCTTGCTGGTCGATTTCTTCGACATCGAAAAATGGGCAGTCCGCGCGGATAAGGTTCTCTCCGATTTGCCATCGTTTCGGCCGGTCGGCGTCGCCGGCCGGAAGACCGTACTAAGGCACTACAGCTACGAGGTCTGCTTTCCGAAACTCGTCCAACTCTACGAGCACGTCGCCAGACATCATGGCCTCTGACTTCTGACCGCTGATCCCTGCCCCCGGTTGCTTCCGCCGAAGCGCAAGGTACAACAAAAGAATCCTGGTGAGAGCCGCGGGGAGGGAAGATCATGCGCTGCCTGGCCGGTTTGTTGAGCGTGCTGGTTCTCGCAGGCATCGGGAACGAGGCCCGGGCGGATGATGATCCTCTCAAGCCAGCGCTGGCGCTGCAAGCGGCCATCGAGAAGGCCATTGCCAAGGCGGAGCCGTCCATCGCGTGCATCCTCGTTTCGCGCAGCGACAAATATCGCGACCGCGAGATGGTCGCCTTCCAACATATCCGGCCGGACGGCCAACCGGGTCACCTTGGCGATTTTGATTTCGAGCGTGCGCGGCTAAAGTACGAATTCGACCGTACGATGCTCAGCCTGGCCAAGCGGCTGGACCTGGCCGCCCCGGAGCACGTGCCGGATAGCTACGGTAGCGGCGTGGTGATCGACACTTCCGGCCTAATTCTCACCAACTATCATGTCGTCAAAGACGCGCGCAAAATCTATGTGCGAATGCCGCACCAAAACGGCAGCTATGCCGACATCTTTGCGGCCGACGAGCGCTCGGACCTTGCCGTCTTGAAGCTGATTTCGCCGCCGGAAAATCTCGTCGCCCTGCCCCTGGGCGATGCCGGCAAGCTGCGCAAGGGTCAGTTCATTCTGGCCCTGGCCAATCCGCACGCGGCTGGCTTTCGCGATGGCAGCCCGAGTGCGTCGTGGGGCATCCTGAGCAATCTGCGCCGCCGGTTGCCCGGCGAGGCCAATGAGATCGACCTCCGCCGGCCTCGCCTGCACTACTACGCCACACTCTTGCAAACCGACTTTCGCCTCAACCTCGGCAGCAGCGGCGGGGCGTTGCTGGACCTGCACGGCAACTGGGTGGGGCTGACCACGTCGCAGGCCGCGCTGGCCGGCGGCGAGGCGGCCGGCGGTTTCGCCATTCCGCTGGATGCGCGCATGCGCCGCATCATCGACACGCTACGGCGCGGCGAAGAAGTGGAATACGGCTTTCTGGGCATTAGCCTGAATAACGGCAGCGACAGTCCCATCGTGCGGGGCGTGGCCCCAAACGGCCCCGCCGCCAGGGCCAACCTGATTCCCGGCGCCCGCATCCTCAAAATCAACGACGAACCGATTAACGAGGCGGATGATCTGCTGTTCCACATCGCCGCGAACCTGGCGGGGACCGAAGTTCGCATTGAGTTTCTCCCCTACCAGCGCGGCGACAAGGTTGTCGGCAAATGCGCGCTGGTAAAAGCATTCTGGCCTGCGGCGGGGCCGGTCATTGCGGCCCGACGGCCCGAACCGGTTTTGGGAATGCGGGTGGATTACACCAGCACACTCATTCGTGCGGCCGGCGGCAACGAACTTGCCCCCGGTGTGGTGGTGCGCGAAGTGACTCCGGGCAGCCCGGCCGCCAAGGCCGGCCTCAAGCCGGAAAGCGATATTATCATCGCGGTCAACGGCAGGGATGTGAACACGCCGCGCGAGTTCTACGACGCGGCCGGCAAAAATCCGGCGTCGCTCGAACTCCTTCTCTCCGATCCGGTGCGCAAGGTGAGGATTCCATAAATGCGCTATGCCATCTGCAACGAGACCTTCGAAGGCTGGGACCATGAGCGCGTCTGCCGCTTCGTGGCGTCGTTGGGCTACACCGGTCTGGAGATCGCGCCGTTCACGCTGGCCCCGCGCATTACCGACGTGAGCGCGGAGCGCCGGAAGTTGCTGCGCAAGCAAGCGGAAGACGCCGGGCTGACGATTCTGGGTTTACATTGGCTGTTGGCCAAAACGGAAGAATTTCAGCTCACGTCTCCCGACGCAGCCGTGCGGCAACGCACGGCGAAATACCTCGGCGAACTGGCCCGCTGCTGTCGCGATCTGGGCGGCGACATTCTCGTCTTCGGTTCGCCCAAGCAACGCGAGATTCCGCCCGGCCATAGCTATGAACATGCCCGCGAATTTGCCGTGGATACGTTTCACCGCTGTGCCGAGGCCTTGGCCGAACACAATGTCACGCTCTGTCTCGAACCGCTGGCGCCAAGCGACACGCCATTCATCAACACCTGTGCCGAAGCGACGGAAATCTTGCAACGGATCGATCATCCGAATTTCGCATTGCACCAGGACGTGAAGGCCATGTCGGCCGAAGCGAAAACGACGGTTCCCGAGTTGATTCGCCGCTACGCTTCCTGGACCCGCCACTTCCATGCGAACGATCCGAATCTGCGCGGCCCCGGCTTTGGCGCAACGGACTTCCATCCCATCTTTCAGGCGCTCAAGGATGTGGAATACTCCGGCTGGGTCTCGGTGGAGGTCTTCGATTACTCGCCGGACCCGGAAACAATCGCGCGCAAGAGCATCGAGTATATGCGCAGATGTGAGCCGCTTGCGGCTTAGCGCTCGGCTCTGCTGCGCTGTGCCTCGCGGCTAAACCAAGATAGATATGCCCGACTACCTCGTTACCCTGGAATCCTTTCGTGGGCCGCTGGACCTGTTGCTGTACCTGGTCAAGCGCAACGAGGTGGACATCTTCGACATTCCGATCGCCAAGATTGCCGAGCAATTCGTCGAATTCATGAACGTGGCCCAGCAAATCGACGTGGAGTTGGCCGGTGACTTCCTCGTCATGGCCGGCACGCTCATGGAGATCAAGAGCCGGATGCTGCTGCCGCACGACCCGGCCGCCGCGCCGGATGAAGAAGACCCGCGGCTGGAATTGGTGAAGCAACTGGTCGAATACCGCAAGTTCAAAGATGCGGCCACGCTCCTGGAAGGCCGGGCCGAGGAGCAAACCAGCCGCCTCACTCGCGACGCGCTCGATGAGCCACTGACACCGGGAGGACCAAGGCCCCTGCGGCCGGTCGAATTGTGGGACCTGGTGAGCGCGTTTAATCGCCTCATCCGCGATGCCGAAGCGCTGCAACAGCAACCGGTGATTGTCGATGACACGCCGCAACACGTTTACCAGCAACAGATTCGCCGGCAATTGGAGCAAGAAGGCCGCTGCACCTTCCGGGCGCTATTTCAAGCCCCCTTCAATCGCAGCCGGCTTGTGGGCTTATTTCTCGCGCTGCTGGAAATGATCCGCATCAATCAGTTGCAAATCGAACAGGAAGAGCGCTTTGGCGAAATCTGGGTGTCGCTGAAGGAAGGCGCGCCGCCGCTGCCGGAGCCGGCCGTGGAAGAACCCAGCGAAAACGGGTAATAGTTCGCCTTTCCTAATTCGGCGGGGCCGGTTTTCCCGAAGCGCAAGCGAGGGCGACTGGCATTCCTCGCTCGCGCTTCGGGCTAACCCACCCTACTTTTTCGCCGGCACCGGCATTCGCACCGCCAGATCATCTCCCGGCGGCATATCGTCCGGCCCACGGCCGCCGTCATCTTTGCCATCCACGCCGACGCTGTAAAGCAGATAGCCGTTGTCGTTGGGCCGATAAATGAGCGGCTTGCCAGAAAAGATGTCGAGTTGAACTTCGGACAGATACTCCGGCGCGAGATCCTGCAGTTCCTTCGGATAATGACCGTGTTCGCGCTGATACCATTCTAGGGCAAAAGCGATGAGGACGTTGTTGCTGATTTGCTGGGCACGGTCGGCAGCGTTCATCCATTTGGTGGGAAGGCCGGGCATCATCAAGCATATCAGATTATCGCCGACCCACCTTCCGCGCTCATCACCCAATTCAATTACTGCCTGCTTCCATTCATTCAAGACCTTTTCCTTGAGCGCTCTCAAGTCCGCCTCGATTTGATTTGTCTGCTTGACCCGCTCAATCCGCGTTCGTGAGCACAAGGCGTCGATGCGGTCAAACCAGCGATTGATGTTCCGTAGCGCCGGGTCCCAATCCACGTCCTCAAGAAAGGATTCCTGAAGCGGGCTGGCCCTAACGCCCCTCGTGTCGGCTCCGGCCAAACCCTCCAAGTAGGAGATTCCGTGGCGATCGATCATGAACAGCTCGTCAAGAACCAGGAACCTCTCGCCGTTAGGCACGGGATCGACACCGTCGAGCCACCAAAAGCCCTCAAGAAACTTTTGCAAGCAGATTTCAAGCTGCTTAGCATCCGGTTTCGCGCTTGCTAGAAACGCTAGGTCGGCCTCGGCCGCGATCTTATCGACAGCAAATCCGTTGAGCAATTCGATTTGAGTAGCTCCGCGCCTTACCATTCGCCCTATATTGTGACAGGCAAGCAGATCCCGCCAAGCGGCCGCCTGATCACCCTGGCTGGTGTACAGCATGGCGCGAGCCGCCAATGCCTTCGCCAGCTCACGAAATACCCGCAACAAAATGCGCGTTCCCAGAATACTAGCGCGACCCCTGGGCGATACCTCCGGCACAAGCGGTGAGAGGTATCCCCATTCAGCCGCGGCCACCAAAGCCAACGGTCGCTCGTTGGCCTTTAGCCAGGCATCTAGCTGCGGGTGTTCACTCGGCTTCCAGGGCCTCTTGCCACATTCGACTAACTCCAATTCCAAACGCGTGGCAAGTTTTTCAGCGTCGACCCCAGACTGGTCCTTCAAGTAATGCTTGAGGTCGACGAAATACTCGCCTTTCTCCGGTGGCGCTTCAATTTCCAGCCAGCGAAAGTACTCCTTCGGCACCAACCACCCGTCTGGTCGGGGCCCAATGGCTTTCCATAACAACGAAATTGAATCCTTTTGCGGGCTAACGCCGGTGCACATTTTTGTGTTGAGAGCCGTCACATAATCCGGGTAGCCGTCCTTATCAAGCGGCTCGGTAATGTAAGTGGTTTCCTTGCTGATGGTGAACTTGCCATGCGCGTTCTTTGGCGTGTTGGCGACCGCGTTGCTTGCGGGCGTGCTGGATCTGGGCTTTTGACCTGGAGAGCGCCAGCAGCCAAGAACGGCAATAGCTGCGACCAGCAGTGTAAGAACGGGCCGATATATTTTCATGCTGCTAGGATACTCCAGCCGTCGGCATAGGGCGAGCGTTGCTTGAAATGCACGCCGAATCCGCTATGGCAAGCGTAGAACGGAATTTATTCCGTTCGCGTCCCTCCTTGAACGGAATAAATTCCGTTCTACGTTCATCGGGCTCGCCGGAAATTCGCCATGCTCGTCTTCGACGCACACCTCGATCTCGCCTGGAATGCTATCGACTGGAACCGCGACTTGCTGCTGCCCGTGGCCGACATTCGCCGGCTGGAGCGCGAAGCCGGCATGAAGCAGAAGGCGCGTGGGGAAAGCACGGTTTCGTTCCCAGAGCTGCGCCGCGGCAAGGTTTGCACCTTCATCGCCACGCTGCTGGCCCGGCTCATGCGGCCGGATGCCATGCCGGCCATTCAACGCTACACGAACATGACCGCCGCCTATGCCGCCGCCTACGGCCAGCTGTACTATTACCTCGGCCTCGAACAACAAGGCGTGTTGCGCTTCATCAAGGATTGGCCTACGTTAGAAGCGCACGTGAACGAATGGAAACAATCGGCAATCGGCAATCGGCAAGCAACAATTCCTCTCGGTTTCATCCTCAGCATGGAAGGCGCCGATCCGGTGCTGAATCCAGAACAGATCGACGAATGGTGGGAAGCCGGCCTGCGGATTATCGGCCCGGCCCACTATGGCGTGAGCCCGTATGCCCACGGCACCGCCACCGAAGGCGGCTTGTTCCCGCCCGGCAAACCTTTGCTGCGCGCGATGGAGCGCGTGGGCATGATCCTCGACGTGACGCACCTGGCCGACCAGAGCTTCGACGAGGCCATGGACTCGTTTGGCGGCCACGTGCTGGCCAGCCATCACAATTGCCGGGCCCTGGTGCCCGACCAACGGCAACTGACCGACGCGCAGATCAAGCTGCTGATTTCGCGCGGGGCGGTGATCGGCGCCGCGTTCGATGACTGGATGCTGCACCCCGGCTGGATTCGCGGCACCACCATGCCGAAAGAAGCCGGCGTGAATCTGGAGCGCGTGGTCGATCATATCGACCACGTCTGCCAGCTGGCCGGAAATGCGAAACATAGCGCCATCGGCACCGACCTCGACGGCGGCTTCGGCCGCGAGCAGTCGCCGTACGATCTCGACACGATTGCGGATTTGCAGAAGCTGCCCGAATTGCTGCGCAAGCGCGGCTACAAGGAAATTGACATCGAAGGCATCATGCACGGCAACTGGCTGCGCTTCTTCCGCGAAGCGTGGGCAAAGTAAAAACCAGTTCACCGTGAAGACGCAAAGAACGCAAAGAAATCAAGAAAAAGAAGCCGATTGCTTTGCGTCCTATGCGTCTTTGCGGTGATTTCGTCAGGCGGCGCGTGCCGTGACATTTGCTGCTGCACAGTTCAGCCAGACCTGTTCCAGTCGCTCGGACAGCATCTCCCAATCATAGCGCTCCAGCACCTTGCGTCGCCCGGCTTCCGCTTGCTCACGCATGCGCTCCGGATTGCGGATGCCTGCAATGAGCGCTTCGGCCATTGGCTCCACGCCGTCCACGATGTCGAGATGCTTTTCCGCCTCCAGTTCCAGCCCCTCGGCGCCGATCTTCGTGGAAACCACCGGCAATCCGCTGGCCAGCGATTCGAGAATCTTGAGCCGCGAGCCACCGCCGATGCGCAGCGGCACTGCCATCACGCCGGCTTTGGCGATAAAGGGCCGCACGTCGGGCACGCTGCCATGTAATTCCACTCCGGGGCGATTGGCCGCGTGTTGCCGCAGCCATGCGGG
>DATGHS010000552.1:0-8705 GCA_035307785.1 Gemmataceae bacterium
TTAATGGTAGCCTCCCCATGCCCCACCCCACCTTCTTCGCCCTCGACACCACCACCCTTCCTTGGGACGAGAACTTCAACGCCAAGATTGGCCGCGCGCTTTTTCGCAAGGAGTTATTCCGCGATCCGGAGACCGGCATGATGGTGCGGTTGGTGCGCTATCCGGCCGGCGTCATCAATCCCACGCACACGCACCCTTGCGGGCACGGCATGTATGTGCTCGAAGGGAAGTTGGTCACGCATCGCGGCAGCTTTGGCCCAGGCAGCTTCGTCTGGTTTGGCGAAGGCGAAGTGATGGAGCACGGCGCCAGTGCCGAGGGCGATTGCACCGTCGTGTTTGTGACGAACAAGGATTTTCGGATTGATTATGTGGACGGATAAGAGTTTGAACCACAGAGGACACAGAGAACACAGAGAGAAAAAATCAAGAATTCAGAATCGCTCGGATTGACTCGCTTATACTCTTCTCTGTGTTCTCTGTGTCCTCTGTGGTTAAGTTCTTTGAGAATTAAACATGACCCGCGCGAAAACTGAATGGCGTTACGAAAAGCTCACCTGGCCCGAGATCAACGACGCGGTGGACCTGGGCAAGGTCTGCGTGGTGCCGTGTGGGGCCGTCGAGCAGCACGGGCCGCATTTGCCGCTGGATGTCGATCTGGTATGCCCGGGCGGCGTGGCGCGCGGAGCGGGGCAGGCCATTCCCGACAAGATGTTGGTGCTGCCCATCGTGGCCTACGGCTATACCGGGCACGTGATGGATTTCCCCGGCACCATCAACAACGATTTCGAGCACTTCATGCACCACGTGCTCGACATCACGAAGTCGCTGGCATACCACGGCTTCAAGAAAATCATCCTGCTGAACGGCCACGGCTCGAACATGCCCAATCTCGACCTGGTGGCCCGACGCACGAACCTCGAAACCGATGCCGAGTGCGTTTGCTGCGCCTGGTGGAACCTGCTGGCCGTGGACAAGACTTTTATGCCGCGCTGGCGGCAAAGCAAATTCCCCGGCGGCTGCGCCCATGCCTGCGAACTCGAAACGTCGATGTACCTGTATCTCGACGGCGACAACGTGCGCAAGGATCAGATCAAGAGCGGCGACATTTCCTTCAACAGCGACGACAGCCCGTTCATGTGGGTGGACCTCTTCGCTGCCGGGCCGGCCACTGTGATCTCGTGGACCAGCAGCTATTCCGACACCGGTGTGCTCGGCGAAGCGGAATTGGCCACGGCCGAGAAGGGGAAGGAGGCTTACGAGGAAGCAGTGAAGCAACTGGTGCGGTTCATTAGCTGGTGGAAGGATAGGCCAAAGGATGTACGTAAAGATAGGCATAGGAAGACGCCGACGATGCCGATCCCGTGGGGGCAACGGCCGGTGAAGTAGGAGTGAGTCGTCAAAGCGCGCTATGCTTTAGGCATCCCGGAGGGATGCCAGCCATTAGCCGGTGGTTGAGCGCAGCGACACCACCGGTGCAGAATCAGCAGCCACATTCATCGACCCCGGCAGGGGTCGCAGCGTCCTGGCGCTGCGCCGCGGCACTGCGACCCGTGCCGGGGTGGTTTCCATCAACGGGCATCCGCGTTCCGGGCGTATCGGTGCGCTCAACGCCCGGCTAATCGCTCCGACCCCTGCCGGGGTCGCAACAGAATGCGCGTCGGCCATGCAGCAATGATTCTTCAACTCCCTGGCCGGCCGACAGACTTGCTGGCTTGCCGGCCCGAGCTAGTTTTCAGCGAACTTGGCCCGCGCCTGTAGCTCCCTGCGAGACGCCTTTATAGCCAATCACTGGGGATTGCACTTCACGCGACGCCTGCGATTACCGGGGAACTGCCCCCCTCGCCCTTACTTGCTTTAACTTGTTACGCCACAATTAAAAGACATAGAGAGCTTGGGGACCGAGAGGAATTTGGAATTTCGTTGACGGCCGGATGATTGTGTGTTCTGATGAGTTGACCAATTCACGGGAGACAAACCATGCGCACACTCATCTCGTTAGCTTGCCTGTTGACCGGCAGTTACTTCATCCTGTCCTTCGAAGCGCCTTTAGCGCCGGCGTGTTGTCCGGCTCCGCCGTCCGGCAAACCGGTGGTGAATGCCGACCAGACGGTCATCATTATCTGGGATGCGGCGACCAAGACGGAGCACTTCATTCGCAAGGCGTCGTTCAAGAGTCTGGCCGATGAATTCGGCTTCCTCATTCCGACGCCGGCCCAGCCCAAACTGGAAGAGTCCGGCAACGAGGCGTTTTCGTTTCTGCAACGGTTGACCGAGCCGGAAAGGCAAAAGCAACCCCGGCCACGGGGAACGAGCTGCAGTTGCGATGCCGGTCCCGAGTCGAGCGTTACGTTCAGCAAGGCCGTGAATGTGCTGGACGAGAAGTTGGTTGCCGGCTTCCATGCGGCCGTACTGGAAGCCCAATCCGCTGAAGCGCTGGTGGGCTGGCTCAAGGAAAATGGCTACGCTTTTCCACCCGAAGTGGAAGCCTGGGCCAGGCCCTATGTCGAAGCCGGTTGGAAGATCACCGCCCTGAAGGTTGCCAAAGACAAAGACGCCCAGGACAAGCCGAGTGTTGCCGCTTCGGCGCTGCGCATGAGCTTCAAGACCGACCGGCCTCTGTTCCCGTACCGCGAGCCGGATTCCAAGAACTCCGCACAAGCTCTCGGGGCGAAGCAGCGGCTCCTGCGGGTTTACTTCCTCGCCGATGGCCGCTTTCAAGGGGAACTGACGAAGGAAGTTCCCTGGACAGGTAAGGCCGCCTGGGCCAACAAGCTCAGTCCGGCCGACCGCGCGAAAACGCTCGAGCTATTAAATCTTCCGGCCACTACCGGGCCGGCCGAATGGTGGCTGACGGAGTTCGAGGACCCCTGGCCCTACCGGACAGCGCCCGCCGATCTTTATTTCTCGCGCAGCCCCAACCAGAATGGAATCAAGCGGCCGCCGATCATTGAGTACGTTTCGACCTCGTGGCCCACGGATGGCGCCGCCTACGCAATTGCGGGCGCGCTGGTCCTGCCGCCGCTGGTTCGGCGAATTCGTCGAAGGTCAGGACGCAATAAGCATTCGTGAGTTCATTCGAGAATCAGGAATGACTGGAATTACCCCGTTAGCCCGCAGCGCGAGTACGGGATGTCCCTTGCTTGCGCTGCGTGCTACCGGCAGAAGCGCGGTGGAGGACAGGCTGCGCTCCCCGATCTATTTCTTGATTCTTTCGAATTCGGTACTCTTGCCTTTTTCGTCCACCAACACCAGTTTCGCATCGGTCAAGGTCGCGATCGTGTTGGTGCCTTTCTGCTCCATGTCGCCGAGCTTCATCGTCGTCGTCAGCTTATCGCCCTCGATCTTGTAGGTGCCTTCGGGGTTGAATTCCTTTCCTTTTTCCTTGGCCACCACCAATACCTTGCCGTCCTTGGTGAATTCAAGCGTCGCATCATCAGGGACATATTCCGCTTTGGTGACCTTCCATTTGCCGACGATCTTGGCCTTGTCGATTCTTTTTTCGTCTGCGTTGGCCAGGGCGCTGCACAGTGCTACCAATGGCAAAGCTGCCGACAGAGCAATGAGAACGCCTCGCAAAGTTTTCATGCCGTGGTTCATCGGAACTCTCCAACTGGTAACCGGAAGAATCCGCCAGCCAGTTGCGTTGGTCTCAGGCCAGCGTGTCGATGCCGCACTCAGTATAAGCCGCAAAGGACCGCATATTGATTTCGAAGAGGCATCCTCCCCTTGGCCCCTTGCCGCTCGTAGTGTACACTTGTCCAAATTGCCGTTAACGGGTTGCCCGCTTGGAGACGGATGGCACTCCATATCACGGCATCCAAATCACTTCCGGTGAAGCAAATCATGACCGCCCAAATCCTTTCAGTTCCTGTTGTCCCGGCTGCATGTCCACGGCGCGCATGCGCTCATCACTCCTTCACTCACTTACTCGCGCACTTTCTAGCGCGCGCCTACATTCCCAGCACCGCGCTATGCGCGCTTTTTTTGAGGAGACGTTGCCGTCGCGGCAACATACGGTCAATACATGAGTTGCGTCGCCGAGTCCCGACCGAGCCGGACCGCCCGCGCGCAAAAGCGCGTATGTCCGCGACTGGATCGCGAGACGTGGGCCGGCGCATCTCTGCTTGGCCCACCCTGCCGAAATCTGTATTCTGAAATTCGTATCCTCCCCGCCCGCTCGGCTTCGCCTTGCGGCTAAATGGTGTATCATGTTTCGATATCTCTCCCTTGCTTGCTCGCTTGTTTCTGTCTCACTCCTCTCGGCCGCCGAGCCCGCCAAGCCCGTCGATTACACGCGCGATATCAAGCCTATCCTCTCCGACCGCTGCTATGCCTGCCACGGGCCGGATGAGAAGCATCGCGAGAAAAACCTGCGCCTCGATGTGCGCGAAAGTGCCGTCAAATCGGCTATCACGCCGGGAGATGCGGATGCGAGTGAACTCGTGGACCGGCTACAAGCGGAGGAAAAGGACTACTACATGCCGCCGCCTTCTTCCAAGAAGCCGCGGCTGAGCAAGGAGCAGATTGCACTCATCAAGCGCTGGATCAACGAAGGGGCGAAGTTCGACGAACATTGGGCTTATGTGAAACCCGTGCGGCCGCAGGTGCCACCCCTCACCCCCTTCCCCTCTCCCCCGCGGGGAGAGGGGGGAACATGGGGCCGCAATCCCATCGACAACTTCATTGCGATTGAGCACGCGAAGCATGGCTTCCGCTCGTCGCCCGAAGCGGATCGCGTAACGCTGATTCGCCGGCTTTCGTTTGACCTCATCGGCTTGCCGTCCTCGCCGGAAGATGTAGACGCGTTTGTAAACGACAAGTCGCTGGAAGCTTACTCGAAGCTGGTTGCCAAGCTGCTCGATTCGAAGCACTTCGGCGAACGCATGGCTATGTATTGGCTCGACCTGGTGCGCTATGCCGACACCGGCGGCTACCACAGCGACAACGGCCGCGATGTCACACTCTATCGCGATTACGTAATTGATGCTTTCAACAAGAACAAGCCGTTCGATCAATTCACCATCGAGCAACTGGCCGGCGATTTGTTGCCGAATGCCACGCTGGACCAAAAAATCGCGTCCGGCTACAACCGGCTGCTCATGACCACCGAAGAAGGCGGCGCCCAGCCGAAGGAATATGCCGCCAAGTACGCCGCTGACCGGGTGCGGAATGTTTCCGTGGTCTGGCTCGCTTCGACCATGGGCTGCTGCGAATGCCACGATCACAAATTCGACCCGTTCCGCACGAAGGAGTTCTATAGCCTGGCCGCGTTCTTCGCCGACATTCAGGAAAAGCCGGTGGGCCGGCAGGACCAAACGCAATTGCCGTCGCCGCAGCAGGCCGCCGAGTTGAAAAAGCACGATGCCAGAATTGCCGAGTTGACCAAGAAGCTCCACGAGCCCTCGAAAGACTTGGACGCCGAGCAAGCGAAATGGGAAGAACAAATGAAGGCGAAACAGCCCGCCCCGAAGTTGCCGAAGTCTGTTTCAGTGGCGCTCGCCATTGAGCCCGTCAAGCGCAATTCGCAGCAAAAGCAGGCCGTCTTCGAACACTTCCGCTCGATTGCACCCCAATTGAAAGAGACTCAGACGCAACTCGCCGAGACCAAAAAACGCCGAGAGGAATTGAATGCCGCCATTCCGACCACGCTGCTTTCGATGTCCGGCCCGCCGCGGACTATGCGCATCCTGCCGCGTGGCAACTGGCTCGATGATTCCGGCGAAATCGTGCAGCCGGAAGTTCCCGCCGCGCTTGGCAAGCTCAGCCTTGACCGGCGAGCCAATCGCTTGGACTTGGCCAAGTGGCTCGTTTCGCCGGATAACCCCATCGTGGCCCGCGTATTCGTGAATCGTTTGTGGAAGCTCGTCTTCGGCCAGGGACTGGTTAAAGCCCTCGATGATTTCGGCTCGCAGGGCGCACCCCCCACGCATCCACAACTACTCGATTGGCTCGCGGTGGAGTTTCAACAAAGCGGCTGGAACGTCAAGCACATGCTTACGCTTATGGTCACGTCGGCAACCTACCGTCAATCGTCGGCTGGCTCGAAGGAAATGCATGAGCGCGATCCCGGCAATCTCTGGCTCGCCCGGCAGAACCGCTTCCGCCTCGATGCCGAGTTCGTGCGCGATAATGCGCTGGCGGTGGCCGGCATGCTTTCAACACATGTCGGCGGGCCCAGCGTCAAGCCCGCGCAACCGGCGGGTTACTGGTCGTTCCTGAACTTCCCGGTGCGCGAATGGGAGAAAGACCACGGCGATAGCGAATATCGCCGGGGCCTGTACATCTATTGGTGCCGCAGTTTCCTGCACCCGTACCTGCTGGCGTTCGATGCGCCTTCGAGAGAAGAGTGCACGGTCGAGCGGCCGCGTTCCAGCACGCCGCTCCAGGCGCTGGTACTGCTCAATGATCCGAATTTCGTGGAAGCCGCCCGCGTCTTTGCCGAGAAGATCATCCACGACGGCGGCAAGAGCAACGAGCAGCGGTTTGCTTTCGCTTTTCGCCGGGCGCTATCGCGCTCGCCGAAGCCTGAAGAGTTCAAGGTGCTGTCGGAGCTACTCGAAAAGCATCGGGCTGACTTCGCGAAAGACAAGGAGGCCGCGAAAAAGCTGCTATCAATCGGCGACTGGCCGCAGCCGAAGGATATCGATCCGGTGGAATTGGCGGCGTGGACTTCAGTGGCGCGAGTGATTTTGAATTTGAATGAGACGATAACCCGCCACTGAGCCCGCGGTGCAAGCAAGGGTTACGCCAGGATCTCCATCCCCAGCATCGTGAAATCGTCCGGTTCCGGCGTCTGCACCAGCAGCTCTTGCGTCAGCGTTGCCAATAAACCGGCCAGCGGCTGGTCGCGATGTTGGCCGTAGATGTTCAGTATTGTTTTTGCGGTATCAGGCCCGTTGCCCATGAGCCCGTCGGTGAAGAGCAGTAGCCGGTCGCCGGGGTGAAGTTGGCGGGTTAGCAGTGGATAGTGCCCGCCATCGAGGCCAAGTAACGAGCCGGCTTCTGGCCAACATTCGGGCGCGCCCTCGCGCGGCAGATAGATTCGTGGCGTGTGGCCGGCAGCCGCGAAGCGCAATTCTCCGGTTCGGCCGTTTAGCAGGCCGCAGGTCAAGCATCCAAGCGGGTGTTCGGGGAAACCGAGCCCGATCAAATGGCGATTGATTTCTCGAAGAAGTTCGGCCGGTTGGAGCAAGCGCTCAGGGGCTGCGTCTCTAGGCACTATCAGTTGCTGAATGTAACCCGCCAGCAGCGATGCGATCAAACTGTGGGCCATCATGTCGCCGAGATAGAAGAGTGCCTGATCCGCATCGACGCGTCTCACGCCATAGTAATCGCCGCCTATGTCGCTCCTCGCGCGACGAATGACGGCGAATTTGGCCCGCTGCAGCTCCGGCAAGCGCTCGATTTGAAATGAACGCTGAATTCGCTCGGCGAGCCGACAAACCGCATCGCGCTCCTGGTAGTTGCGGAGGAGTGTCTGATTCAGTTGATTGCGTTCCTGGGCCTGAAGATGCAGCCGGCGGCACTCCTCTTCCACGCGCAGTAATGCCGTGACTTCCGCCTGCAATTCCGCCGTGACGAGTGGCCGAATGAGGCAGGCGGCTGCACCGGCTTTCCAACCGGCCAGTCGCGCAGCGTGGTCGGCAGCATCGGCCAGCCAGAGCAGTGGCCGCAAGGGCGGTCCGTTACTGCGATTCCAGCGCTCGCTGAACGACACGGCGTCTTCCAGCGCTTCGCCGCTGTCCACAATGGCAAGCCGGCAAGCGGCTAAATCGGTTAACGCGGAGCTGTTGAAGAAATAGGGCTGAAGCGCATATCCCAACGCTTCAAGAGCGGAACGCAATTCAGCATGCCGTTGTTGATTGGCGGCAACAAGCAATATCGGAATCGTCGAATCCATGACGTGGATATTGAACACTACCAACCGGATAAAGCAAAGAGGAAAACTTGCGGACGGCGATAGTGCGAATCTTAGTAGCGGAATTCGCAAGAATTCCGATCTGCGTCGGACCGGAATTCTTGCGAATTCCGCTACTAAGATTCTTCAAGACGCTCCGCCATTGGCGGCGGGGGCGGCGGCGGCTGTGGATGAGGATCGCCCGGCGTTGGTGGTTGGGGATTGGGCGGCGGCGCGGGAGTCGGGGGCACCGGCACCGGCGGAATAGGGCTCGGCGTATTGGGCTTGGGCGGCACCGGCGTCGGCGGCACCGGCGTACTCGCCGATTCAGGAGTTTCGCTCCGCATCATGCGGTCGCACGCTGCGCGGGAGCGGAACATGGCTGCTTCCTTATTGACCGGCTAAGAACCCGTCTTGGATGATTGGCCGTTAGGTTGGCCGTCTTTCAGTTCCACCGTGAGCCATTTCTGGCACTGAGGGCACTGAATCACCACTTTTTGAGTGCCGCCGACCGAATGTTGAGTAATTTGGCCGGGGGAAGACCAGATTTGTCCTGGGTCGAAGTTAAACGACGCGCCGCAACTGGCGCACAATACGGCATGCATGGCCTGGAAACCGTTGCAATCGTGACTTTCGCCGGCTATCGTGACCGGCTATCACAAGTCGTCCTAGTGTCCTGAGTTAGAAGTTCGTTTACAAACTTTCTCGATTTTTTTGAGTATTGAGTCGGTAGTTGCCGTCCACTGAAACGGTTTGGGGTCGCGGTTGTGTTCCGCAAGGTAGGCCTGGATGGCGGCTTCCAGGGATT
>DATGHS010000553.1:0-10756 GCA_035307785.1 Gemmataceae bacterium
CGCCGCTTACTCCCATTGCGTCTTGCACGAGCAGCTGATAGGCATCAAACGCAACGTAGAGCACCACGACAATCCAGATCGGCAGTGGCACGAGCAACAACAGCCAAATCCGGTGAAGCGGGAAATGACAAGCAAACAGTACCATTACCGCCATTACCGCACCCGAGGCGCCGATGGCGCGCGTCTGCATGCCGCTACCCAACCCGGCGGCCGAGGCTACGACAAACGCCAAACCAGCAAGAACCGCGCTGGTCAAATAAAAGGCGAGAAACTCCTTCCCCCCATAAACGCTTTCGATGTCGCGGCCGAACCAGTACAGCAGAATCATGTTGATGAGAATGTGCATGAAATCGCCATGCAAGAATGCATGGGTGATCAGGCGCCAAACCTGTCCGTGCAACACGTCTTTGGCATTGAGGTCCAGGCTGCGGGTGATGGGTCCGGAGACTATGCCTACGGAACCATCTTCGTCCGTGGGGAAGCGAAGGTTGTCCGGCCGCGTGTGGCTCGCGATTTGAGCGACAAACATGATGATGTTCAGCACGATGAGCCAGGTGCACACCTGCCCGTGCCGCGTCAGGGAACTGAGCCAGGACCCGCCGTCGTCGCGGTAATAATCCCGATCATGAATGCCCATGCCCGCCCCCGCCTGAAAAACCCCGCCGGCTGGTGTCCCACTGTCTTTTTACCATATTAGGGCGCGGTAGTCAGGTGGTGAGGGGAAAGTGGTGAGTGCTGAGTGGTGGAAAATGAAACCCAAGCCGTGGGGCGAGTCTTCGAGCCCCGCGGTTTACCTGCCACCACTCACCACTCACTTCTTCATTATTCCCCAGCCTGCGCTTGACAGTATGCTACCGGACAACTAAAGTTTGACAGCATTCAGCCGTTTTGGCGCGGATGCTGTTTCCGCTCAGCCATCTCTGGCTATTCCATAAGGCAACCTTGCTGATTGGGCCGGAGGCCGACCTCCGCCTCGACCACGAATGGGTCGCGATTTCATGCAAACTGTTACCGCTCCGGCTGCTTCTCCGGCCAATCTCGACTTGTCCCGCATCGCCCAAGACTTGCAAATCCGCAAGATCCACGTGGAGAACGTGGTGCAGTTGCTCGATGAGGGCAACACCGTACCGTTCATCACGCGCTACCGCAAAGAGCGCACCGGCGGGCTGGACGAAGAGAAGATTCGCATTATTCAACGGCGCATACAGCAAATGCGGCAACTGGCCGACCGCAAGCAAACGATCCTGAAGAGCATCGAAAGCCAGGGCAAGCTCACCGACGAGTTGCGGGCCGCTATCCTCGCGGCCGAATCGCCGAAGCGGCTCGAAGATCTGTACCTGCCCTTTAAGCCCAAGAAGCGCACGCTGGCCACCGAGGCGCGCGAGCGCGGCCTGGAACCGCTGGCGCTGGCCATTTGGACTAAAGACCCGATTGCGACCAATCTTCCGGAATTGTTCGCCGGCTTGGTGAATCCGGAAAAGCAACTGAATACTCCCGAAGACGTGCTTGCCGGCGTGAAGCATATCTTGTCGGAAATCATTTCCGAGCTGGCCCCATTGCGTGGCGCGGTGCGGGCCGTGGTTTGGGACACCGGGATGTTGACTTCAACGCGCAATGAGTCGCTGCCGGAGAACCGCGGCCTGGAGTACAAGAGCTACTTCCAGTTCCAGGAATCGGCGCAGCAAATTCCGCCGCACCGCATTCTGGCCATCAACCGCGGTGAAAAGGAAAACGCGCTCAAAGTCAAGATCGATTTCAACGCAGAGAAAGTGAAAGAATCGGCTCTGCAAGCGGCGGCCTTCGATGGTCATCCGCACCAGGATTTGTTGAAGGAAGTGCTCGACGATGCGCTCACTCGCCTCGTACTGCCCTCTCTGGAGCGCGAAGTGCGGCGCGAACTCACCGACATCGCGCACGAACATGCCGTCAAGATTTTCGCGCGCAACCTGCGTTCGCTCCTGATGCAGCCGCCGCTGCACGGCAAGCGCATCCTCGGCATCGACCCGGGCCTACGCACCGGCTGCAAACTGGCAGTCCTCGATGAAACCGGCAACATGCTCGATCATGCCGTGATCTACCCGCACCAGCCGCAGAATCGCCGGGCCGAAGCGAAACGAAGGCTCGAAGAGCTGTTGCGCAAGCACCAGTTGAGCGTGGTGGCGATCGGCAACGGCACCGCCTGCCGCGAGACCGAAAAGCTGGTGTCGGAATTGATCGCCGAGCTGGAATCGCGGCAATGGGGCGCTGTGCCGCCACCGGCGCCCGAGCCACCGCCGGCGCCGCCTGCACCCCCGGTCTTGGCGAACCGCGCCCCTCAGGGCGGAGGCGAGTCCGCGCCGGCGCAGCCAGTCGCCGCAAGCATGGGCGGCGAAGCTGCACCTGCGCAACCAACTCCGAGCCAGCCGGCCGCGACGGAAAGGCCCGCTCCCCCAACCGAGCAACCGGCCGCGAGTGCCGCTGTTTCGCCGGAACTGGCCGCCGAACCGCCGCCTACGACGGAGCATGCAGAACCGCTACCGACAGTCATTACCGAGATTCCACCGCCGCCATCGGAAATCCCGGCCCCAGCCGCTGTGGAATCTGCGCCGCCAACCGAATCACCGGCGGCCAGCGAGCCAACGGCGCCGGCGGAAGCCACTGCACCGGCCACCGCTGAACCGGCGGCTGTTGTAGCAGCGCCTGCTCCGCCGCCACCGCCGCCGAAACCGACGGAGCCTGAAATCGACTGGGCCGCGTTGCCATTGGCGCCGGCCGATCTTTCCTATGTTATCGTGAACGAGGCCGGGGCCAGCGATTATTCCGCCAGCCCGATCGCCAAGGAAGAGTTCCCGGAATTCGATGCCACGCTGCGCGGCACGATTTCGATTGGCCGGCGGTTACAAGACCCGCTTAGCGAACTGGTGAAGATCGATCCACAGCATGTGGGCGTCGGTTTGTACCAGCACGACGTGCGGCCCAAGCACTTGAAGGAATCGCTGGAGTCCGTCGTTGAGTCGTGCGTGAATAACGTGGGCGTCGATCTGAACACGGCCAGCGTGCCGTTGCTGCGCCACGTTTCCGGCTTGAATCAACTGGTCGCTCGCGAACTGGTCGAACATCGCAAGCAGCACGGCCCATTCAAGTCGCGGCAAGAATTGCTGCAAATCCCCGGCGTCGGCGCGGCGCGCTTCACCCAGGCGGCCGGATTCCTGAAGATCGGTCACGGCGAGGAACCGCTCGACGAAACCTGGATACACCCAGAAAGCTACGAAGTGGCTCGCACCATCCTCGCCGATACCGGCTTCACGCCGCAAGACATTCGCGACAGGGAAAAGCTCGAACAGATTCGCGGCAAGCTCAAAGACGTGCATGCCGAAGTTATTGCCCAAAAGACCGGAGCGGGCATGCCGACAATTCGCGACGTCTTCGAGGCGCTCGCCAAGCCGAGCCGCGATCCGCGCGACGAATTGCCGCCGCCCATCTTCCGCAAGGGTATTCTGAAGATCGAAGACCTGCAGCCAGGCATGGAACTCAAAGGCACCGTGCTCAACGTGGTCGACTTCGGCGCCTTCGTGGATATTGGCCTGAAGGACAGCGGACTGGTGCACATCAGCCAGATGGCCAACCGCTATATCAAAAACCCGTACGACGTGGTGGCGGTGGGCGACGTGGTGACCGTGTGGGTGCGGGCGGTGGACATGGAGCGCCGGCACGTTTCGCTGTCCATGATTTCGCCGCAAGCCGAGCGGAAGCCGCCGGAGCGCCGCCCGGAGCGGCCGCCGCGCCCACCGAGAGAGCATCGACCGGAAGTGCCGGCCGGTGCTGCCCCCGCCGGTCAGGATCATCCACCTCAATCGTTCCCGCCACGCGATCGGGGGCCGCGCCACCGCGGCGGCCGGCATCGCAGCGGGCATCGCCAGCCAGCGCCGGCGGGAGCGCAAGCCAATGCAACGGGCATGCCGCCCCCGGTCGGGGCTTCGCCTCCTGCCGGCGATGCCGCGTCGGCGCCGCCGGTTTCTGCTGATGCCTCGGTAACACCGGCCGTCATGGCGCCGCCGCCTCATTCGCCGCACCCGCAGCCGCATCGGCACCAGCAGCATCAACGGCCGCCGCGGCGCGAGCATAAGCCAAAGCCGCTGCCCAAGCTCTCGCAGGCCGCCCTGAAGGGGCAAACACCCTTACATAGCTTCGGTGAATTGGAAGCATTTTTCAAAGCGAAGGAGACGCCGGCCCAGGAGCCAGCGCCAACGCCGCCGCCGGCCCCGGCGGTAACGAATGTCCCGGCACCTGTCGAAGCGACTACCCCGCCGCCCCCGGCGACGTAATTTGTTTGCATTGGTTCTGCAAAACTGAAGTCAATCAATCATTAGAACAACCCCGAAGGGGTTGAATAACACAGCCCAGGGTCGCGGCGAAGCGGCGCACCCTGGGAACAACGTCGCTCCCTAAACAACAACCCTGAAAGGGTTGCAGCCTCGTGGGAGGATGCAACCCTTTCAGGGTTGTAATGGAATGCGACATACGTTCCCAGGGTGCGCCGCTTCGCGGCGACCCTGGGCTGTGTTGTTCGACCCCTTCGGGGTCGGACTTCTTCACCGCGCCGGCGGCTTCGGCACCGGGAAGGGCTTCGGCGGCTGCATCAGCTTCTCATACGGCTCGAGCCGCAGCTTACAGAGCGTGTTGGCCATTTCGGCCATCCGTGGATCCTTCTCATCGTTGAACGAACCTACGCAGACCATACTCATCTTGGGCGCGTGCAGCACGTAGGATTCGAATTTCAACTGCTTGCTGCGCAGAATATCGGCCAGTTGGTGGGCCTGCTTGGCGGCCGCCGACATGTAATCCCCGCCGTTGTTCCCCATCGCGCGATCGAACAGGCCGCCCTGGTTGTGCTGAGCCTGCAGCACCGTTGGCGATTCGTACACCCTCACGATGAGCGTCCATTTGCCAGCGCACCGCAAAAGGCTGTATGCTTCGCCCGAGTTCAAATCTTGCAAAGTCCGGTAGGAGGTCTCGAATTCTTCCTGTTTGGCCTGCGGTGGCTCTTTGGGCTTCGGCACAGTCGGATTGGGGCACACAAACGCGGTCAGGAACGGACTCACCGGCACGTAGCTGGACTTGCCGTCCTTATCAGGCCCCATCACCCCGTGCAGCAGTCTGGCCGACGGAAAGCGATCAAACCTGCGCATTTCCTCCAACGACCGGCGGGCGCTTTCCATGTCCTTGTAACCGCCGATCATTACCGCGTACTGGTCTTCGATGTGCAACGGCTTCTTGATGTGAACCATCTGCTTGAGCGGATCCTGAACGCCTTGTTGACGATAGAATTCCCAGCGCTGTTTGCGAAGAGCTTCTTCGCGGTCGAATTCCTCCTTGCGCTCAGCTTCACTGCGATTGTAGAAATAACCCGGCAATTTGAAGTCGCGACGCAGTTCGCTCACCATGTCTTCAGAAAGCGAGAAAGCCGTGTCGCCGGTATAGCTGATGATGCAAATGGCCCACGGCCCGGCTTCCGGCGTGATGTTGTAAGGGTGTTCCGGCGTCCATTTTCCGGGTGATTTCAGGGTTCTCTGCTGGGCATCGGCGCCGTTGCCGATGAACAACATGCCCGCGAAGACCGCCACCAACGCCACCGCTGCACGCCGGACCATGCGCACGCCCTCCCAAACCGGGAACCAAGAATTCCCTGGAATGGCGGGCCCATACCAAAAGCGACGGGGCGATGCAAGAGAAAAAGAAACAGCCGCGGGCGGCGCAGCACGCTGTGCGACGTCGCCCGCGGCGGCCGTCAGTAGTCGCGCGTCGAGAAGCGCCAGCAGGAAAGGCCGAGCAGGACAACAATGTAGCCCATCGACACGCCGATGACCTCGCCCCAGGCCGGGTATTTCAGCTTGTCTTTCTTGAATGCAATCTTCTCCGCTCGGCCGAGGTCATCGTCCACAATTAGCTTGGTCATCAAGTTGTCGAGGTCGGTGGTGCGAGGCAATACTGTATTCAAAAAGTCCACGAAATTGATGAGGCCTTTGGGTACGCCCAGCGTCTTGTCGTCGCGGACTTGCTGAAGCCGATTTTGCCCAAAGCCAACCACGAACATGAGTCCCCAAAAACCCAGGGTGACCAGGATGGCCACGATCGTGTTCTTAGTCAGCACCGCAGTAACAGTCGAAACCGAATACAGAATCGCAAAGTAAAAAGTGATGGTCAAAATGACGAACAAAACGCCCGTGCCCCACATGCCGGTGCGCATGCCCAGAACCAACCAAATCCCGACCAAACAGTAAGCCGTGGTCAGGAAAACAAAGGTGAGACCGCCGATATACTTGTAGATCAGAAGGGAGACGCGGCTCACGGGCTTGGAAAGCATCAGGTCGATCGCGCCTTTACGCATCATGTTCGGGACGAAAAACGCGGTAATCACCACCCCGATAAGCATGGCAATCGTCGCACCCACGTCGCTTACCAACGATCCTTCAATCAAGTACATCCACGTGCCGAGCGACAAGGGAAGGGTCGGTTTCCAGAGGCCGAAGAACAGACGCGGATTGTGTGGCCAACCCTTTGCTCCTTTCAATCCCTTTGTTTCCACGTCGAATTCATAAATCCCTTTTTCCGTACTCGGCCGCCGGCTCAACTTGGCCAGGTCCATATCGCCATAGGATTCGAATTGACTGCGGACGAAGGCCAAAATGTCGTCATCGGTAATACTACTGGTGTCCGGCTCGGCCATCCGCGTCATGTCGCTAAATTTGGGGACACTCAGCCAGTAGGCCACTGCTTGAAGGAACTGTGATTTTTGCCGGTCCTGCTTGGCCTTTTCCTCTTTGCTCTCTTTGCTGTCCCTGTCCTTATCTTTGTCTTTCTCTTTATCCTTGGCGCTAACCGGGCCGTTGTCTTCGACCTGAACGTCGGTGATATGCAGAACAAAGCGATAGTCGCCTTGCTGCGGCGCGGTTGCGTCGTTGGTCTTTTGCAGGTTGCGAGTTTCGGGCAAGTAAAAGAATGGGCGCTGGCCGGTTGTGGAGTGTCCGCGGTCTGGTGACACGATGACAAACTGATGCGTGATGTGCGAGAAGGCCTCGTCGGCGTCGACCGGCTCCACCGAAAAGCTGGCCACGAAGACAATCAGCAGCGTCGAAATGATAAGCATCACGAGGAAAATCTTGCCATCGACGGCCTCGCGGAATGAGTCTTTTAGTATGGCCCAGAACTTCAGCACGATTTACCTCCGCTCTCGAGAGCTGTCGATTCGCTTACCACGCATGTTCCCTCGCTTGGAGACCGGTGCATCCACGCCCGGTTCCGCGGCTTCCACGGTTTCCATGAACAGATCTTCGAGTGTTTGCCGTTTCTCTTCCAGATGCCGCACTACCAGTTTCTTCTCGCGCAACCAATCCAGCACCGGGTCAATGGTTTGGCCATCGGACAGCGTTACTTCGTAGAATTCGCCGTCATCGTGGACCGTGTAGCCCTTGGCGCGCAATTCCCCGACCGGCAAAGTTTGCCCGTCAGCCAGGCCGATCACGAACCGGCCCTTCTGCTTGGTCAGCGTGGCAATATCGCCTTCCACAATCTTCAGGCCGCGCTGCAAAATGCCTACCCGGTCGCAGATCAGCTCCACTTCGCCGAGCAAGTGGGAATTGAGAAAGATCGTTTTGCCCTTCTCTTTGAGCTCCTGCATTAGGGCACGAATTTCGCGCCGTCCGACGGGGTCGACACCGTCGGTAGGTTCATCCAAAATGATCAATTCGGGATCGTGGAAAATCGCCTGGGCAATGCCAAGGCGTTGCTTCATGCCTTTGGAATACGTGCGAATTTTGGTGTGCATGCGGCCCTTAATTCCCACCATCTCCAGGTACTCAGGAATGCGCTTGTGGCGCTCGCTGCGGTTCACGCCATAAAGCCCGCCATAAAAATCGAGCAGGCTAAAGCCCGTGTGATAATCGGGAAAACGGTGATCTTCTGGAAGGTAGCCCACTCGACGGCGGATGTCGGCATGTGCCAGCGGTTCGCCGAACAGTAAGGCTTCCCCGTCGGTTCGACGCACGATGTTGAGCAGAATCTTCACCAGCGTGCTCTTGCCGGCGCCGTTTTGGCCTAGCAAGCCGTAGATTTCGCCTTTTTCCACCTTCAGCGACACGCCGCGCAGCGCTTGAATGCGGCCATAGTTCTTTTGCAAATCGATGGTTTCAATGACTGCCACGTTCGGAATCCCCGGCCAGTGCGTTGGTTATCGCCAGTGCATGCGCATTCTATATGCTCATCTGCGGTTCGGCAGCATGGCAGAAAGCCAGTACCCACCGGACTCGCTGCGCTCGCCCCCCGGCTTGGAATGCCCTCAATTTATTCGGTCTTGGGCGGCAAATCTTGAACGCTCAGGGACGCAAGTCCCGGGGCCGTCGGTCCATCCCACACCGGCCGGTGTTATATTTGATGAAGATTACGGCCTAACAAAAGCCCGGCGGTGGCGTTGAAGCTGTGATTTCCCGCATCGGCATCTGAGGTTCGAACCATGAAACCGCTTTTGCGTATGGCTTTTGGCTTGCTGGGGCTGGTTCTGGGCTATGTGTTGGTTTCCGACGAGCCGTTTGCCTTCGCCGACAAGCCGGATAAAGCCAAAAAAGGTTCCACTGCGGCCACCACCCGCGACCCGGCCCCGGTGGCAGCGGAAATCGACAAGATCATCAATGCCAAACTTACCGAAGAGAAGATTCCGGCTTCGCCGTTGTGTGATGATGCCGAATTCATTCGCCGGACATCGCTCGACATTCGCGGCCGGGTGCCGAGTATGGACCGGACCGTCGCGTTCCTGAACGACAAGGACCCGAACAAGCGGGTCAAGCTGATCGACGAATTCCTGGCCGATTCCGAATACGGCGAACACTTCGCCATCATCTGGTACCACCGCATCGTGAAACCGGATGATGATAACCGCCTGCTTATTGCCGGAAACAAACTTCAGGATTGGCTCGAAGATTCCTTCAACCAGAACCACGGCTGGAACAAGATCGCTTATGAACTGCTCACTGCGAGCGGCGACCGCGACGACAACCCGCCGGTCACGTTCTTCCTGGCCAACGTCAACGACAACAAGAATCACTACGAGCCGGCTCCGAACAAGCTCACCACGGCTTCGTCGCGCCTGTTCTTCGGCGTGAAGCTTGAATGCTGCGAGTGCCACAACCACCCGTACAACACGATGAAGCAGACCGATTACTGGGGCGTGGCCGCGTTCTTCGGCAACACGCATGCCGAGCATTCCAGCAAGAAAGACGCCAAGGCGGGCGTCACCGCGACCGTGCACGAAGGCAAGCCCTCGATGCCCGGCGGCGCTGGCAAGAAAGCCAAGGACGAGAAAATCACCGCATCGCATGCCGCCTTCGGCTCCATCGAGATCCCAGACAGCAAGGGCAAGACGGTGCGGGCCAAGTTCCTGAATGCCGAGACGCCGAGCTTCAACGCCGGCCAACCGTTGCGGCCGGTGCTGGCGAAATGGCTTACCTCGGAACAGAATCCGTTCTTCTCCCGGGCGCAGGTGAACAAGCTGTGGGCCAACTTTTTTGGCCGCGGCATTATCAATCCCGTGGACGACATGAGCGACGAAGACAAGGCCACGCACCCGGAAGTGCTGAAACTGCTGGCCGACGAATTCGTCGCTTCCGGTTTCGATCTGAAGCACCTCATCCGTTGCATCTGCCTGAGCGAGACGTATCAGCGCTCCAGCCAGGCCCTGCCGTCGAACAAAGACGACGACAAGCTCTACAGCCACATAAAGCCGAAGATCCTGAGTGCCGACATGCTCTTCGATTCATTGGCGGTCGTGCTGGGCCGCCCGATTGGCGGCGACGATCAAGCGAAGGGCAAGAAAGGTCAGGGCGACAAGAAGAAGTACGGCGGCGGGTCGCGAGCGGCGTTCCGCAAATTCTTCCATGCCGAGGCCGACGACGACGTGGGCGTCGTGGAGGATTATACGCAGGGCATACCGCAGGCCCTGAAACTGCTCAACGCCCCGGGCATCAACAACACGAACGAAGTCGTCGCGCGCATCCGCAAGTCGGCCGACAATCAAGACAAGGTGATTGAAGGCATTTATCTCACAGTGCTTTCACGCCTGCCGAAGGAAACCGAGACGAAGAAGCTGAAGGAATACGCCGCGAAGGAGTCGAATGCGAACAAGGCGTTTAACGACATGATGTGGGCGCTCCTCAACAGCGCGGAGTTTATGTTCAATCATTGATTTGGTTCCCCTCTCCCCGCTGGGGAGAGGGGTTAGGCGTGAGGGGTGAGCGACCCCAACCCCTCACCCCCTGCCCCTCTCCCCAGCGGGGAGAGGGGAGAAAGAAGTAACCATGCTTTCCAATTCCCTTTCCCGGCGTGAGTGGTTGAAGTTGTCGGCCCTGGGCGCGCTGTCGCTGCCGGCTTCGGGCTGGCTAAATCGGCTGGCGTTGCATGCGGCCGAGACTTCGCAGGGCAAGCCGAAGCACAAGAGTTGCATCTTGCTTTTTATGACCGGCGGCCCGAGCCACATCGATACCTTCGACCCGAAGCCGGGCAACAGCACCAGCGGCTTCAAGCCGATTGCCACCAGCGTAAGCGGCATTCAAGTGTGCGACAACTTGCCGAAAGTGGCGAAGGTGATGAAAGACGTGTCGCTCTTGCGCGGCATGTCCACCAGCGAAGGCAGTCATGGCCGGGCTCGGTATTACATGCACACCGGCTACCGCGAAGGCATGGGCGGCGTGGTGCATCCGAGCCTGGGAGCGATCTCCTCCTACTGGCT
>DATGHS010000554.1:0-6620 GCA_035307785.1 Gemmataceae bacterium
TGCGCCGCGCAAACCAACGGGCCGCACGCATCCGGCGAAGACGCAAGGCGGCACCGTCCCTCCGTGGACGAATGTGCGATTCCATCCCACGGTATTACCATATTCCTCGAAGTTTGTCACTCTATTATGCAAAACTCAGTAGTTTGCCTCGTTTGATCGAATTGAAGCTGGCTGCTGGCCGCCCGCAAGACGAGGCCGACGTTACTGCTTTGCTGCGCGCTAACGAGGAGCAGATCCCCCGGTTGCGAGCGCATATTGCCAATATTCATGCCGACTATTTGGTCGCGTTCGATCGCCTGGCAAAACGCGCTGCCGACATTAGCGACGACCGTTGAATTCGCCAGTTACTTCCCGCACTGCGCCTTCCATCTCAGCCAGTGGTCAACCAGTACCAGCGCCACCATCGCTTCGCCCATCGGCACGAAGCGTGGCAGCAGGCATGGGTCGTGGCGGCCTTTCACCAAAATCTCGGTTGGCTCGCCCTTGTTCGTCACCGTCTTTTGCGGCTGTGGGATGCTGCTTGTTGGCTTGATGGCCACGCGGCAAATGATGGGCTCGCCGCTGGAGATGCCGCCCAGCATACCGCCGTGGCGGTTGGTGGCGGTTCTGATTCCTCCAGTCGCTAACGCTCCTGGCTCGCCAGGAACAAAAGCGTCGTTGTTCTGGCTTCCCCTCGCCGTAGCGACGGCGAAGCCCGCCCCGTATTCGAATGCCATCACCGCGGGCAACGACAGGAGCGCTTTCGCGAGATCAGCCTTGAGCTTGTCGAAAACAGGTTCACCCCAGCCGGGCGGGACGCCGGTAACCACCAGTTCGCAAATGCCGCCGACGGAGTCGTGGTCCTTGCGGACTTCTTCGATCAGTGCGATCATCTCTGCCGCCGCGGCGGCATCCGGGCAGCGTACCGCATTGGCTTCGACGTGCTCCAACGTGAGTTTCGCCGGCTCCGCGATTTGCGCGATCACATTCCCGATCTGCTTGACGTAGCCGACAACCTTCACCCCTTGCAGTGCGAGCAACTTCTTGGCAATCGCGCCAGCAGCAACACGGCAGACGGTCTCTCGCGCGCTGGAGCGGCCGCCGCCCCGATAGTCGCGGAAGCCGAATTTCGCATCGAACGTGAAATCCGCGTGGCCGGGGCGATATTTGTCCTTGATGTCGCTGTAATCCTTGCTGCGCTGGTCTTCGTTGCGGAAGAGGATGCCGATCGGAGTGCCGTCCGTCTTGCCTTCGAAGACGCCGGACCAGATTTCCGGCATATCAGCTTCATCGCGTTGCGTTACGAGTTTCGATTGCCCCGGCCGACGGCGGCGCAGGTCGGGAAGCAGATCATCCGCGCCGAGCGGAAGCCCTGGTGGACAACCGTCGATGATGACCATGTAACCGGGGCCATGCGAAACGCCGGCCGTGGTGATGCGAAATCGTTCGCCGAATGTATTTGCAGGCATGGGGATATTCTAAAGCAAGGACACAAAGAACACAAAGGAGACACGAGTCGCACATGCAAACGGCTATGGCAGATCTGGTTCTTGTAGGGGAACTCGCAAGAGTTCCGATATTAGACAAACGGAATTCTTGCGAATTCCGCTACGGCTGGTCATATCCTTGGCGTTTTTTGTGTCCCCTTTTTGTCTTTTGGCGCAACCATACAATCAAGGACATTGGATACCGTATTTTTGGAGGATCGATCATGCGTTTGGGCATGGCGCTCGTTTGCGTATTCGCGGTGGGCACGGCTGCATGGGCCCAAGAGAAGAAAGCCGAACCGCCCCCGCCCCGCTACGGCGTGAAGGCGGACCTTGAAGCCTATCCGCAAGGCTCTGCCAAGGAGGCGATGAAGTCCATTGCCACCGCGCTGGAGCGGACGCGCGTCGATTATATTCTTGCCCATCTGACCGATCCGCTTTTCGTGGATTCCAGAGTGAAGGAATTCAACGGGAACTTTGAAGGTCTGGTGCGCGATACGGAAGAGCACCTGGCCGACCCGAAGCGCCGGCAGGAATTTGTCCGGTTTCTCAAAGAAGGAACCGTCGAGGAAAGCGGTACGTCGGCCAAGGTCACGCTCAAAGATGTGCCAAAGAAGCAGATGACCTTGCGGCAATCGGGCGGGCGCTGGTTCCTGGATAACGAAAGCGAAGCAGACAAACCCAAGAAATAATCACCGCGAAGGCGCAAAGAACGCAAGACTTCTTTGCGTTCTTTGCGCCTTCGCGGTGAATTTGAAAGAGTCAAATGAAAGACTCCCCTATCGACTTGCGAAGTGATACCGTCACGCGACCGACGCCGGCCATGCGGGCATTTATTGCCGCAGCGGAAGTGGGCGACGATGTCTTCAACGAAGACCCCACCGTGCACCAGCTTCAGGACAAGGTGGCCGCGTACTTCGGCATGGAAGCAGCGCTGTTCGTCCCTTCGGGAACGATGTCGAATCAAGTCGCGGTGAAGGCGCATACGCAGCCGGGCGACGAATTGTTTTGCGAGGCGACTTGCCACATCTATACCTGGGAAGCTGGCGGGCCGGCGGCGCTCAGCGGCGTCATGTGCCGGACCTACGAAGGCGATTACGGCATCCTCGATGTTTCGCAGCTGGAAGGCAAAATCCGGCCCAATAACGATCATTACGTTCGCACTCGGCTCATCTGCCTGGAGAACACCCACAACCGAGGCGGGGGAAGAATCTTTCCGATTGAGAAAATCAAAGCCATTAGCCAGTGGGCGAAGGCCAACGGTTTGATGATGCACCTCGACGGCGCCCGGCTCTGGAACGCCATCGTGGCCACGGGCGTTCCAGGAAAAGAGTGGGCCAAGCATTTCGATACCATTTCCGTCTGCTTCAGCAAGGGTCTGGGCGCGCCGATCGGCTCTGCCCTCGTCGGTACCAAGGAATTTATCACGAGAGCCAAGCGCATTCGCAAGCTCTTTGGCGGCGGCATGCGGCAAGCCGGCTGGGCCGCAGCCGGGGCACTTTACGCTTTCGAGAACAACATCGACCGGTTGGCGGAAGATCATTGCAATGCTCAGGTGATTGCGCAGGCCATTGCAGATACGCCGGGCCTGCGCCTCGAACCGCCGGACGTGCAGACGAATCTTGTCTGGTTCGAAATCGAGCCGGAACTCGGCGCCGCCAAGGACGTGCTGGCTGCCTTGCGCCAACATGGTGTATTGGTAAACAGCACGGCCGCGCAGGTGTGCCGGGCCTGCACGCATCTCGATGTGTCGGCCGCGCAGGTGGAGCGGGCGGCGGAGACGATTCGCAAAGCGCTGCGGCAACCGGCGGCAGCGCGATGAGGTTGCTACGCCGCGAGCGGCGAAACGGTTATGCACATCAAGCGGCTGCACAGATGGAACGTCACTCCGAAAGAAGCGGTTCAACTACAGCGGAAGATGGCGAGCCGCATTGACGCGCAGGTTCCGCTTACGTGCATGGAACTTGTGGCTGGTGCCGACATTTCTTATGACCTCGCGACCCAAAAAACGTACGCGACCGTCTTGCTCTTCCGCCTGGCCGACGATCAAGTCATCGAAACTCAAGACGTGATCCTCGAAACCAAGTTCCCGTATGTGTCGGGTCTGCTGACGTTCCGCGAGGCCCCTGCCCTGCTGAAAGCTTTTGCCAAACTGAAGAACACGCCGGACGTTGTAATGATCGATGGCCAGGGGATCGCGCATCCGCGGCGCATCGGCTTGGCCAGCAACGTCGGCCTTTGGCTCGATCTTCCGACCATTGGTTGCGCCAAGAGCCGGCTCATCGGCACATTCAAGGCTCCCGCCAAACAAGCGGGTTCGCTGTCGCCGCTAATGGACAAGGAGGAACAAGTCGGCTACGTGGTGCGGACCAGAGAGAACGTGAACCCGGTCTTCGTCTCTGTCGGGCACAAAATCGATCTCGCCAGCGCGGTGCGCGTGGTGCTGGCCTGCTGCCGGGGCTATCGCATACCGGAACCGACCCGCTTGGCCGACATTCGCGTGGATGAACTTCGCCGAAAGGCGGCTTGTGAAAAGCAGACGTAGCGCCTAAGATTCGACAAGAATCGTGGGGCGCGTTTTCAACGTGCCCTTCGCAATTCGGGCACGTTGAAAACGTGCTCCACGGTCCCGCCGCGGAGACGGACGAATGTCTGTAGATCCCGCCCCCTACTCACTCACGCTGCCAAGCGATCTTCGGCTGCTGTCGCTGGCGCGATTGTTTGTCGAATCGATCTGCATGCATTTGAATTTCGACTTGGATTTCACCGAAGCGGTTCAGGCTGCCACACATGAAGCGCTGCAAAACATCATGCGGCATGCCCACGACGGCCGGCCCGATGCCTTGTGGCAACTGGAAATCCTGCCCGTGGAAAACGGGCTCGAAATCCGATTGCACGACGATGGCGAGCATTTCGATGTCAGTGGGGTGCCACACCTTCAACCCGGGGAAATGCGCATCGGCGGCCGTGGCGTGTTCTTGATGCGCCGCATTATGGATCAGGTCGTTTCCGAGCGGAAAATGCCCAAGGGGAATGTGCTGCGGATGGTGAAGCTCGACCGGGCAAGCCGGCGAAGTTATGCATAATACCGGCAAGCCGCAGGGCGAGTCTTCGAGTCCTGCGGGTGTTGGGCCCGCAAGGCACGAAGACTCGCCCTGCGGCTTGAACTCGCCCCCACGGCTTAATCGGTAAATCCCTCACCTCTTCCCCTCGCGCTAATCCTTACCGACTTTAACTTTCTCAGAATTATCATGATTGTTTTTTTTCCCCAGTTCCCCACCGATGCTCAAGGCGGGAGTATCGGTGCCCATCCCACCACAGGCAGGGATTTGGGTCGCCAAATTGCCTCAATCGCACCCTCTTTCGCGTCGATACACGAAATGGCACGCGACCAGGACCTTTCTTGAAAAAGATCGTTAGCCGCGTGCCTATAATGCACCTGTCATGGAAGTGGCCGCGTCTACGTCCTGTCTGTGCGGCCGCTGAGGGAATCCCCCTCCGATCGGTCTTTACCTGAACCTGACGGTGGTTTCCCCGGTTCTCCGAACACGGCCGCTACCGTTGGGGGAGATATGCACATGTTTCCGAATGATTCGAGCTTGTGTCTGCAGGGTCCGCATCTTCCCAGCCGGTTGCTGCGCGCGTCGCGGCCGCCGGTGTATCGCAAGGGTTTGTGCCTGTCGGGGGTTTCAGGAGCCCCGCTGGCCGACTCTTCGATTCGGCACGACCTGGTCGCCCGGGTCCGCCGTGAGATAGAAGCGGGCACCTACGAGACAGAGGAGAAACTGCAAGCCGCCCTGTCACGGCTGTTGGAGCGGTAAGTTCGCCGTAGGAAACGCTCCTGCCCCCTGAACGGGAATTCGGGGTCTAGCCCGTATCGGTTGGCAAGCCGGCGAGGGAATGTATAATAAGTGAAAGAACGAGTCTGAATCCGGGCCTATTTCCGTCTGGAAATAACAGGATTGGGGCCGGGGAGGTCAAACTCTCCGGCCCTTATTATTTGTTTTCCTCTCGTCCGCAGGAGCCAGCCGTGTCGCTACCGGCCGTGCCTGTCTCGCAATCACCCGAAGACAAATTCCGCGAATACTTAAACACGCGCTCGAAGCCGCAACGTTTTACCGATCAGCAACGCGACCTCATCCGCTACATCTTTTCGCAGCACGAACATTTCGATGCCGACCAACTGGTGGATGACGTGAAGCGCGCCGGACTCGGCATCAGCCGGGCGACTATCTACCGCATGCTGACAAAGCTAGTGGATGCCGGGCTCCTGCGCCGAATTGAAGTCGGCACGCGCACAGTGTACGAGCACGACTACGGCTACCCGCAACATGAGCACCTGGTTTGCGAGAATTGCAAGAAGATGATCGAGTTTCAGCACGACGGCATCGAAGCCGCGATTCAGGAGATTTGCGCGCAGCACGGCTTCCAGGGCGTTGGGTACACGCTGGTGGTGCGCGGCATGTGCGCCGAGTGCAATCGGGCGCGAGTGACGAAGCGGCGGCTGGATTTGATATGATCGAATTCTGCTATTGCACTGTGACTTTGTGGCGCACGAGCCGGAAGTCGACATCTTCCTCTTCCCTGCCTGGTTGCCGAAGCGTTTCAGGTAACTTCCAGCGCCGAGTCACTCTCACCGCACCAGGCCCGGGCGGTGCCAGCCCATAAAGCTCGTGAAAGTTGATCCGGTAGACCTCGCGGCCCTCCAGCAAGAATCGGCAAACGAACAGCGGTGGTAGTCGATTGCCCATCGGGATAAGAAAAAACAAGTCCCATTCATCGGCGCCGAATTCCAAACCGTGGCCGACGTGATGAAATACCATCACGCCTTTTTCATTCGATCGCGGTGCGTGGCCTTGCTCAAAATCAGTCACCGGATAGATGTAATCAACCTCGCCGAGCCGACTCTCGACTCGAAGTTCGACACCTGGTATCGGTTTTCCATTGGAATCGAGAAAAGTTAGTTCGAATTCGGCATTGGGAAAGCCGCCCTCGGCCCTGCTGTGAAACAAAGCAGAAACGAACCCTATAAGACAAGCCGCAACTGTTAAAGCGAGCAGGCACCATGCTTGCCACCCGAGCCGGCGCCGACGTAACCAAAGGGCGCACGCCATGCCAATTCCACTTAAGGCAAAGACAGGGAAGCCGATTTCA
>DATGHS010000555.1:0-3465 GCA_035307785.1 Gemmataceae bacterium
CGTCGCAGAAGATCACGCCAAGCCGGCCATAAGTCACTTGCTTGCCGCGCTCCGGGCCGAACCACGCTTCCGTTGCCCGGCCTGGGAGGATGCGCAGGAACTGCGTCGGCTCGATGCGGCGAAGCACGTTGTTTTCGATCAGGATTCGACCCAGCGGCGTCTTGCCCTCCAGGATCGCCTCGCGCACCGGCTCGGAGCAATAGCTGAGCTTGATAATCGGCAAGCCAAATTGGACCACGTTGCCATTGCCCTGACACACGAGCAGGATTTGCCGTGCGTACCAGTCGTCGCCGAGCAACCGTTGGAGGATTCTTACATGGACCCGGTCGTGGTAGAACTCCTCCATGGTCACGGTCATGTGATGGTTGTGAACAAGCAAACCGTGATAGGGTTCAGGCACCTCATTCGGGGGCACGGTTTCGAATTCGGGGACGGCGACTGGATCGGGGAAAACGGCGAAAAGTTCCGGCAGTTGCGGATCACGGCGAAAGGAATTGTCGCTCATCGGAAAAAAACCAAATTGCGCCGGCGAAGCCGCAAGCGGCCTATTGGGCGGCAACGAGCGGTAAGGAAACGACGGGCTCTGTGGCGGGACGGTCTACATGGCTCGATCGATCTAGCACGCTATCTACCAGGTAATACAGCAACTCGCGCAGTTCCACGGGCATAACTTCATCGGCCAGCGCCTCGGCCTTGGCGCGGAACTTCTCCACCATGCGCTCGGCCTTGTCGAAGACATTGTACTTCGAGTAGAGAAAGCGCGCCCGCTCCAATACTTGCACTTCAGGCTGCTCCTGAGCGGTGCGGGCCAGCGACAGCAATTCTTCCCGATCGCGCGGCGAAGCAGATTCTAGCGCCAGCGCGAGCAGCAGCGTGGGCCGGGCGGCGAGAACATCCTGGCCGGCCAGCAGCTTGTTATCGTTGTCGCCTTCCCAATCTTTGAGGTCATTGAGAATCTGAAATGCAACGCCGATATTGCGGCTAAAATCGCCGATCATTTTTTCATAGGCGTCAGCCGGGCCGGCCAAGCGAATGCCGGAAAACAACGCTGCCTCAAATGCCGGCGCGGTCTTCAGGGCATAAATCTTAAGTGCATCGAGCGGTGTGAGCGACTTATCGGGCGCATCGCGCCACAGAAGTTCAGCGCCCTGGCCTTCGGAAAGCTTTAGATGCGCTTCGGCCAGCTTGTCGAGAATGTCGGCCGCACAATCGCCGCCAAGGTCTTTGCGCTCCCGGCTCACTAACCGATAACCAAGACCGATAAGGTAGTCGCCGACGTTGATGGCCGTGGGTACACCGTATTGCCGGTGCAGAGTTTCAGTGCCATAACGGAAGGTATCGTCATCCTCAATATCGTCGTGCACCAACGAAGCCTTGTGAAATGTCTCGATCGCCACGGCCGCGCGCTTAACCGGGTCGGGCAGGTACACGCCTTCCGGCGAGCGGGTGCCAGGTGCACCCGTGAGCGCGTCGAACGCGGCCAGCGTGATGTATGGCCGTGAACGTTTGCCGCCCTGAGCGAGCCAGTCGTAGGCGATGCTCTCGTGCTTCGCCAGCGGATCGGTCGAATTCGGAAAACGGCGCGGTGCCAGCCGGCTAAGCTCGGGCTCTTCGAATAGCGCCGTCGCCGTCCGCAGCAAATGCACGTAGGTCTTTGTTTGCACTGGCGGCGGTTCCGTCTTGAGTTCAATCATCTGCGACACCCAGTCATCATCGACCGACGTGTCACGGCAATTGCTCGACAAGAGCGGCGTGGCCACGCAGGGGATCCCCGCCAGCAAGATCTTGTCGAAGGCTTTTTCCAGCACGTTCAGGCAGGCGACGCCGACAATCGCGTCCACATGCCCGCTCACAATGATCTTCAGCACAATCGGGGTGCCTTCCGAGACTAAGACCTTATAGCCCAGCTCTTCGGCCCGCACTTTGAAGTCGGCCACCGAGCAGGCGCCGCATTTTTTGCAATCGAGTCCGAACTCGTCGTAATCGGCGGGGCAGCCTTCGGCATTCTTCAGGCAATGCGGCAACAGCAGCAAGCGGCGATTAAAAGGAATGGCAGCAACCTGCTCGCGCCAGAATTCGTTCATGATCGCGACCAGCGAGAAGCCCAGGTATTGCTCGCCGAGGCCGTGCTGGCGCAAAAAATCTTCCGTCAGCTTTTGCGCCTCGGGCTTCGTCAGCGGCCGCGAGCGGTCGAGCTTTTGCGCGAACTCGCGTGCCAGCGCGCGAATGTTATCCCGAAGTTGCCGTGTTTCAGGCACAACTTTGAGATGAGCGGTGCTGGCTTTTTTGGGCTTCGCTTCGGCAGTCGTTTCAACGGCAACAGTCACAGCGGAGTCCTTGGCTATTGTTCGAAAAATAAATCGCGCTTTCAGGGAGGGAGGTAATTCTTACCGGCTGAAGTTCTCCGTCAAATATACTGGACGCGTCGGCTGCGTCAATTATTCGGCGATCCAAAGCCCAGGGACGGCAGTCCCTGGGCTTTCCGCAGCGCTCGCCCCAACGCCGCCACGCTCCAGACAATCGGATACATTTTCTCGAAATACCAGAGCTTGGCGAAATAAAAGCCGATCGGAGCCGGGTCGTACAATCCTCCGGCTTCGATGCGCTCGATGAGCCATTGCAAGCCACGCTCGACCGTGGGCGTCTGCTCCGGCGGCGCGAGATCGAGCAGCCCTTCAACGGCCAGCGCGGTTTCTTCTACGGTGGAAGGGCAGCCGAGGCAGCCGCCCCAGCCGCCGTCGGGGTTTTGGTTGGCGAGGAGCCAGCGGATGCCGCGCTGCGCCGGCTCGCTTTCGAGTAACTTAATGTCTCGATACGCAGCCAAAACTCGTGCAGTGCCATAGGTCGGGTTCATATCATCCTGAGCATGTTGATTGCCAAACCACAGCGGCAGCCAGGAACCATCTGTGCGTTGCGTGCGCTCCAAGTACTGGAATGCCAAACTCCAAACCCAGCGCCATTTTTTGGAAACTCGAATCGGACCGGAATAACGGAACGGATCCCGCCAACCCCACTCGAACAACGCTCGGAGCGCGTGGGCGGTCAGATCGGTGCCACTGCGGTCGAATGGCAGCCGGCCCCAGCCACGGCAAAATGTGGGAAAACCACCGTCCCAGTTCTGGATGCCGACAAGCCAACGGAGGCCAGCGGGTCCGTTATTGTTTAGATCAAGGACATCCTTCTTTTCTTCCTCTCCCCCCGCTTCCGGGGGACAGGGTTGGGGTGAGGGAGGTAAGCGCCCGCCAAGAGCCACGTCCCTCGCCACCTCGCCCTGGTCCCCTCTCTCCCGAAGCGCGGGAGAGGGCAGACAAAGATTCGCAATCGCAATCAGCGCCCCGGCCGTATCATCGCAATCCGGCACGCTGCCGGAGAGGTGCGACCAACCCCACCCGCCTGGTTCCGCCCCTGTATATGGATGCCGTTCGTTCATCTGTTGTTTCAAAATCCATTCGAGCAGTTGCTCTT
>DATGHS010000556.1:0-16035 GCA_035307785.1 Gemmataceae bacterium
CAGGCCGCGTGTGCCATCGGCTACAGCTACGCCAATCTGATTGTTCTAGGCAGCAATACCGATGCCTCCAACACACAGGTCTTCACGAACGACCGCAATATCGGCTACTTCGGCACCAACTATTTCTCGTTGATTCCGGAAGTGAACGGCAACCTCGCCTATCAGGTAACCGAACACATTCAGGTGCGCATCGGCTATAGTTTCCTGGCGTATTTGAACGTGCAACGGCCGAGCGACCAGCTGGTTGCTTCCTTGCTGCCGCCAGCGGGTGCCGGCGCGCACACGGCTCCAGCCCCGCCGTTCACCTCCACCACTTACGTGATCCACGGCTTGAACGTGGGCGCTAGCTGGCATTATTGATCTGGTGAACTGGGGTGCGGTGAGTGGTAAAGCACAAAAGCCCAGGGACTGCCGTCCCTGGGCTTTCTTTGTTCCGTTCTCGACTTCCTCTCCAGCCTGCCCGGCCCACTGGTAAGATGATGAATCTTTGCCGGTTGTAGCGATTCCAACGCCATGCCTCCCAGTCATTGCAGCCAATCTGCTTGGCGGCGCTTCCGCCACAATTCCTAACTTCCGATTAGGAGTCATGTCAGGCAGCGCTAGCACCACAGTCAAAAGGCGCAGCCTGGGCAAAAACTTATATCCGGCTGCGCCGGCCCGGGAAGGTATGTGCGGCCGTCTTGTGAGGAAAGGAAGCCATGCGAAAGAAGCTCTTCGGAATGATGGCGGCCCTCCTGGCCAGCGCCGGAGTGGCCCATGCCCAACAATCGAGCAATTTGAACTCGTCGGCTCTGGTTCAAGCCCAATACGGCGGCGCCCCGATGGCCGATGCCGGCCAGGTCTATCCCGGCGCAGGAAGCCCAAACCTGGGACCATATTCCCAGATCCAGAATCAACAGACCCAGCCGCAAGCCCCAACTATGCAGGGCGCAACGGCCAACCCCAGCACCTGTGCTCCGAGCTGCCAGTTGTGCTGCCCGGAACCCTGGAAGATTCATGGCTGGTTGGGGGCCGACTTCCAGATGTGGTTTCCGCCGGCCATGAACCTGGCGCCCAACCTGGTGACAACAGGGGCTGGCGGCACCGGCGCTCAGTTGGTCGGCACGAGCTTTCCGCTGCCGATGATCCTGGGGTTCCGGATTGACACCGGCATGTTTACGAACCCTGAAGAAAGCCGTGGTTTCCAGTCGATCACCAACAGCTTCTTCGCCAACACCGGGGTCATCACGGTTACCCCCGCTGCGGGTGTCGCTGGTCCATTCGTGAACACGAACGGCGGCGCCACGACGGTCGCATTGACCGCCGCCGGGCCGAATACCTTCTCGGCCAACACGTCGTTCACCGACACGGACGCCAATTCCATTCGGCGAGTGATCAAAGGCGAGAATACATCCGTGTATCTAATTTATGGTCCGAAATTCGCCACTGTCGAAGAAGACATGACTTTCACCTACAACGTGGCGGCGGGTGGACCATTCGCGGGGCCGGCAGCAGTGCTTGAAGAGTTCCATACCCGCAACTACTTCATTGGCGGTCAGGTAGGCTTTTGGCTCAAAGAGAACCTGGGTGCATTCGTAGCGGACTTGCAGGCCAAGTGCGCAGTCGGCTACAGCTACGCCAACCTCATCGTGTTGGGCAGCAACACGGATGCGTCGAACAGCCAGATGTTTACCAACGACCGGAACATCGGTTACTTCGGAACCAACTACTTCTCGGTAATTCCGGAGGTGGACGGCAATCTTGCTCTTAAGGTGACCGACCATATCCAGGTCCGCATTGGTTACAGCTTCCTCGCCTATCTGAACGTTCAGCGTCCGGGCGACCAGCTCGTTGCGGCTCTGGCACCAGTTGCGGGCGCCGGCGCTCACACGGCCCCGGTGAATCCGTTCACCTCCACCACCTACGTGATCCACGGCTTGAACGTGGGCGCTAGCTGGCACTATTGATCTGGTGAACTGGTGTTTGGTGAGTGGTAAAGCACTAGAGCCCAGGGACCGCCGTCCCTGGGCTTTCATTTTTTCCCCTGCACAATCCCATCTTCTCATTTTCCCCGCACTTTCCGCGCGATTGGCACGCTTCCGCGTGAAGGTTCGTTTATGCCGCCGATAACGCTGATAAACTGGCGAACTTCGCGCCGATAAGCACGTTGTGGAAGGATTCCGCCGAATTCAACCCTCGGGCATAGAAGGACAAACTCGGAACGAAGCCGAGCCGGCCATGATGCGCCGACAGGATGCTCCGAAACCTTCTGCGCGTTGCCCGCTCCGATTCATGTTCGGTGCCCTATTAAAGGTATTAAACCGGCAGAACGCCGGTTGAGGAGGCGATGCTATGAGAATGCGATTGGGAGCGCCGCTGCTGCTCGCGTTGGCCGGCCTATTTGGCGCCGGAACCGCGGCCCAAGCTTCGCACTGCGGTTGCACCCAGTACGCCGGTTGGAACCAACCCTGCTGCGATGCACAATGTTGCTTCACTGCCAGCCAGGCGCAAACGCGGGCTTCTTACCGGCTGGTGTACGATACCGTGACCGAAAAGCGGTTCCACGTCTGCCATCAAACGGTTTGCGAAACGGTCATGCGGCCGGTCTGCAAGACCTGTTACCGGACCGAACAGCGCACGTGCTACAAGCAATGCTGCGAAACGGCCTACAAGACCGAGCAGCGCACCGTGTGCCGGCCCGTCTGCCAAACGGTGATGAAGGAATGTCACTATTGCGTCTATAAGCCGGTGTACGAAACCGTCAACAAGCACTGCTGCGAGACGGTGTGCAAGCCGGTGAGTGAGACATGCTACCGCGAATGCCACTACAAAGTGTGCAAGCCGGTGAGCGAGACCTGCTACAAGGAATGCGTCTACACGGCCTGCAAGCCGGTCTATGAACAGCACTGCCACAAGTGCTGCCACATGGTTCAGCACTGCATTACCGAGCAACATTGCCATGAGTGCTGCCAGACCATTTGCAAGCCGGTGTGCGAAACGAGCTACCGCGAATGCTGCTACACGGTTTGTCGCCCAGTGTGCGAAACCGTCATGAAGACCGTTTGCTGCACCGAATACCATTGCGTACAGGAAACGTGCATGCAAACCCGTACCTGCTGGACCTGCGAGCCGTGCCAAACCGTTCGCACCGTGGCCAAGAAGGTTCCGTACATGTGCTGCGAAACCTACACGGTTCGCGGCAAGCTTCATATTGGCGGCGGCAGCGGCGGGCTTTTCCACCGTCATGGCGGTGAGAGCGAATGCTGCAACTGCTGCTGCGAGCCTAAACACGGTCTGGTCTGGCGCGAGCCCGATCAATGCTGCACCCGGCAAGTGTGCAAATACCAGACAGTATGTGAGCAAGTTCCGTGCACAGTCTACGTTCGCAAGTGCCACACGGAACAAGTGCCGGTGACCGTTACCAAGCGCGTTCCGGTCACCGTGCAGAAGCAGATTCCGGTTCAATGCACCCGTATGGTGCAAGAGACGGTGAAGAAGCAAGTGCCGGTCACCACGATGCGAATGCAAACGGAAGTCGTTCGCAAGCAAATCCCTTACACGACTTCGCGCGTGGCTTGCGGCGCCTGGGTTGATGCAGGCGACGCCAACATCAAGAAGATTGGGTTTGCGGCCGACGAAACTGGCTCGGTTCAGCAGGCGCAAGCGCCCGCCCGCCAACAGGGCTACGATACGCCGGCCCCCGGCCGCGTCTTTGTCGAAGGCGCCGTGGTTTGCCAGGACGTGGTTTACACCACGGTTCGTATGGAACAGCAAACCGAAGTTCGCCGCGTGCCGTACACGGTGACCCGCAATGTTGAGGAAGACGTGGTCAAGCGCGAACCGTACACGGTCACCCGCATGGTGCCGACTACCGTCGACCGAGTTGTTCCGGTTACCACCGTTCGGTTGGTGCAGGAAGACATGGTGCGGCAAGTCCCCACCACCGTGATGACGATGCAGCAGACTCCGGTGGACGTGCAGGTTCCTTATACCGTGAACAAGACGGTGCCGTACACGGTTTCTGTACAGGTGCCATATCAGGTGACGGAAATGGTACCGTGCACGGTGAAAAAGTGTGTGGAAGTGTGCGTGCCGTATGAAGTGTGTGTCTGCCGGCCGCGCTGGGTGTGCTGCAATCCTTGCGACTACGCTCCGGCGTGCAGCGCCCCGAAGTGCTGCCAGCCCTGTGCCCCGGCTTGCTGTGCCCCGAAGTGCTGCCAGACCTGCGCTCCGTCTTGCTGCAATGCTTGCGGCAGCGCCTGCTGTGCCACCGCTTGCAATGCCTGCGGCGTGAGCTGCAATCCGTGCGGCGAGCACAAGCGGCCCGGTCTGCTCCAGCGCCTGTTCCACCGCCGCTTTGGCGTGGAGCCGAGCGCCTGCGGTTGCGGCTGCAACTGATTGAAATGCGGAAGGATTCCGCATGAAACGCAGAAAGGCGGGTGGCTCTTCTCAGGAGCCGCTCGCCTTTTCGCTATTTTGGTAAGCGCTGTTCGTTACAAGTGTTCAGAGGTTAGAGGTCAGAACCTGCTAAACCTTTTTCTGACCTCTGATTTCTGTCCTCGAACTTCCCGATCGATCACGGGACTGAGTCCAACAAGGCCAGTGCCCCAAGCCCATAAAACGTGTACTCCACGTCGAAGCCGCCGTCCCAGGCGCCGCCGTGGAAGCCGCCGTCGGGCCGCTCAAGCGTTTTGACATAGCGCAGGGCGGCGCCACTATCGATTCTTGAAAGCCCGCCAAGTTCGGCCAGCGTCCAGCAGCCGGTAAAAGTTGAGAGCAGATCGGCTGCCGGAGCCACTTGGTTTGCACGCAAACCGCCTTCCGGTGATTGCAGGCAGGCGAGGAAAGAAACGATGCCGGCACTTTCTTCGTCTCTCAAGCGCTCCGTCATTTGTAACAAGCCTACTGCCGCCGCCGTGGGATTCGTGCCGCTGCGCTTCATGGGGCCAATTTCCACGAAACCGCCATCGCTTCGACGACGATTGCGGATGAAACCGACCATCCGGTCGCTCTCCGGCAGCTGCCGATTCAGCAGCTCATAGCACAAAGCAACCAGAAAACTATGGTACGTGCTTCCCGCGACCGCTCCCGGTGTCTTTCCATAGCCGCCGTCCTTAGAACGGAATGATTCGAGCAGCGTGGCAACTCGATCGGGCCAATCCTGAGCTATATTCTCCAAAGCATCAATTCCGGCAGCGGTTTGGAGCAGTAGACTGGAATAAAGCAATGAAAAGAAATCAATCGGCGTGGCCTGACCGCTCAGGCGAGAACGCAGATAATATGCAGCTTGCAGGGCCACTTCCGGTGCAAGCGCATCGAGGAGAACCAGATTTCGCAACGCGAAGCCAGTGTAATAAAGGTCAGCTTCTGGGTTGCGGCCGGAAAACCCGCCATCCGCAGTTTGGCACGAGAGGACATAGGCAGCATGCCGCTGCCTAAACGAGACCGCCTTACCTCGCAACCCTGCGGCCAGCTTCGTCACCAGCTGGGTCAGATAAGATTCGCTTTCCATATGCACATGTTATTGGTGGCAAAATGTTTAGGGATAGTATGGTCCTGAGAACGGTTCCGGATGGTATTCTCGGCGAACCGAAATCAGCCCTTGTCTTGCTATTTTTGATCGCTACTAAAGGAGCCAACAGAAAGATCACCGCACTTTCGATCTGCACCACTATCTATCTTTTACATACTTTGCAGCCTGTGTAGATTTCCCAGTCTTTTCATGGTTCCCATCTCGCCATCGGCGAGACCAGTTCATATCTTCCCCGCACCACTAAGTCGCAGGCTCTGAACTCGCGGCGCGAGGAGTGTGCACCACGTACGGACACCTTTTGGAAAGGAAGTTCCCATGCTCGCAGTTCATTTCCTGTCTCTGGCTCTTACCGTCGGTCAGTCGCCCATAGATTCGACGAAGAAACCGGACCCCGTCTGGTTGACCGATTATGCAAAAGCCAGTCAATTGGCTCGAGAGCAGAAAAAGGATTTGCTCATTTACTTCCGGGCGGACGAACGGCTGGAGGCGGTCCTGGCAGATCCTAATCTGCGCAACCGCCTGGCGAAGTTTGTTCTCCTGCGGGTGCCGGCCGACTATGAAGTGCAAGGCAAGCGGTTGCTCAATCACGCCGCGCTGGCGGAGATGTTGGGGCAACCGGGCCTTGCCATGGTCAGCTTGCACGATAAAGACCTGCCCACGTTCAATACTGCGATTTCGGCGCATCCATTGGTCGGCAGTCGCTACGGCTGGGTGCCGGGCTACGGAGTGAACGAAGTCGCCGCAATCCTCGACCTGCCGGCCGATGCCACGCTGTCGCAGCGCAGCATGATCTACGCCGTGAGCGTGCATCCCGAGCGACCGCGGAGCGTGTTGGGCCAGCCTCACCCGGGGATTCTGGGACATGCGCAGCGGCACAGCCTGCGGCAGGCCGCAATGACCAACCAGCACCACGCCAACATCATTGCCGCCGCTCAGCAGATCGCCACGGAGACCGGCACGCCGATTCACAATCAATCGGAGGTGGTGGCGGAATCGTGGGGCAATTTTGTTGGCGGTGAAAACGTGCTGGAAGCCGCTTTTTCCTGCGTCGATGCCTGGCGGCACTCCCCGGGACACTGGAGTGCCGTGGCGGGCGAACACCGTTACTATGGCTACGACATTGCCAAAGGAACGAACGGCACCTGGTATGCCACCGGGTTCTTCTCCAACTGAGCGCGGTCGGTCCGCGATTCAATCCTCGTGCTGACGACGCTTGCGACTACAGTGGAAATCGGAAACCGCCCAGGAGAACCCTGGGCGGTTTCGCGTTTGGCATTTGCAGCGTTGGGGTGGCCGGGGCTGGAGTCTTCGGAAGCCCCGGCAAGCGCACCGGGGCTTCCGAAGACTCCAGCCCCGGCCACCCTTGCGCCCTTCGCCTTGTCGGCTTTTTTGCTTGCCGCTAAACTCAAAGTTGGTCAGGAAAAATCATGCAAGAACCTCTCACTGCGCAGCCGGCTGAGCCAACTCCCTCAGCGCAAGCTATTCCCGCGTCACCGCCACAAGTGATCGCCCAGCGCCGCTACTGGATGGGCGAATTCATTCGTGGCCGTACTTGTCGCTGGTGCTTGCTGGCGGCGGTTTACGTAATCCTGCAGCCGCCCGTAGATGGCCTGGGGAAATGGGGTATCCCCGACTTGTGTACGCTGCACCGCTACACCGGCGCCCCTTGCCCCGGGTGCGGCATGACCCGCTCCGGCGCCAACTTGGTGCGCGGCAACTTCGGTGCAGCTTTTAATTACCATCCGCTGGGCTTTATTCTGCACCCGATCTTATTCGGCCTCGCGGTACTGTCGGTGTTGCCCTATAGCGTCCGCGATGCGGTGGCCAAAGGCATCTCTCGCCGCGCCCGCTGGCTGCGCCGTGCCGAAACTGCGTTCCTGATAGTCTTTCTTATCTTCGGCGTGGTGCGCTTTGCGCTCGTATTCTCGAAGCTGATGTCATTTCCGGGAAAATGGTTTTAAGCTTGTAGTGACTCGCTTTAGCGAGTCGCCTTGACCGCCTAAAGGCGGTCACTACGAACCAATCCGCATTACCCCTTCTGCTTCAAACTCAACCTGCGCCACCTACCTGGGTGCCGGCGGCTTTTCCGGCTTGCGTTCCTTCTCATACCATTGATGCTCCGGCCGGGCCAGAACCTCGTCGATCACATCTAGCACCGCTTTGCTCTCTGCCTTCTTTCCCTGCAACTCCGCTTTGTGGGCGATCTCGCGGGCTTGCGGAATGAACTGCATATAAAAGCGATCTGCCACCTCCGCCATGCCGTGCCAATGCGCGTAGTCTGGCGCCATCATCGAGGCGCCGTGGCGGGCGCGCCGGCCCTCATGATGCCAGAGGTAGTACCAGGTCCATTCGATTTCTTCATCGAAGTCCTGAGGAGTTAATAGCTTCTGGTCGCGCAATGCTTTCATGATTTTTTGGCCGGGCTTGGCGAACTTCTCGTTGTACAAGATCACGAAATCGTCGTACTGCTTGTAGAAGGCAGTCACGTAATCCGGCGTGTGGCAATTCTTGCATACATCCATCATGCGGCCGCGCTTCGTTTCCCAGGAGTCCACAATCTGGGCCGCGCGCTTGGCCGGATCCGTTTCCGTGACGACACGATGTTGTGCGTCCGTGTCCATGACCAGGCTCACCGGCGGGCGGTTGGTCCAGGAGATACGGGCGCCGGCATCATGCGTGACTTTTTCTCGCTTGTTGGCAGACATGTGACAAGTGGCGCAGGTGGGCGCTTGCGTGTAGTCTTCGCCCAGCACCCATTTCGGTGAATTCAGGTTCATATGTTCGCGCAGATCACGGTATGCCACACCGTGTTTCGATTCCTCATAAATCTCTTTTTGGGGATGATCGGGGCCGAGGTGGCATTTGCCGCAATTCTCCGGCTGGCGGGCCCGCCGGGGCGAGAAATCATGCCGCGAGTGACAGGCGGAGCAGGAGCCAAGTGAGCCGTCGAGATTCAGCCGGCCAATACCGGTATTGGGCCAGGTGCTGGCGGAAAACAGCGGCTTGCCGTTCTCGTCTTTCTTGACGCGCGCCACTGCTTCCTGGTTCGTCGGCTTGCCGTCCGGTCCGGGCTTCAGATCATCCACGGTGATCATCTTCCCGTCAGTCGATTGCAACGCCACCTTGCTGCCGTGGCACTGCTGGCAACCGGTGAACGCGCTGGCCATGCCGTTGACCTTGTCGATCTTTCCTTTGCCGGGCGTGGGCGAGTGTGGATCGAACGGCACGCGCGAACCTTCCACGGTCTCCGCCATCAAATTGTCGAGCGAGGCCAGGATATTGCCGGCTTTGGCGTGATGGCTGTGCTCGAATTCCTCGTATTCGGTCTTGTGGCAGCGCGAGCAATCGCGCGGCGTTGGGACCGTGGCAATGTGTTGGCCGTAATGATCGAAGCCATCGACGTCGCCTTTCTCCGCCTGGTGGCACTCCACGCAGCCGATGCCTTTGCGCGCATGGGTGCTGCCCTTCCAGTGGTCGATGATGCCGGGCGTGCTCTGCTGATGGCAGTCGATGCACTGTTTCGAACTCGTGGGAATCACGATGCGCGGCTCGCCGGTCTCCGCCTTTTTGCGCACCACCTCCATGTACTGCACAAAAACGAGCGATACCAGAAACAGTCCACCAAGCCCGCCAATAATGTAACGCTTGCTTTCCAGGGTCATTCTGATTCCCCATTTAATGAAACCATCCCCTCATCAATCCGGATAAGCCATTAACATTGCATCGATCGCCGAATCGAGGGCGGTTCGCCATTGTCCGGCCAAGGCATCACTCCAGTGCAGCCCGTGAAATCGTTCCAGAGTCCCGAGCATGGCGTTGCGCCATTTGGGATACAAATCGCGCGTGATGTTGCGCCGCAAGTGCTGCTGGCCGAGCAAGTGCAGGTACTCCCCTGTCGCTGCATACTGATGTTGCGAATGGCGTTCGACAACCATCATCGCTACAGTCAGCAACAGATTCTGCCGCTTCATGTCCACGCCCTGAAAATGCTTCTGCACCTCCGGGTAATCCTTCAGGAAGGCGAGATAAAACAGCGACGCAAACGTGTCCGACCGCAACAGGATTTCGTGAATGCTTTCGCCGATGTCCATGAGCGCCACCTTTCCGTCAATGCTCCACCGCCGCTTCCCTAATCGTCAATCCCACGACTGGGTGGCCGGGGCTGAGCAGGATGCGAAGCCCCGGCTAGCTCACCGGGGCTTCCGAAGACTCCAGCCCCGGCCACCCAAAATTAGTGTTCCACCGCCGCTTCCCAGATTGTCAGCCCCACAATGGCGAACACGGCCACGATGCCAATCCACACGCTGGCCTCGGCAAAGCGCGTGTATTTGCTGATTGCGCTATCGATGAACGGCCAAACAAACATGACGAACACGATGAAGCCCATGCTTAACACCGCCGCCGTGCCTGAAAACAGCTTGAGCCACCGGAACGTCACGTAGAAGAACCATTCTGGTTTGATTACTTCCGGCGTGGTCAGCGGGTCGGCACGCGGGCCAAGCCCAACGGGCAAGATCGTGGCCAGGGCGCTGAGCAGAATCATGAGCACCAGGCCCATGATGATTTCCGTGTACAAGTGGTCCGGAAAGAAATTGAAGAATTTCGACTTTTCATCGCGATCCGCTTTGAACTGCAGCTCCGTCACACCGTGCAATCGAATGAGCAAGATGTGGACGGAAAGGAGCAGGATCATCGTCACCGGCAGCACGGCCGCGTGCAAGATGAAGAACCGCGGCAATGTTTTCTCGTTGTACGCTTCGCCGCCGAGCAGCAGCCGCTTGCCGATGGCGCCGACGACTGGCACATTGGCCGCGATATTGGCGCCCACCGTAGCGCCCCAGTAGCTGAGTTGCTCATACACGAGGCTGTAGCCGGTAAAGCCCACGACCAGCGTGCACAGCAACAAGAACATGCCGATCATCCAGTTGAGTTCACGCGGCCGCCGATAACCGCCAGTGAAGTAAACACGCATTTGATGCAAGATGACCGTGGCAATCATCAACGTGGCGGCCCACTTATGCACGCTGCGAATGAACCAGCCGAACGGCACCTGTTCCGTGACATAGCGCACCGACTCGTACGCCGTGCTGGGCGACGGCTCGTAGTAGACGGCCAAAAGAATGCCGGTGACGATTTGCACCACGAAGAGATAGGCCGGGGTGCCGCCCAGGCAGAACCACCAGTGCTTCAGGTGGTTCGGGACCGGTTCATTCGTCATTTCCCGCAGCACGTGCCCCTGGATGGGCACACGCTCGCGGAACCATCGCGCAAACTGCGTCATCATGGCGCCTCAACCCAACAATTCTGTCGGGGCTTCGATAAAGACCAGACCGTTTTCAATTTTCAGGGGATACTGTTGCAGCGATTGCCCGGCGGCCGCGGGCGGTCCTGCCGTCGCCTTTCCGGCCGGATCGAACGCGCCGTTATGGCATGGGCAGAAAAAACGATTGTTTTGCGCTTCCCAGTGCACCTGGCAACCCAGGTGGGGGCAGGTGCTCGACAAGCCCAGAAAGTCGGCTGCCGTTCCTTCTTGGCCGCGGCGCGTGATCGTCACGGTCTGGCCCGCCGGCGTCCGAAACTCGACCGTATCACCCACGTGCAGCTTGGCCGCTTCCGCCACAAACATCCACGCCAATTTGCGCGGCGTACTCGAATACAGGAAGCGCCCGGCGATGTATGCCATGGTGCCGTAACCGGCAATCAACCCTCCCGCCATCACCAACGACGACGCTTTCGCGAACGCGCGCCGATCCATTCCATCCGAGCTTTGAGGTTGGTGAAGATCCGATGCATCCGGCATGAATGGCTCCCAGTCCAAGCGGCGATCGGCATGGTTGGGTGCCCGATTCGCACGCGCGAACTCCCACCTGTGCTCTTACCGCACAGTCCGCTGGTAAATTCCAAGGTGCTTGCAATGTGAAGCAAAACTCAGGCCAGAGAGGCGCCGTTGCTTCCTGTGCTGGAAATGGTTATAGCCTGCCAAACGGCTAATTCAACTCCACCGCCTCTTCCCAGTGCTCGTAGAGTTGCTGCAACTTCACTTTCGTGTCTTCAAAGGATTGCATCGTCTCCTTCAGTTTCGGCGGGTCGCGGTACAACTCGGCGGAAGCGAGAGCAGATTCCATTTCCAAGAGCCGGCTCTCGTGTGTCGCGATGTCGGCCTCTAGTTCCTCGACTTTGCGATACGCGAACTTCCGCTTGCGCTTGGCGGGCTTGTTGGAAGCGCGCGCCGGCGCCTGCTCGCGCGGTTGGCCTGGCGCCTTGTGCTCGGCGATTTGCCGCGTCGCACGAAAGAGTTCGTAGGTGTCGTAATTGCCGTGAATCACCTGGGCGTGGCCGTCTTCGAGGACGATGAGCAGATCGACCACGCGATTCAGGAAGTAACGGTCGTGGCTGACCACGATCAGCGTGCCTTCATACTCCAACAGCGCTTGCTCCAGCGCTTCGCACGCCCAGATATCGAGGTGATTGGTCGGTTCGTCGAGGATCAGCACATTGACGCCCAGGGCCACCAGCCGAGCCAGCGCCACCCGGCTGCGCTCGCCGCCGGAAAGCTCCCCGACATTTTGGAAGACGATATCGCCCGACAGGCCGAAGCGGCCCAGCAGATCGCGCATCTTCTTTTCGTCGATCTCCGGATCCGGGTACGGCCAGACCGCCCGGATGACTTGTTTATCCTCCGGTAACATTTGCAGATGCTGATCGAGATAGCCGGGATCAACCAGGTGGCCACGCTTTACCTCGCCGGCCGTCGGCTCGATTTCGCCCAGCAGGATTTTCAGCAGCGTCGTCTTACCGCTGCCATTCGGCCCCATGATGCCGAGCCGCTTGCCCCGTGGCAACGAGAAATTCAAGTGCTCGAACAGCGGCCTATCGTATGCCATGCCCAGGTCGTGCGCTTCGAAGACCACGTCTCCGGAGCGGACGACCTCGTCGAAGTGCATGCTCGGCGCTTGTACCAGCGTGGGCTTATCCACGCGCTCCAACCGCTCCAGCGCTTTGCGGCGCGATTGCGCCTGCTTGGCCAGCTGGCCATAGTGAACGCGGCGAATGTACTCCTCCTGCTTCTCGATGTATTCCTGCTGCGCTTCCCAGTTCTTCAGTTCCACCTCATAGCGCTCCTGCCGCAGCCGCAAATACTGCTTGTAGTTGCCGGGGTACGCGGTGATCTTCTTCGCCTGCAGCTCGAAGATTTTCGTCGTGACCTTGTCGAGGAAGTAACGGTCATGGCTGACGATGAGCATGGCTTGCGGTTGCTGCACCAGGTAGCTTTCCAGCCAGCGCGTGGCGCCGATGTCAAGGTGGTTGCTTGGTTCGTCGAGCAGCAGAATGTCGGGGCTGGAAAGCAGAAGCTTGGCGAGCAGCAGCCGACGCTGCTGACCTCCGCTGAACGTCTCCAATGCCCGACCGTAGTCCTCCTTCCGAAAGCCCAGGCCGTGCAGCACTTCCTCGACTTTATGATCGACCGTGTACGCGTCGTTGTGGCGCAGCAGTTCGTTGAGCCGGTCGTACCTGGCGGCGAGCGCTTTGCGTTCGACTTCGGTCTTGGCATTTGCCAATTCTTCCGCCGTGCGGACCATTTCTTCCTGAGCAGTAAGTAATTCGGCGAAGGCGCTTTTTGCCTCTTCGAAGAGCGTGCGGCCCTGCGCGATCTCGGCATCTTGTTCGAGCAGCAAGCCACGCGCGCCGGCGTGAAAGCGGATATCGCCTTTGTCGGGAGTATCTTTGCCGGCCAAGATGCGCAAGAGCGTCGATTTGCCGGCCCCGTTCGGGCCCACCAACCCCACGCGCTCGCCGTGATAGAGTTCGAACGAAACGTCTTCGAAGAGCGGGCCGCGGTCGTAGCCGCGCGTGAGGTTGGTGCAACTGAGCAAGAGCATAAGGCATTCCGTCGGGACGTGTAATCAGCCATTGGGGCAATGTCTTAGTTTGGGAGGGCGAGGCTCCTGCCGAGCCCTGGCGGTGGCTCGGCAGGAGCCTCGCCCTCCCAAACAACCGCCCTATTGCCGAATTATTGCGCGGCTGCCGGTCAATCACGGCGCCTGCAGGAACTGGTCGATCGGTTTGGCGTCAGTCACCATCGGTCTGGCTTTTTCAAAGAATTTCTTCGCTTCGTCCTGCCGGCCGAGGAACCACAGTTGGTAGCCGTACAGGAATAATAGTGCGGGTTCCTGCGGGTTGGCCTCCGCGGCTTGCCGCAGCGAATTCAACTGCTCAATCAACTCGGCTGGATTATTGGCGTAAAGTCCGCGCAAATCGAACTTCGAACTTGGCCACTCGGGCTGCAGCTTCATGCCGGCATAAATGGAAGCGACGGCTTCGCGATATTTCCCCAGCGCGAATTGCGCCTGGGCAAGCAGGAACAGCGCTTCCGCGCTGTCCGGCTGGACGCGGCTGGCCTGCACGAAGCGCTCGGCAGCGCGGCCATGTTCTTCGTCGGCAAACGCCTCCTTGCCGAGCTTGACGAGCCGGTCCGCCTCGGCTTTCTTGTCCATTTCAGGAACCGGGGCCAGCACCGGCTGTGGCTGGGGCGCCGGTATCTTTGGTGGCGGAGGGTTCTTTGGCGCGGGTGGAGCCTGCTGCACGGCCTGTTTGTTCGGCGGTTTCTTCGGCTGAATCACCAGAGGATCGTCGCGCTCGTTGAGCGGCGGCACCACCGGGAAGTTCGGCAGCGCGAGCGGCGCGAGCGCCACCACCGGCTGCACGACCACGACCGTGGATGGCATGATTGGATAGTACGGGTAATAGTAGGTCGGGTAGTAATAGCCCGGATAATAGCCGTAACCGAACCGCGGGCCCAGGTATGCCCCGATGATGTAGTTGCGATTGGCGTAGCCGAAGCCGACGCCGCGGCCAAGCGGAAACTGCGCCCTCGCGTTGGCGGCCATTACCAGAATTGCCAGCAGGGCCCCCCATGGCGCGTACTTCATGCATTGGCTCCTTTCCTGCACAAGGGCCAGGCGATTGCCGGGTACCGAACTTCTTGCTCGCGTACACGGACCACCGGGCCAAACTCCGCTGGCAAATGATGGCGGGATGAGCGTTTCAGCAATTATCGAATTTGCGGCGCTGGGATGCAAGAGGGAAAGGGAGCGCTTTTCCGCAGTAGACGGTCCACTCTAAAACGATGAGCTGCTTTTTCGTAGACGAAGCTGCTAGCGTCGTTGCGTGTGACGACGCTAGCAGCGTCGTCTACGATTACACAAATGACCACTTCAGCATTGAAGGTCTACAAGTCGGCAAGCGAGGGTGCGCCGGCCCACCGCGAGGGAATGCATACCGCCGTTGCCTTGGCTCTAGCGGGTCAATTCGTTGCAGACGCCGGCGATGGCGGCGTGTCCTACACGGACTGGCAACGAAAGGCAGTTCCACAGGTGGACAACTGCTTCTGCCGCAAGTTGTTCATCCATAATCTCTTAAGACATTTGGCCGCCAGGTATGGGCAATTCGTTGCTTCGTTGCATTCGTTGCAGGGAACCAGCGGACCCACCCCCCGACAACTGCAACGAATCGGGCTGACTATAGGTTCACAGCCCTTCGACTTCCCAACCTTTGCGATACTCCTTCCGCACAAAGCGGTTCGCCGCTTCGCTGTTTGTTTGTAGCTTTTGCGAATCCCACTCCAGCAATTGCTTCGGAAAGCGCGTGGCCAGGCAGCCGAGCAGGACCAATTCCGTGAGCGGGCCGGAATAAGCGAATGGGGCCGAGGTTGTGCCGTTGCCGCGCACGGCTTCGACGAATTGCAGATAGTGATCGTTGCCGCCGACGTGCGGCAGCTTCGCATCTTTAAACTTCTCCGTCGGGAACAACACGGGGTTGGCGATGTAGGGCGAATACAACACACCCTCGGTGCCGATGTAAATCGAACCTTGATCGGTGACCTTGCCGCCGACCTGTTGCTGCACTTCGGTCGGCGGACGGCGGTCGCCGTCGTACCAAACCAGCACCGGTTCCTGGTTGGTGTATTTCGTCGGTTTCAATTTATAGCGGACTTGCGAATCGAGTCCCCAGTTGGTCGAATTCGGCGCGCCACCTTCCGAGAAAACAGAAACCACCGTGGGCTGGCCAAGCGAACCAAAGACCGGATCGAGAATGTGGCAACCCATGTCGCCAAAGGTGCCGGTGCCGAAGTCTAGCCGCTTGCGCCAGTTGCCGGGGTGATAGTATTCCCCGCCGATAAACGGCCGCTCCGCCGCCACGCCGAGCCAGAAGTCCCAGTTGAAGCCTTCCGGCACGTTGTCCTTCTTGTTCGGAATCGGCGCACGATCGCCCCAGTGCTTGCCGCTCCAGCTGTGCACTTCCTTGACTTTACCGATCGCGCCGGAGTGGATGATCTCGACTACCGTCTTGTGCACCGGATGCGAGTGAATCTGAATGCCCATCTGACTGATGAGCTTTTTCTCGGCCGCCACTTTCGTCAGTTGCCGGGCCTCGAAGATCGACTGCGTGAGCGGCTTCTGCGTGTAAACATTCAGCCCCTGTTGCATTGCGCGCATGGTGATGGGCGCGTGCATGTGATCGGG
>DATGHS010000557.1:0-13632 GCA_035307785.1 Gemmataceae bacterium
GCCTTCATCACCCAGCGGAAGGCGACCGGGTGGCACTCCGCCATGTTCGAGCCCATGATCAAAACGACATCGGAATGCTGCAAGTCGGCGGCAAACGTGGTGGCCCCGCCGCGCCCGAACGATGTGCCCAGACCGGGCACGGTAGCGCTGTGTCATATCCGCGCCTGGTTTTCGATCTGGACCACCCCCAGCGCCCGCATCAACTTGCATTGCACGTAATTCCATTCGTTGTCCATGGTCGCCCCGCCCAGCGAGGCGATCCGCAGCGTATGATTGGCGCGCTTACCGTTCCAGGATTCCTGAAAGCTCTCGTCGCGCGTTTGCTTCACCAGCTTGGCGATGCGGTCCATGGCCCAGTCGAGTGTCTTGGTCTTGTCCCACTCGGTGGCGCCGGGGGCCCGGTACCAAACCCTCTTGATGCGATTGTCGTTGACGACCAGTTGAAACGTGGCCGCTCCCTTGGGGCACAGCGCGCCTTCGCTGATCGGACTCTCCGGATTGCCTTCAATATTGATAATGGCGCCGTTGCGGACATGAACCAGCTGGCCGCAGCCGACCGCGCAATACGGGCAAACACTCGGCACCTCTTTGGCCCCGGCAATGCGCGATTTCCGCACCTCGGCCTGGGCGGCCCGAAGATCCAGCCCCAGGCTCATTAGCCCGCCAAACGCGAATCCGCCTGCCGCACGAAATAGATCGCGCCGGCTCGGTGCTGTTGTGTTGCTCACGAAAGCCCCCATGACTTGTAACAGGCAACTCGTGAAGGAACGCTTCGATGCTTCCAGTGATCTTAGCGGGGGATGCGGTCACTCGCAACGAAAAAGCAAAGATTTGAACTGGACCGTATTTGATTGCACTTTTTTTGGCTCAGCCCGACCGTTGAATCAGGCTTTTCGCTGCTGGTGTTCGGTCCGGCAATTCAGTACCCAATAAGTACTCGATGCCGTCCCCTTGGTGTGCCGAAGCCGCACAGCCTGTGTGCGAAAACTTCACGGCTGTGCATAGGTCATCGGCCGGAGCAACACGTTTCAATCCCTTCCAGCGATAAACGCTGCGTTTACTTCCCATCAAATTCGGACTTTTCGCGTATATCGACAGGCACAGAGGGCACACGCTTCATTCAAAATGCCTTTTTAGAAATGGCATCTGGTTTGCGAGTCATATCCGCTGGCGATCCCATCCTCTTCCTCCAAGGAGAACAGCCATGATCGCCCAGGAAAAAGCTCTGTTGGATCTGACAGCAGGCGATCTGATGTCGCACAATCCGATTGTGCTCCACCAGACCACTCCGATTCGGGACGCGGCGCGAACCTTGATGCAAGCGTATATCAGTGGCGCTCCCGTGGTCAATGAACGCGGCCGCTGCGTTGGCGTGATTTCGACGACCGATTTTCTGCGGCTCACTTGGCCGGGAAAAGAAGAAATGAAGGCCGCTCCCGCGGCCAGCCATTGCCAATTTATTTGCCAAACGGAACAGGCGGACGGCACCATCAAGACTTGGTGCACGCTGCCTGAAGGCGCGTGTATATTGCAAGGCGCGGTGGACCCGCCTGGCGGCATGCCGCAGTGCAGCTTGCCGCGCTCCGTATTTATGGACGGCCAGATAGTTGATGTTGAAGAATTGCCTGGAACGAGCATTCGCTCACTGATGACGGCCGATCCGGTAACGGTTCATGTGGATGTTTCGGTGCGCACGCTAGCGCGAATGATGATGGAAGCGCACATTCACCGCATCATTGTCGTGGACGATGACCAGCACCCGGTGGGCGTCGTATCTAGCACCGACCTCCTGGCCGCGCTTGCGCGGGCCGAGGCTTAACACCGGATTCAGAAGGAGGTAACACGTGCGTCCTTTACTTCTCGGCCTCACCTTGGCTTGGGCCGTTCTGGTATCCGGCGCGCCCATTGCTGCGGCGGATGAAGATTTGGGACAGGTCGGCGGCAAAGTGATCTTCAACGGCAAGCCGCTCGAAGAAGGCGTGATTACGTTCCACCTGCAAAACGACCAATTCGTCGGCGGCAAGATCAAAGACGGAAGGTTTCTCGTGGACCATGTGCCGGCGGGGACCGTGAAGGTCACAATCGAGTCCAAAAAAGGCACGCTTCCGGCCAAATTCGCCGACCCGGAGACTTCCGGCATGCAGGCCGAAATCAAAAAGGGCAAGAACCCACGGAATTTCATGCTTAGTGGCTGAGCACCCAGACGTCCGCCCCTCGCCTTCGGAGAGGGGCGATGGGTTGAGAAGAGGGCCGTGTTCTTCAATGTTTCGCGAGGACTACTTATGAATGTTCCGCTTACGATACTGGTGGTTCTGGGCTGGGCCCTGTTCATGTATTGGCTGTTTTTTGGAAAGCGGTCCGAACCTAATTCGCCGAACGAAATTTACCCCGGCGGAGCCGCCTGACCATGAGCACACGCATGCTGAGCACACCTGAACGGCCTCGCGAAGATCGTGAAGCATTGCCAGTTCGCTATTCCATTTTCAGCGACAAGGACGGAAGCGCGTCTTTTTGGCGCTGGCTCGAAGGGGCGTTGCAGCGCGAAACCGAGGAGGACCCAGAATTCCTCCCATCGGGCCATCAGCGGCAGGAGATTGTTCTCGCGGAAGATTCCTGGCGTAGCGGTTAGAAGCGTGCAATGCCCCCCCAACCCCCTGGAACCTGCCCATGTGGGAAGGTCGCCGGGGGGTTATTCCGTTGGATTGACAATCGTGGAAAAAAATCCAGAATCAGAGCATGAGGCATGACAAACATTAAGCGAATAAAGCGAGGCAGTGGATGGCGAAGCTGGGGCGAATTCTGATCGTCGATGACGAAGTGCAGTTGAACCAGGGTCTTCAGGAAATGCTGGCCGAGCAGAATTATGAAACGGCCGGGGCCACTTCGGCAGCGGAAGGGCTTGCACTTCTGGAGCGCGGCAACTTCGACATCATCTTGAGCGACCTACGTATGCCGGAGGTCGATGGCATCGCCATGCTGCGCGAGGCGCTGCGGATCGACCCCAATGTCATCGGCATCATCATGACCGGCCATGGCACCATTCAAACGGCCGTGGAAGCAATGAAAACCGGAGCTTTCGACTACCTTCTGAAGCCGTTTCAATTGCAAGCGATGTTGCCAATTCTGGCTAGGGCGATGGACGTCCGCCGGCTGCGGCTCGAAAACGTGCGCCTGAAACAATACGTACAGCAGCTCACCTTTGAATCACCGCGCTATCACCTGATCGGCTCCGGCCCGGCCATGCAGCGCGTGGTACAGATGATCGAAAAGGTGGCCCCGACCGAGGCCACGGTGCTGATTCGCGGCGCGAGCGGCACCGGCAAGGAATTGGTGGCCCGTGCGCTGCATTACAACAGCCCCCGCCGGAGCATGCCGCTGGTCACCGTGAACTGCGCTGCCTTGCAGGAGACATTGTTGGAAAGCGAACTCTTCGGCCATGAGAAAGGCTCGTTCACCGGCGCCACGCAAGCGAAGACCGGCTTGATTGAGGTGGCCGAGGGCGGCACGCTGTTCATCGACGAGGTGGCCGAAATGGCTCCGTCGATGCAAGCGAAGCTCTTGCGTGTGCTGGAAGACGGGCATTATCGCCGCATTGGCGGCACCGAAGAGCGCAATGCCAATATTCGCGTGATTGCTGCGACGAATAAGGCGCTCGAAGATGAGCAGAAGGCCGGCCGCTTCCGCGAGGATTTGTTCTACCGGCTCAACGTGATCACCATTCCATTGCCTTCTTTGAAAGAGCGCCGGCAAGACATTCCGGAACTCGTCAATCACTTCCTCGGCTCTCGCCAGATTGGCAAAGTGCGCTGCCAGGTGGCGCCTGAGGCGATGCAAGCGCTGCAACAATATGATTGGCCGGGAAACGTGCGCGAGCTGGCTAATGTGCTAGAGCGCGCCCAGATTCTGGCGGAAGAGAACATGATCACGCTGGATGACTTACCGGAATCGATCGTTCAGAGCGCGCCCGTGGCCGCGAGTCCAGCGTCCAGCCCACTCGACTTGCGCGACGTCGAGCGCCGGCATGTGCAGCAGGTGCTGCAGCAGGCGCACAATAACAAAGTGAATGCCGCCAAGATGCTCGGCATCAGCCGCCGGGCGCTGTACCGGCTGATCGACAAATACGGCCTCGAAGGCAAACGCGCGGAGCCACAAGCCAACTAGAATTTGGAGGCCAAGTGCCCATTGGGCAGGCGGTAGGCGGCGCGTTTCGTTTCCATTTCACCGAAAGAAAGACACCCCCCCTGAAACGAAACGCTTTTTCGTGAAATCAAACGCATTTTTGAATGACTTTCCACTAATCGGATCGTACACTGCGGCTTGCGCGCATCCGCCAATGGTCAGCACCAGATTCAATTGATGATGTTTGCGCGCGCCCCACACAAAAACATCTGCCGGCAACGCCCCGGAAACTCTGGCCCTACCCCGATACGGAAAAATGACACAGATCCTGAATCATCCTTCGGCACCCCAAGTATAATAATGAGTCCGCAAGCTGGCCGGACGGTCGCCGGCCGGGGCAATTCTGCCGCCGGCCAGAGGAAAGTCCGGGCCCCACAGGACACGGTGATGGGTAACGCCCACCGTCCGCAAGGACCGGGAAAGTGCAACAGAAAGAATACCGCCTTGGTGAGGAGTGAGTGGTGAGTAAGTGAGTGGTGAGTGGTAGACATAATCCAAGCCGCGGGGCGAGTCTTCGAGCCCCGCGGTCACCACTCACCACTCACCACTCACTACTCACCAGGGTAAGGGTGAAAAGGTGCGGGCGCAAGCCTTAATGTAAGAGCGCACCAGCAGCCGGGTGACCGGCTGGCTCGGCAAACCCCACCGGGAGCAAGGCCAAACAGGGAGCAGGACTGGTCCGGTCCGTTATCGACTTCCGGGTAGGCCGCACGATCGGCCGGGCAACCGGCCGGCTAGATAAATGACCGTCGCGCGCTCTTGGGCGCGGCACAGAACCCGGCTTACAGGCCGGCTTGCGGAATTTTGTGACAAGGTGACAAGGTGATGGGGTGACAAGGTGATCATTCACCTTGTCACCTTTATCGCATTTATTGCGACAGTTCTTCCTTCATCGCCTTATGGTCGCGGTGAATCCGGCGGCGCACGAGGTATTCATCGTCGTCGAGCCAACGGCGCACGCCGGGGCCCATGGCGAAATCTTCCGTCACCACCGACATGACCACGGCTTCGATTACGTTCAAGTGCAAGCGCGCGTAGAAGCGGTTCGAGGTGAAGGTGTCTTTGAACCGGCGCATCGTTTGAAAAAGCGCTTCGATTCGCCGCATGGCCATATCCACCGGCGCATGGCCGAGCGCCTCTACGTAAGTGCGGGCCAACTCCGAATAGCGCAGGTGGGAAAGTGCGGCGAGGTTATCTCGACTGGCCGGGCTGGTCAACAGTGTGCGCGCCGCATCGACGATTTCCGCTGCCCGATCGTGCCAGCCGAAAAACATCCAGCCGCCGGCCAGGTAGAGCAGGGTTTGCAACGTGGCCGGCCATTGATTGCCGGCGCTCGCTTGCAGCTGCGCCAGCGTTTGCCCCTGCAGAATTAGCCGCGCGGACTGGTCGATCAGCTTGCCGATGTCATCGCGCAGGCCGAGCTTGCGCAGGCTACGCAAGCACTGGCGAAAGGCACGGTTGACCGGCCGCGACGGCGACTTGCTGTGCTGCGCCTGATCGAGCAGCAACACGAAATACGGCAACAGCCGTTGCACGATCTCGGCGCGGTCGTAATTGGCCGCCATTAGCAGCGCTCGTTCCAGCAATACGGCCTGGCCTTCGATCATTTTCATATCGGCAGTGGAAGATGCCGATTTCTTGAGGGCCGGCTCCACGCGGCTGAGCAATTCCATTGCGAAGCCATCGCCTACGCGCGGCGCCAGCATCATGGCCTCGGCCAAAATGCTCACTTGCTCTTCGGGCGCGGGCGGCTGGCCGGCGCCCTCGCGCCACAGTCGAGCCACGGTTTGGCTCAGCTGTTTGGGATCGCGAATGTCCTGCAGCTTGACCAATTCGCGTTCGAGTGGTGGCACGTGCTTCTGCGTAAAATCGCGATAGGGCTCAAATTCCTCTTGTGGATCGAGGATGTCGGACTGCTCGCGCATGCGGTCGATGCCGTAACGAGCCGTAGACATCTGGTCGCGCGGCAGCCGTTTGTCGAGTTCGTCGCGCAGTTCGGCCGGCAGATGGCTGCGGTGCCCATGGCCATTGAGCACTTGCTCAATCCGTACGCGGAACATACGCAACAGGAACTCGTCCACTTCCAGCGTATCTTCGGCCGAATCGGCCCGTTGTCCTTGGTTGCGCCGGTCTTCATCCGAAGCGGCCCGTTGCTGGGCCAGCAATGCGGCGTCGTGTTCCCTTGTGAACTCCGGTGCCCGCAGGGCGACCGCCTCCTGAGCGCGCTTGAGCAATTCCCGGCTTCGTGTCGCCTCGCCGAGCCGGGCGAAGCCGAACGAAAAAATGAGGTCCACATAATGTGACGTATCTTCGTGCGGCGACTTCACGTTTTCGCATTCCCGATACCAAGCCAATGCCAGATCATGCAGCTTATCGGCCTGGGTGCGGACCACGCGCAGCCGTTCGGCATCGTGGTGGCCGGCGGCGCGCAGGAAATGCGGCAGATCGTGTTCCGGATTCAAGCCGTGATGAATGAGCCGATCAAGCAGCCGGTCGCGGATGCGGGCCAACGCCAGTGCATCATTTCCGGCCAGTTTCGACAGGTAATACCAGCCCAGCCAGACTACGCGCACGCTGATGCTTTTTTCTTGTTGTTCCAGGAACCGTTGCAAGCGCGGCAGGCGGTCCACCAGCGCTTCCGGGACCGGCTTTTGCAAGGCGCCCCAGACGATGCCGGCCACCACGGCACGGACTTCGGCGGCCGACGGCGTCTCCCGGAACAGATGGCGATCCAGCGCTTCGCCGAGCAGCTTCGGATCGGTAGGAACTTTCTCCAATCGGGCCCACTTGCCGACCAATTCGCGGAGCGCTTCCGGTTCGCGCTCGGAGACTTCCCAAATTCGGTTGACCCAGCAAATGGCCGCGTCGGACGCGTTCTTCAATTCTGCCAGCCGCCATGCTAGCTCGGGCCACAGGGCGAGGCGCTCCGGTGCGTCGAGCCCGCCATCGAGCGCGAGGAACTTCTTCTGAAGTTCTTCCACCTCGGTTTGTAACTGCGTGGGCGGCGCCACGATAGCTTGATCCAGATCGCTGGGCAGCGGTTTGAATTCCGTTTTTTCTGGTTTCGGCGTCTCGGTCCTGGAGACGACTTCGATGTCATCATCGGGCGCCTTCGTTTGCGGCGGAGCTTTTCGGCGCGCGCCGGGCGGCGGCTTTGGCCGCTCGGCCGTCGTTTCTTCCTTGCAGATGAACGGCTCGAAATCGAAGCGGAATTGTTGCACCCAGTCGGTAAGAGCCAAGCGATCGTGGTCGAGCACGTAATCGACCCATTCTGACAGCGGCCGGAAAGCATCGTCGTTCAGATATTCCGGCGTAAAGGCGCCAGGCGGCTCGGCATTCGGTACGAGCCAGTTGATTTGGCCTGAGTCTTCGGCCAGCAGTTTGCGGATGGCGTCGCGGCGCAGGGCTGGGTGTAGCCGGGTGCCGATGGGAAGGAACAGATTAGGCAGCTTGAGGTAAGACGAGTACGGCTGAGCATCCAACACGAGTTGTGGCGGCGGTTGCTTCGAGGGTCGCACGCGCAAGATGATCATGGTCTCACCGTCGCGCTGGCCGACGGCAAAGATCAGCCGCTGAACCAGGCTTTCTTTGGCGTCGCGCACCAGGGCATCGAGCTGATCGATCGCGTTATGGTGCAGGACCCAAAGCTCCGCGTCACGCGCATCGCCTTCGATGAGCCGCAGCGGCACGGTGAGCTTTTGCTTGAGTTCCGCGGCTTCCCAATCGAGCCGGGTGCTGGGAAGCTGAAATTGCAGAATGTCGTAAATATCGCGGAAGGGCGCATCGTTCAAGAAGACCCAATCGCGCGGTGCGCGAAGCAACAACATCTGCCCTTCGCTGACTTGAATTTTCTCGGCGAGCGGATGCGTGTAGCCAATCTGCACCCAAACCCGGCTTGGTCCTTCGATGTAAGCCCGCACCGGGGTTTGCGATGCCTCTTTATCGATGGCTCGCAGCAGCGTGTAATACGGCGGGCCGATCACGCGGAGCAGCACCGTGCCCGATTTGCCGTTTTCCTGAAGCCAGCGGAAGCTCTGCCGATCATTCGACAGACGCAGCATTTCCTGCACGACGACGGGAAGCTGGTTCGCGTCGGGCAGCTCGAAGAGCACGGGGGCCTGGCTGTCCAGTTGCGGCGGCTCGGGCAGCTTTTGCAAGGGAATCGCTTGCAGCCAGTTGCCGAGTTCGGTTCCGGCCGACGGCTGCGCTTGCAGTGTCTTCACGCCGAGCTTGCGCAGTATGTCGGCCAGGGTGCGCGGCAATTTCGCGGCAGGCTGAAGCCAGGGGCGGTTGGCTTCGTCCACGCCGGCCAGCACCGGCGCGAGGCTCACCGCCGGCGGCACCACCGCACTGGTGATGGCCAATTGAAGCGTGTCGTAATCGGGGAAAAGAAAGATCATTTTTCGATAATCAAATCATCGAACAGAAAGAAACAAAGATCCTTAGCAATCGAGCTTGCGGGTTGCTCCACAATCCTACCTGTAGCCGCGGAGCGGCGACCGATGGTAGTATTCGGCGTCGTCCCATTGAGGAGTCTGGAAGGGCGATCGATTCTTTCGCCCTTCCAGGGCTCCGACGTTGGAGTTGGCCATCGTACCAGGGGTTGCGCTAGCGCTCCACCCCTGGCTACCATCGGTCGCCCCCTTCGGGGGCTGCAATCCAGCACTCTCCCCATCGGTGGCCCCTTCAGGGGCTGCAATCTAATACTTTCTTCGTTTGCTTCGTTTCCTTCTGTTCAATTTCCTCTTTTTTCCTTTTGCCGCTCCTGTTCCGGCGCATTACCTTGCGGTGCGGCCGGCTCAGGGGCGGCTTCGCGCTCCACGATCACTTCGCCGAAATCTTCCAGCGACTTGCCCAGCAGCTTTTCCACTAATTCTCGGTGCATCTGTTCGTGTTCGTAGGGCAGGGCGTCGGCATCGGAATCGAGCTTGATGATCACATTTTGCTTGCCAGTGGTCGGATCGCGGCGAAGCATGATGGTAAGTTCTGCCATTGGGGTTCTCTCGTCTAACCTAACCCCCTGACCCCCTTCCCTAAAAGGGAAGGGGGAACTGTTTGCCCCCCTTTTCCTTTTAGGGAAGGGGTTGGGGATTAGGTTCTTTGGCAAGCGGCTATTGTCGTCTAAACTCGGCAATCAATTCCTTCACGCGTTCGTGCTCGATCACCTTTTTTTCGCGGACTTCATCGCGCACGCGGATCAGGAAATCTTTGTGCTGCTGCAAGACATCGGCCGCGCGCTTTTGCTGTTCTGCAATTATAGCGCTAATCTGCTTGTCGATGCGTTCGGCCATTGCCCCGGAGAGGACTTCGCGTTCCCCCTTCTCGTTGCGGAAGACGCGTAGGCCGGTCTGATCGGCCATGCCGCAGACTTCGACCAGTTGCGTGGCAATCTGCGTGGCTCGGCCGAGATCGCTGCGCGGGTCGCCCAGGCCGCTGGCGCCGGTTGAGATTTCGCCGACGAGCAAGCGCTCGGCCTCGATGCCGCCATAAAGCACGCAGATCATGTCCAGAAGCTGATTGCGCGAGTAGCCGATGCGGTTTTCATCGTGCTTGAAGCTGACGAAGAACGGCGCCCACGGCATTTCGCTCTGAATGGTGATGCGCTCCGCCTCGGCATGATGCTCGCAGCAGAGCGAGACCACGAAATGGCCCGATTCATGCGTCGCGGCCAGGAGTTCGTCATCGGCATGCAGATTTTTCTTTTCGTCGTACTCGGTGAGGCCGCGTTCGACGTCTTTTGACGTGGTCTCGGCATCAGCGCGGTTCTCGCGAAGGCGGATACGGGCGACCGCCCGGCACATCGCTTGAATATGGTCGCCGCTGAACGGGGTACCGGTGGAAGTGATGTAGCCCCGGCCGGTGCGGCGCACCGCGTAGTCGAGCGCTTCGCCGGTCATCTTGAGCTTCATCTTGCGATCGTAAATTTTGACGATCTCGCGGCGGTCATCGTCTTCCGGGTAGGGAATGTGCAAATGAAACTCGAAACGGCCGGGACGGAGCAGGGCCGGGTCCAGGATTTCGACGAAATTGGTGGTGCCGACGACGAAGACGAGTTCTTCTTTGTGGAAGCCGTCCATTTCCGTGAGCAGTTGATTGACCATCGAATGCTCGACGCCGCTGCCGGTGTAGGTGCCGCGGGCGGAGGCGAAAGAATCGAGTTCATCGAAGACGATAATGGCTGGGGCCGATTGCCGGGCCTTGTGGAAGATTTGCCGCAAGTGCTCTTCGCTTTCACCCACCCACTTGCTCTTCAGTTCCGGGCCGCTGACGACGGTAATGGCCGCGCCGATGCTGGCGGCCATGGCCTTGGCGAAGAAGGTTTTGCCGGTGCCGGGTGGACCCCACAGGATCATGCCGCGCGGAATGAGTTCTTCCAGTTTCGAGATCGCATCGGCATCGGTGAGCTGGTCGCGGCGGCTCAATACTTCCAGAATTTCCTGCTTGATACGTCGCTTGACGCGCTCGTAGCCGCCGATGTCGGTGTCGAGATTCACTTCGGGGATTTCGAGGTTGCCGCTGAGCGTGGCTTGCCGCAACTGGCGGATGACATGCTTCGGCTCGGCGGGGTAGTCTTCGCCTTCCAGGGTCGAAAGCAGTTTCCGCAGCCGGACCGCATTTACGCCCGAGACATACTTGTACAACGACCATGGATTGAATTGCTTGCCGAATTTTCGGCTCTCTTTTTGCGTGATGAGTTGCCCCAGCCGCGCGCGCGGAATGCCAACAAGACTGGCCCGGTGCGGGAACAGGTTTTCGATGACTCGGGGCACCGAGAACGAGGGATCCTTGAAGCCCAGCCAGACGAAATTGGGGTTCTCATACAGAAGTGGAATAACTTCGCGCGCTTCCGTTGTGAGCCCGCCGGTGCTGGTAGTGAGCAGGTCGAGGTGCGGCAGGACAATGACTTTGGGTTGACCCTTGTCGTCGGTCGCCGCCTCCTCCACTTTTTCGCGCAGTTGGGCGATCATCATGCCGATGACGCCCATCGGCATGGCCCCGCCGCTGGGAGCATCGCCCGATTTTTTCCTGCCGTCCAGGTAGATGCACTGGATGTTGGCGGTCTTGAGCCGGCTGCGCACGTTGCGGTAGACGAACGGGGCCATGTCCTTGTCGCACTCGATCAGGCACGGCAAGCCGCGCTGGAGCTTCGAGGCCACTTCCGCCAACTCCGCCGCATACGCCGCCTCGACCGCCTGGTCCGGCGTCAGCGATTGCGGCAGTTCTTTTTCTGAGATGAGGATGCTGGTCATGAAACTAATAGTCCGTGGTCCGTGGTCATTAGTGTCGCACGTCGGGGGCACCGCTGGCGAAAGTCACCGGCGCAGCCGCCTTAAACGATATTTTCCCGGTGCGAGGGAAAATCTGTAAGTCGCGTATCTCCACCAACGCGCCATTATTATCGAAGGAAGCCTTGAGTCGCAGCGCCGCGATTTTCTCTTCGATGTCGTCGAGGAGGCTGAACATCTGGCCGTGAATGATTTCTTCAAATTCCTCAAAGAGGGAGCGCACACTGCTCGGAGTATTGCGAAAATCGATGGTCCCTGCATAATACTCGTCCTTGTGGGTGACCTCGGCGCTAGCGAGGGGCTTACGGTCCGCATCGACTAATCTGATTTTTTGAGTATCCATAGTCAGTGTCCTGTCGTTTCCACAAAAGCTTGCGCCCATCGCGCCAAGTTCGTATCGGAAAAGCCGGCAGCACCATTCGCATGGATGACACGGTAATGGTTCGGCAATTTCTTAGTCGGTGCGGGCATGATTTCAAATCCAGCGTTCCGAATCAGTTCTTCGGTTGTTGAACCAATAATCTTCGCTGCTTCATGCAGGTCCACTGCTAAAGGAAACGCAGCGCGTATTTGCTGTGCTGCGTCATCTGCTGAAGAGCACTTCAAGGCCGAAATTCCCGGGACAGGCAATGTGGTCTCTTTCGGCTTCAACCTCAGATTCTCGACGCTGGCACCTCCTATTCGGTGAATGTCTCGGACGGCACCTGCAGACATGTCGGAGCCCTTTTTGTTCCGATCACAGCCAATCCTCCGATTCCGCAATCCGCGGAATTATACCTCCACCTTGATCGTGAGCGAGCCGGATTCGGCGTCTTCGCTGATCTCCTTGATCTCGCCCATTTGCGAGGCCTTGCGCTTCAGTGCTTCGGCAGTGACGCGGTGGATGACTTCGGCCACTTCGGGCTGCAAGTCATCGAGTTCCTTCTGTAGCCGGTTGGTGGTTTCCGTTTGCATCTCGCCCTGTTGGCGCTCGGCGCGCTGGGCCAGGTCTTCTTGCAATTCTTTCGATAGGTTCTCTTCAACCTGCTTGCGGCGGGCGCCGAAATCTTCGTAGCCGAAGCCTTCCTTGCTGCCTTCGAGGATGACCGTCTCTTTCGCTTCGGAGCGGATGACGACTTTGCCGGTGCAGGGCTCGACTTCCACGCTGGTGCCATTGTCCTCGTGGCGCAGGAGCGTGCCGTCGTTTTGCCGCTCGAAGCCGCGCTGCTCTAATTCCTGCGCCAGCAGCTCGCCCATCTGCTCGGGCGGCAGGATTTCCAGGATTTCGAGCTGGGTCTCGATGGAATCCTCGGCCCGCAGGTCGCGGGTCAGCGATTCCTGGACGCGAATGCGATAGGCACGGCTCATGGGTCACCAGGGGTCAGGAGTCAGGAGTCAGGGGTCAGAGTCGGGAGTCAGGAGTTGGCCACCAACCTTGGCCCCTGATTCCTGACTCCTGACTCCTGACTCCTGTTTCATTTGCAGCGGCTCAATTTGCCGCAGCAGTTGCTGCGCGACGGGCAACAGCTCCTTGCCGCGGTATTGTTCCCAATCGCTCAGCCAAAGCTGGGCGGCGGCGTATAAGTCTTCATCGTCCACGAAGCTCACGCTGCCGGCCCATTTGGTCCAGTCGCCGAGTTTCTCAAATTGCCGCACCGTGGCCAGGGCGCCGCGTTGCACGTCGAGGCGCTCAGCCAGTTTCGGCGGGCCGCTGCCCTTGAGGCCGGCAAGCCAGAATTGCGGCGTCAGGTCGGGCGAGAGCAATTCGGACAACGCTTTCGGAAGGAAGCGCGCGAGGTCGGGGCGGTTCGCTTGCCGGGCGGCTTGCAGGAAGCCGGAGAGCGCTCGCTCTTGCGCCTGACCCAGCGCTCGCATTTTCGTCCAGTCGATGATCTCGTGCTTGCCGCGCTCCAGAGCAAGCCAGCGCTGGTGCAAGCGCGGCTGAAGCGCTTCGATGATGCTGGCGCCGCTGTCTTTCGTCCAAGTATCGAAATCGAGTGCCGGCGGATTCGCGACCTGCGCGAAATCTTCGGGGAAGAACAGCGCGATCAGGCCGTGTTTCAAAATCACCGGCCGATTTCGCAGCGCCTGCCCGGCCTCCTGCTCGCGCAGGTTGGAATAGGCCAGGAACAAGAGCAGCAAATCGCCGGTGGTAGTGTCCGCGGCTTGCGGTTGCCATTCGTGTTTT
>DATGHS010000558.1:0-2794 GCA_035307785.1 Gemmataceae bacterium
GGGCGATGCCAAGCTTGCGAGCCAGCCGCTCGTATTTGCCGGTGCGCGGATTGCCCATCACCACGAGCCGGAAATCGCGCCAAACGCGAGCGGCGGCATGCAGCAACGGCTCGAGGCCCTTGAGCCGGTAGTTCATCGCCACAAACAAGGCGACGGGCGTGTCGCCATCGACTTGCAAGCGCGCGCGCCAGTCGCGGCGCATAGCTGCGCGCTCTTCGGTCTGGAATCGACCGGGATGAATGGCCGCGTGAACGACGCTGGTACTTCCACGTTCGAGGCCGTGGTAATCGCTAAAGTGCCGTTGCACCATCCTGCTATTGACGATGATTGCCGGTGAATACTGAAGGTATTGCTTTCGCTCCAAGCGGGCGAATGAGAGGGCAGCCGGGTCGAAGCGCTTCAGGAATCGGGCGAAAGTGCGTGTGAAAGCGCCGGGGTACTTGCATAAGTTATGCTCGGCCGACGCAGAATGTAGGCCGCCCTGCGGGTACAACACATCCTGCCCCCAGGTCTTATCGAAGCCAATGGAAACGTCGTGCCGGGTCTTCGCCAGCGCTTGTTCGCAGGCCCGGGCAAAAAACCAGGGGCGCAGGAAGCGGGGCCGCGTTGGCACGTCCAGCCGGTGAGCGATGACTTGCGTCGGCAGCGCGCATTCGTCCCAGCTGCGGGCGTAAAGGTGCACTTCGTGGCCATCGGCCACGAGCCGGCGCGTGAGGTCCGCGATATAGGTTTCGCACCCGCCGCGCGCCGGCAATACACTTTCGTAACAAAGAGCGATGTTCATGTCTGAATATCGTTTGTAGTACCGCCTTCAGGCGGTTTGGCGCCGCCGATACTGCCTCAAGGCGGTACTACGAGCGCGCCCCGGCGCTTCGATTGTGCCTTCGGTAGCGCTGCGCTTTCCAACGGACCAGGCGCGCCAGCCAAGGCTTTGAACGTCCGCCGGTGTATTGCCACCAGAATTCCCGGCGATCCTCATTGGATATCCCTTCGAATTGCGAGGAATACAGCAATTGGGCCAGGTCCTTTACCTGCCAAAACCATTTCGTCCAGGGATGCCGGCCAAGACGGTGAAAGTCGATCAAATAGACGCGGTTCTTCCAATCGCCGACATCGTCCCGAATGTCATTTTCCGGCACATAAAAATGACACAGGTACAGATCCTTGTGAAACCAGGCGCGCTCGTGCAGCAATCGCGCCAAGCGGGCCATCTCCGTTAACAAGCCTCGCTTCCAATTGGCGAAGGCGCCGCCCGACAAACGTTTTGCTGCCAGCGGAATAGCTTCATGCAGCGGCAGCATGCCCTCCAGTTCTTTCACGACCAGGAAGCTCTGAAACGTGCCCCAAGTTTTGGTCATTTCTCCGGCAGCGACCGCCTCGGGCACCGGTACGCCGAGTTGCCGTGCCTGTTGCAGATGATGCCATTCCTGGAGGGCGGGTGACCAGGGCCGGCCGGGAAAAAGAATCGATAGCCAGCCTAACCAGCGCGGCAAGCGGTGATGGCGCTTCAGGTACACCGTCAATTGCTCGGAACCGGCCCGCAGTTGCCAGCGCACAATGGAGCGGCCCTGCTTTTTGTGCAGCCGATCGGTCAGGTGCAACTGCATGATGCGCGCCTCCCAACCATCCCCGGCAAAGCGCGGCCAGTCGGGCTGCATCCAGAGACGTTGGCTGCCGTTAATTAGTCGATCCGAGATCATGGGATGATTGTCAGAGCTGCGCAGGGAGCGTAGCGGAGTAAGCGGCCGTCACTCGCCGCTTACTCCGCTACGCTCCTTGCGCGGCTCTGATGATTCAGCTCCTTTTGCGTGAGCACGAACGACTCTACTACGCCGAACTCTCTGGGTCGTTGTCCAAACGCCAGTAGCATCGGCCCGCGCTCGCCCAAGCGCTCCCGTCGCAACAGATGCCCGGCCTGGCGCACTTCGGGTGACGTCCAGCGCTTTTGCCGCAGCCAATCGCGGCAGCGGCCGAAAAGCCTCAACGAGCGGCGCCGCGTGAGTTCGCCTACGTTGCCGTCCGGCAGCGTCAACGACACCGATTCTGAGCCTGGCCGTCGGCGCTCTGGATAGCCAAGCGCTAGCAGAGCATCCGCATGCCAAAGTTCTTGCCCTCGCGGCGTCACGCAGAGCGCTTCGCCGTCGAGCCAGAAGAGCGGCTGGCTTTCATACAAAGTCGGGAGGCGCTGTTCCCGGATGGAAGCACGATGGAGAAGCCGTGCCGTTCGAGCTTGGATTTCCTGACAGAAGTCTTCAAGACTGCCCGCTTCGTGACCTCGACGTTGGCAATACAGTCGCAAAAACTCGCGGCGAACTTGGTCGCCGGCCAATTCGTCCGCCAGCGAACCATTCAAGGCGGCAAGATCACGACAGCACTCGGGAAATGAAAGTCGTCGTGGCTTGCGCGAGCGCTGCCAGTCGATCAGAGCGAATCGCATGGTTTGCGGGTCAACAAAGACGTGCTTCGCATACAGATCCGGATGCTCGATTCCCTTGTCATGCATCCCGGCCACGATTTCGCCAAGCAATCTTGCGAGTTCACAGTGCTCTTCTTCAGAACCTCGCCGCAGATACTGGCGCAAATCAACAGCGCTATCCATTGCTTTCAACAACAAAAACGCTCGGCCGTATCCGTCTTCGCCGACGGCAAGCCAGTCCGGTGCCGCGATCCCGGCTTGCTTTACGATGTCGATCATCCCGGCTTCACGCTGCGAAAGCGAAACCAAGCCGAAGCCGGCTCGGAAACTGCGCCAGCGGTCTTTCCATGGAATGTGATGCTCGCGCTTGAGGAAACA
>DATGHS010000559.1:0-9754 GCA_035307785.1 Gemmataceae bacterium
AAAACGAGTTGCACTACATCTGGCAGGAAATTGAACATGAGCCGATTGAAAAAAATCCTCACCTACCTGGCCCTGACCGTCGCCGGCCTGCTGGCGCTGGCATTGATCGCCAATGCCTATTTTGTCTGGGTTACCGGCAAACGGCTGGAGGAGCGGCTGAGCAAGCTGCGGGCGGCCGGCGAGCCGGCGTCGTTGGCTGAAATCGGCGCCATCCGCGCTCCGGCTGGGAAAAACGCGGCCGATGTCCTGGAAAACATCAAACCTGAACTTCAGGCGCTGATCAAAGAAATCAACCCGGTGCTTGCCAAGGCCACGGCCGACGATCCCCGCCCAAATCCATTTCCTGTGGACGATCACAAAACGTTGGAACAAGCGTTTGCGAATCATCCGAAAGTGCTGCCAGGCTTGCACGAGGCTGCGGAGTGTATCGTTTATCACTCGCGCTTGAATTATCAATTGGCCGGCCCGGCATTTCTTTCGGAGCTGTTGACGTGGGTGCAGCTACTGCGTGAGGCCACGAATGTCCTCGATACGCAAGAGCGCTTGCAGCTTCAACGGAAGGATTACGGAGGGGCGATGCGCACATGCCTGACGTCGCTGCGGCTAACCCGTGTGTGCGATGGCGAGCCGATGGTCATTTCTCACCTGGTGATTCTAGCCACACGCAGCGTCGCTGTGCGTATGGCCAATGAGGTGCTTCGCGCCGGGCCGGTATCGCCCGATCTGCACCGGCAACTGGAAGCGGAATTGGCAAGACATGACACATTCGATGGTTTACGGCGCAGCCTGGTCACGGAGCGGGCCTTTGGCCTCCAGACGATGGACGAGAATATGGGCGGCAGCTGGTTTACACGCGCCTATGTCAACGACAACAAATGCCAGTACCTGGATTTGATGGCGGAATGGATCGAGAAAGCCAATGGCTCGTATGCCCAGTTCAAAGAACAAGAAACCGGCATTCAGCAGGGGACGATCACCTTTCGTTATGTCTTGCTGCAGTTGCTCGCTCCGGCTGTGATGAAAATCCAGGAAGCGGACTATCGCGCTCGTTGCCTGGTTCGCTGCCTACGCGTGCTGAACGCATTGATTGCCGACAAAGTTCAGGAAGTGCCGGCCAAGGTGATGGCTCTCGACCTGCCGGCCGACGCCATTACGGATCCGTACACCGGTCAGCCACTTGTCGTGAAGAAAATCGATGGCCAGTGGGTCATTTATGGGCTTGGTCCCAATTTGAAAGACGATGGCGGCAACTTCGAAAAGCTGGAAGACATCGGGCTGGGACCGGTCAAGAAATGATACGGTTCCGTTTCGCCCAGATTGCAGCATGGGCGAAACGGAACCTTTGCTGTATTCACTCGCTCACTGTCCAAACTGCATCGGAAACGTACCGGGCCTGTCTGCTTGGTACGGCTTATCCACCAGCACCAAGTCTTCGCTCTGGTACTTCAGCCATTGCTTGCTATCCGTCTTGGCCCAGACACGCACGCGGCTGGTTAGCACCTTCGTGGAGTCGCTTGCGACCAGGGTGTAGGTTTCACCCGGCTCTAGAGTAGCGGTGATCGGCTGATTCGCGCCATCCTTATCTGGGGCCGGCAGCCACGCGCCTTGTCCCTTCCCGTCATCGCCCAAATACAGGGCAAAAACCTGCAAACGGCTGGCCGTGTTATTGGTCACTTGCAAATACTTCTGCGTTTGCAGGGCCGCTGCATTGTTGCCGGCGAGCGGGTCGCTGCCCACAATCACCGGCGGCGCCGGCGGCGTCACCACCACAATCGGGGGCGACGGCGGCGTGATGATTACCGGCGGCGGCACGATCACAACCGGCGGCGGCAAAATCACCGGCGGCTTCGGCGGAAAAATAATGGGCGGGAAGATGATTGGCAGTTTCGGTGGTGGCGGCGGTGGTGGCGGCGGCGGCTTCGGCCCCGCGAACGACAATTGCCCGAGTGCCAGAAGCGCCGCAAGCGCAGGTATTGAAAATCGGAGGAAGAGCTTGCTCACGGTAGTATCCTCAAGTAAGAATTCGGCTCAAATCGACGTTAGACAAACGCGCGACAGTCACGGACTTTTGCTGGGACGCGCGGCCGGCAATAGCGGCACGTCGAAAGCAGCCGGTAGTCCAATTTTCCTCAGCGCGAACGGCGCGGAAATGTTACCGAAAAGTTCTCGGCAGAAATGAAAATGCGGCGTGGCCGGAGCGAGGGCCACGCCGCCATGTGTTTGTGTTGACCCGCTTGAGCGCGTCTGAGTGTTAACAGCAGCCGCAGCAGACCGGGGTGTTGCTCAGCATCACGCAGCCCATGCAGCCGCCGTGCAACATGGCCGACAGGCAGTCGCAGCAGCCCTGGAGCATCCTGCAGGTCGACAATGGCTGGCGCGCGCAATCATCAGGAAGTCAGGTTGTTACTGATTATTGGCTGCCATAGGCGCTTCGTAGTGTACGATCCCGAAAGTGGAAAGTCATTCAAAAATGCGTTTGATTTCACGAAAAAGCGTTTCGTTTCACGAGGGGTGTCTGTTTTCTGATTAAATGGAAACGAAATGCTCTGCCCGCCCTCTGCCGGTTGGGCATTGGGCTGCCCGTTTAGGCGACCCATTGGTCCAGAGGATTTGGTTACCGCGTGGTGAAGCATCCACACGACCCGCTTATTGTCAACCGAATGGCTCGGCGTAAAATAAGTCACCGAGCTTACCGCCGCGTTCCACCCAGGAAACACAATGCACTCGGCATGTGAAGCGGCCGGCCAGGAACGGCAGGTCCGAACCACTCCGCATAAAAGCGAAATTGAATTTCGACGACTGTTGGAAAAACTCCCCGCAGGAGCATACACCTGCGATGCCGACGGTCTGATTACCTACTTCAATCAATTCGCCGTCGATCTTTGGGGCCGTGCCCCATTGTTGAACGATCCCATTGATCGCTACTGAGGTTCGTTCCAACTGTTTAACGTCGGTGGTTCACCGATCGCGCGCGAACAATGCTGGATGGCACTGGCGCTTCAACAAGAGCGCGAGTTCAACGGTCAGGAGGTCGTGATCGAGCGCCCCAACGGCAGCCGCGTGATTGTGCTCGCTCATGCCAATCCGCTGCACGATGACTCCGGCCGGCTGATTGGCGCCGTTAATGTGCTCGTCGATATCACCGAGCGCAAACAGGCGGAGGAAGCGCTGGCCGAATCGCATCGGCGCAAGGACGAATTTCTGGCGACGTTGGCCCATGAACTGCGGAACCCGCTGGCGCCCATCCGTAATACCGTGCAGTTTCTGAAGCTGAAAAGCTCGCTGGAACCGGACGTACAGATGGCCCGTGATCTCATCGACCGGCAGGTGGAGCACCTGGTCCGCCTGGTGGATGATCTTCTCGATGTTTCGCGCATCAATTGCAACAAGCTCGACCTGCGCAAGGAGCGCGTGCTGCTGCGCAAAGTGATCGAAACCGCCATCGAAACCAGCCGGCCGCTCATCGAAGCGCAAGGCCACGAATTGACCGTTTCGTTGCCACTAGCGCCGATCGCACTGCATGCTGACCCGGTTCGGCTCAGCCAGGCCATTGCGAACCTGTTGAACAATGCCGCGAAATATACCGAACCCAGCGGTCGCATTTGGGTCACCGTCGAGCGCCAGGGGAGCGACGCGGTAGTCTCGGTAAAGGACAACGGCATCGGCATTCCGGCCCAAATGCTTCCGTGCATCTTCGAGATGTTCACGCAGTCCCAGCGCTCGCTGAATCGCTCTCTGGGCGGCCTCGGCATCGGCTTGGCATTAGTCAAACGGCTTGTGGAGATGCATGGGGGCAACGTGGAAGCCAAGAGCGGAGGACCAGGTCTGGGAAGTGAATTCATTTTACGGTTGCCGGTCCTCATCGAAACGGATCGCGCCGCATCCAAATCGGCGATCCATGATGATCGGACCAGCGGCGGGGCGCTGCGCATTCTGGTCGTGGACGACAACCCCGATGTCGCTGCCAGCCTGGCGATGATGCTGAAAATGGTCGGCAACGACGTGCGCATCGCCCACGATGGCCAGGAAGGGCTGAGCATGGCGGATGAGTTCCGCCCGGCCGTGGTGTTGCTCGACATCGGCTTGCCGAAAATGAACGGCTACGAAATGGCCCGGCAAATCCGGCAACACGACTGGGGCAAAAACTTGGTGCTAATCGCTCTGACCGGCTGGGGCCAGGATGAAGACCGCCGCCAATCAACGGAAGCGGGCTTTAACCACCACTTGGTCAAACCGGTAAAGCTGGCGCCACTCCTCAAACTGTTGGCCGGCGTCGTCGAGCCAGCAACCTCGCTCTAATCATATTTGACCGGATTCCGTGGCCCAAGCATAAGGGGGTCCTTTGCTAGCGCAGCGGGTTCCGTTGTGTTGACAGCCTGTCTCCTTGGGCTTCGGGCCGATACCATAAATAAAGAAGCCACGTGTCGGAGGCAGTCATGCCCGCCAATCTGACCCCACAATACCTGGAAGCGGAATCCGAATTCCGCAAAGCCCAGACGGCCGATGAGCGCCTCGAATGTTTGCAAAAGATGTGGAAGGAACTGCCCAAGCATAAGGGGACCGACAAGCTCCAGGCCGAGTTAAAGCAAAAGATCAGCGAAGCCAAGAAAGAAGTCGACCACGATCGCAAAAATCCAAAGAAGGGAGGTGTCAGCTACAAGATTCCCCGCCAGGGGGCGGGGCAGATCATTCTTCTGGGCGCCCCCAACGCCGGCAAAAGCCAGGTCCTCGCCCGGCTCACGCGCGCGACGCCAGAAGTGGCACCGTACCCCTTCACCACACGCGAGCCGCATGCCGGCATGATGGACTGGGAAGACGCGCGTGTGCAGCTAGTCGATACGCCGCCGATCACCGCCGATTTTCTGGAACCGTACGTCGGCAGTTTGATTCGCGGAGCAGATGCGACGTTGTTACTGGTCGATCTTGCCGACGACGATGGCCCGTTTGCTGCCGAAACCGTCCAGGAAAAGCTTGCGACAGTCAAAACCGTGCTCACCGGCGAACTGCCGGCCGAGCCGCAAGACTTTTCGATCCATTATGCGCGCACTATCGTGGGAGCCAATAAGTGCGATGCTGCCGGCGCGAATGACCGACTGGAAATCGTACGTGAAATGTTCGGCAATCGCTTTCTTATCCACGTATTCTCTGCCGAACATGGAACCGGTCTGGAAGAATTGCGCACGGCGCTGTACAAGTTTCTGAACGTCATCCGCGTGTATACGAAGCAACCGGGCAAGCCGGCCGACAAGAACGCCCCGTTCACGGTTCCAACCGGCAGCACCGTGATCGACTTCGCGGGCCGGGTCCACAAGGACTTCATCACCGGCTTGAAGAACGCTCGCATCTGGGGCACCGGCGTATTCGACGGTCAACCTGTGGGCCGTGAGCACGTGTTGCATGACAAGGATGTCGTGGAATTGCATATGTAAGTTGGTGAGCGGTGAGTGGTTGGAAATCCCACGGACGGAAGTCCGTGGGATCTGAGTGAAACATGTCCGGACCTGAAACGATCACTGCTGCTGAATCCACCGCGAAGTTCATTGTGCGGCATGGCTCGATGCGCTTTCTCGGCGAGTACGACGCACCGGCTGGTGTAAGTCTCAACCGAGGGCAGCAGGTAATTGTTCGCTCCGAGCGCGGCCAGGAATTGGCGGATGTCCTGTGCCCCAGCACGCCGGAAGCGGTCAAGCAAATAGCCGAACCTACCAAGGGGCAGATCATTCGCTTGCTCACGGCCGACGATCAGAAGCGCGTCGATTGGCTCCGTCAGAATCGCCGACAGGAGTACGAGACTGCCGTAACACACATTCGCGCGCTCAGCCTGCCGATGCAACTCGTGGATGTGGAGCACCTGTTCGGCGGCGAGCGGATAGTGTTCTACTTCCTGGCCGACAAGCGCGTGGACTTCCGAGAGTTGGTGAAAGTCTTGGCCCGCGAGTTCCAAACTCGGATCGAGCTTCGACAGATTGGCGTGCGCGACGAGGCTAAACTTCTCGCCGATTATGGCGATTGCGGCAAGCCCGTCTGCTGCAATACGCATATGGCCGTGATGCCGCCGGTGTCGATGCGCATGGCGAAATTGCAGAAGGCGACGCTCGATCCGTCCAAGATCTCCGGCCGGTGCGGCCGGCTGAAGTGTTGCCTGCGCTTCGAGCAAGACGTGTACGAAGAGTTCCAGGCGCAGTTGCCGGCGGTGGGCAGCCGCGTGCTGACGCGCAAAGGCCAGGGCAAGGTACTTGCCCAGGAGATTCTCGCGCGGAAGTTATTAGTAGAATTCGAAGATGGCCGGCGACTGCCGGTAACTTTAGAGGAAGTACTTACAAAGCTTTGAAAGCCCTGGGACGGAGCTCGCTGGGCGCTGGGAAAATCATGTCGCCTGAACTCGTTGAACTCGCCGACAAAGATGGCCGTTATCCCTGGGAAGCCTTTGAGTTTGTGCTCGAAGCGCTGCCGCATACCCAGCGCATGTTCGGTAAGGAAGCGAATGCCGGTGAAGAGATCACGGTAGAACACCACGTCACCGGCCGCGAATTGCTCGAAGGCATCTGCGACCTGGCCCGGCGCGAATTCGGCTTGCTGGCGCCAACTGTCTTCCGCCAATGGGGCACCACGCGCACTGGTGATTTTGGCGAAATTGTCTTCGTACTGATTGATGCCGGGGTGCTACACAAGACCGAGCAGGATCGCAAAGAAGACTTTCAAGACCTTTTTGATATGGATCGAGTCTTGACCGAAAGTTACGATTTGCTGGCAAACGCGAATGAGGGGAGACGGAGTTCCCGATGAAGCGAAGCCCGATCGCTCTGATTGTTTGCCTGGTGCTGTTCGTGGGCTGGATGAGCTGGCTCGGCAAGGTGGCCTTGCAGCATCGCAATCCCGTTGTCGTCTCGCGCTCCCAGCTACTGGAGGCTCAATGCAGCGTTCTAGCCAACCTTTCGCCCGGAGCGAACAACAAGCCCGACCAGAAAATTCAAGTTCAATCGGTCATCTCGGGTGACGAGGTCGCTCCGGCCGCCGGTCAAACGATTACGGTTCGTAACATGGCCGATACCCAGGGTTTCATAGGCAATGGCACCTATGTGCTGCCGTTAGTGAAATCCGGCGCCGATTATTTGGTGGCCGGCTTACCGGTTGACCCCGGCTTCCCGCCGTCGCGGGACCTGCCGCCGCGCATCTATCCCTGGACGCCGGAGGTGAAAAAGCAATTTGAATCAATCCGCCAGGGACATTGAGGGCACGAACCACATCGATATGATGCTTGTCCTTCACGTGTAATGTTAAGAGCCCAGCGACGGAAGTCCGTGGGGAATTTCGGCTTGTAAGCTATTCTGGGGAGTCCTATAGTCACTATTTCCATCTACAGTGCCCCTGTAGCTCAATCGGCAGAGCGGCGGTTTTGTAAACCGCAGGTTGCGGGTTCGATTCCCACCGGGGGCTTCTCGACGTTGCACCCGGGCTATCTATAATAATTCATTCGCTTCTGGACGGATGGAAACCAGAACGAAGCACCGGGTCGGTGGCAGAGTGGTCAATTGCACCAGACTGTAAATCTGGCGGGCTCAGCCCTACGGGGGTTCAAATCCCTCCCGGCCCATTTAGCCGCTTGCGGCTTAGCAAGGAAAGCCTGCGGGTGTAGCTTAGTGGTAAAGCCTCTGCCTTCCAAGCAGAACACGCGGGTTCGATTCCCGCCACCCGCTCTTGCAAATGCGGAATGTGATTCGTGGTGCACGTTTTCAACGTGCCCGAATGCAGGACACGTTGAAAACGTGCACCACGGTTAGATCGCTGCTGTAGCTCAGCTGGTAGAGCGCGTCCTTGGTAAGGACGAGGTCATGGGTCCGATTCCCATCAGCAGCTCTGGAAATGGCCCGGGGTTGTCGACCCGTTTGCCCGGGTGGTGAGATCAGCGGAAACGGGTGGTATTTCCACAACTGAACCCGAAGCGCAAGCAACGGGATGCGGAGGCAAGATGGCAAAGGAAACATTTCAACGAACCAAACCGCACGTGAACGTCGGCACCATCGGCCACATCGACCACGGCAAGACCACCCTTACCGCGGCCATTGTCGCCCGCCAATCCACCAAGTTCGGCGGCAAGGCGAAGAGTTACGCCGACATCGCGAAGGGCGGCACGGTCCGCGATGAGAACAAGACGGTCACCATCGCCGTAGCGCACGTCGAATATGAAACTCCGAATCGGCACTATGCCCACATCGACTGCCCCGGCCATGCCGACTTCATCAAGAACATGATCACCGGCGCGGCCCAGATGGATGGGGCCATCTTGGTAGTGGCGGCGAACGATGGTCCTATGCCCCAGACCCGCGAACACATTCTTTTGGCCCGCCAGGTGGGCGTGCCCAAAATCGTGGTGTTCATCAACAAGATCGACACGGTCGATGATCCGGACCTGCTCGAGCTAGTCGAAGTCGAACTTCGCGACTTGCTCAAGAAGTACAACTTCCCGGGTGATGAGATTCCAATCGTTCGCGGCCGGGCCGACATCGCTTATAAGAATCCGGGCGATGACACCGCCTGCAAACCGATCGACGATCTGATGAACGCACTGGATACCTACATTCCCGTGCCGGAACGCTTGGTCGATAAAGACTTCTTGATGTCTGTCGAAGACGTATTCTCCATCAAGGGCCGTGGCACCGTGGCAACGGGCCGCATTGAACGCGGTCGCTGCAAGGTCGGTGACAACGTGGAAATCATCGGCCTCCGCAAAGACAAACGGCAGACGGTTATCACCGGCGTCGAAATGTTCCAGAAGACTCTCGATTATGGCGAGGCGGGCGACAACGTGGGCGTCCTCTTGCGTGGCGTTGAGCGCGATGAAATCGAGCGTGGCCAGGTTATTGCCAAGCCAAACTCGATTACGCCGCACACGAAGTTCGAAGGCCAGATTTATGTGCTGACCAAGGAAGAAGGCGGCCGGCATACGCCGTTTTTCACGGGTTACAAGCCACAGTTCTACTTCCGCACGACCGACGTAACGGGCAGCATCGCATTGCCGCAGGGCGTGGAAATGTGCATGCCGGGCGACAACGTAAAAGTGAATGTGGAACTGTTGCCGGAAATGCCCATCGCTATGGACGAAGGCCTCCGTTTCGCCGTCCGCGAAGGCGGCCGCACCGTCGGCTCCGGCGTGGTGACCAAGATTGTCGAATAATCAGAAGTCAGAGGTCAGAGATCAGAAGTTAGAATCGTAGGACCAGCGAGACAGGGTCTCCGCGGAGTCCAGTCCATTCTGACGTCTGATTTCTGACCTCTGATCTCTGAAGAGAGGGGCGTAGCTCAATTGGCAGAGCACTCGTCTCCAAAACGAGTGGTTGAGTGTTCAAGTCACTCCGCCCCTGCTGGATCGGAATAGACGACCCAAGGTGGACGCGAACGGCCGTCTTCGCGCGAGATGGCCGTGCGTTGTTCGCCTGTATTTCATTGCCTCGGCGCATTCAGGATAAGCCATGGCCATAGCGGTTCAAAACAGCTCGGAAGCTTCCACAGCCCCCAATCCTCAGTCGCGCTTGCTGCTCAGCAGTGTGATCGGGGCGGTTTACGTGGCAATATGCCTGGCCGTCGTGGCGTTTGGCGTGCCATACCTGTGGAGGCAGGGAATGACCGATTGGATCACCCGCCATCTCGGGTCGTTTTTCGACGTGGCCGGGCTAATCGTAGTACTGGTCACCGTAGCCGTGGGATTGCTATTTGCCGGTCTAGCTATCGCGGGCCCCCAACAGCCGCCAGGGTT
>DATGHS010000560.1:0-17403 GCA_035307785.1 Gemmataceae bacterium
AGCATTGCTCGAATTTGCCAATGCGTTTCCGGTCGGCCCCAGTAAACGATCCCTTCTCATGGCCAAACAATTCGGATTCGAGCAGCGTGTCGGGAATTGCGCCGCAGTTAATGGCCAGAAACGGCGCCTTGGCGCGCTTGCTGTGCTGGTAGACCGCCCGGGCCACGAGTTCCTTGCCGGTGCCGCTTTCGCCCAGGATGAGCACCGTGGCATCGGTGGGGGCTACGCGGCCGATGGCCTTGTACACCGTTTGCATTGCCGTGCACCGGCCTAGCAAGGCGTCGCCCGCGCCCTGGTCCGGCTCCAACTCCGGCATCACCGCCGGCACATGCATGAGCCGGCTACTGGCACAGGCTTGCTCCACCAGCGTGCGAATCTGCTCATACTCCAGCGGCTTCAGCAAGTAATCAAACGCGCCTTGCTTCATGGCCGCGATGGCCAACTCCGTGGTGCCATGGCCGGTAATCAGGATGACGGGAATTCGCGCGTCAAACGCTTTGATTCTTTCAAATGTCTTGAGTCCATCGGAATCGGGAAGGTGAACGTCGAGGATCACGACGTCGGGCGCACGGCGGCGCAACAAATCCAGCCCTTCGGCTGCCGATCCGGCCGAAAGCACATCGTGGGCCGGCGCGCGAAACGCCTTGCGAAATGCATGCTGAATGACCGGTTCATCGTCGATAATCAAAAGCGTGGCCATGCATCTTACCCGACCGGTTGAGCCGCCTTTACCGGAGTGGCCGAGCGCGGCAATCTGAGCGTGAATTCGGCACCGCCAGCATCGCGGTTTGACGCCTTAATTGTACCACCATGCTCTTCGACGATGCGCTTGGAAACGACCAAACCAAGGCCGAGGCCGGTTTCCTTGCCCGTCACAAACGGCTCGAAGATGCGGGCAAAAAGTTCCGGCGCGATACCGGGGCCGGTATCGGCGACATGTATTTCGACGAAATCGCCGTTCGGCTTCATCGCGATTTCGAGAGTTCCGCCATGCGGCATGGCGTCGAGCGCATTGAGAGTTAGGTTCACCAAGACTTGCTGCAACTGGGCCGCGTCAGCCTCCAGGATCATCGGCGAATCCGGCTCCTCAAATTGCAAGGTCACACGCTGACGGTCCGCCCGGCCGCGCACCAGATTCAACGTCTTTTGCACCACGCTGGATACATCGCATGCCGTTCGTTGTAACTTCGGAGGCCTTGCGTAATCCAAAAAGCCTTGCACGGCCCGTTCCAGCCGATGGATTTCCTGCTCGATCAGGTCCAGATCTTCGTCCGAAAGCCCGCCCGCCTGCGGATCGCGCCGGCTGGTTTGAATCAGCAGCTTGATCGAAGTGAGCGGGTTGCGAATTTCGTGCCCCACACCGGCGGCCAGTTGGCCCACGGCTGCCAGGCGTTCTGCCCGCAGCACTTCGCGTTCGCGTTGTTGAAGTTTCTCAACCACCTGTTCAACTTGGTGCACCAGGTTTTGCGCTTCATCCGCCTGGCCGTCGCCGTTCTGCTTCCATTCCACGGGCGGCAACTCCTGGCTCAGCAATTCCGAAGCGCCTTGCACGCGGATCAGCATCTGGTGAATAGTCCGCCGCAGCCCGCGCGAGAGTCCGAATCCCAGAACGAGCCCCGCCACCGATGTGAGCCCGCCGACCAGGCCCAATCCCCAAGTCATGCGCCGCAGAGCCCGCTGCTGCTCGCGCTCGGACAGCTCGACCTGGCCGCAGTTGTATTCACGCAACTGCCGGCACAGAGGAATTAGTTGTGTTTCCAGCCGGTCGGCCAGGCGCGATGAAGTCCCCGACTTACGCCACTCGGCCAGGTATTCCCCGAAGCCGCGATCCAAGTGCTGATAGAGCACCTTCTCCTGTGGCTTGTCGGCAAGGCTTTCGATTTCGGCGAGGTGCTCTTGCACGCGCTCATGCAGAGGCTCGACCTCCCGGGCGTTGCGCCGGTGCAAGGCAATGAGGTGATACAGCGACTCCTCCAAATTGGCAGCGGCGTGCCAACTATCATTGTTCTCGCGCCGCACATTGGCCGCCTGAGCTTGAAGCTGATTCAAATACACCGCCAGGCTTACGGCCAACGCGAGCACCAGCACACTGGTGCCGACCGCAAGCAGGAGAATGCGCAGCGGATAAGTTTGCAGCGGCATGGAAGGCGGTTCAGGAAGAAAACGGTCGCCAAACGGTGCTTACAATTATACTTTGGTACGCTGAAACAAAGCGAGCGGAGCGCCTAAGTTGACCACGGTGGCGGAATCGGCACGAGTTCCGACTCTGCGACCGCAATTGCTGCGAATGCCGCTGCGGGCGGTGAGTCATCATGCCTATGGAAAACCTCACTCTCTGGACCATCGGTCACTCCACACGGAGCCTGAGCGAGTTTTTGGATCTGCTGAAACCGTTCCAGATCGAAGCGCTCGCCGATGTCCGCCGCTTTCCCATGTCGCGCCGCTATCCGCACTTCAACCAAGACGCGCTTACCAAGGCGCTGGCGGAAGCCAGCATCGAATACGTGCACTTTCCGGAACTCGGCGGCCGACGACAACCCGATCCGAATTCGCGAAACTCGCTCTGGCGCAACGCTTCCTTCCGCGCTTATGCCGATTTCATGGAGACTGAGGAGTTCCGGTTGGGGCTGGAGCGGCTGCTTGAGTTGGCGCGCCGAAAGCGCACCGCGATCATGTGTGCCGAGGCCGTGTGGTGGCGCTGCCACCGCTCCTTAATTGCCGACTACCTAAAGGCCGCAGGGATTAAAGTCTGCCACATCGTGAGTGCCAAGAAAAGCGAAGAGCATCCTTTTACTTCGGCAGCAAGATTGCAGGAGGGTAAGCTGAGTTACACTCCTTCGTCTGGGCAATCGCTTTGGCCAGAAAAGTAGGGTGGGTGGAGCCCAGCGCAACCCACCGGCGCCGCGATGGTTGGTTGCGCTGCGCTCCACCCACCCTACCAACTTTAGACGAGAATTCGTTATGGCGCGAAAACTGAAAGTCGGCGACCACGTGCGCTGGAATTCCGAAGCCGGCTACGTCACGGGCCGCATTATCAAGGTGCACACGAAGGACGTCGATTACAAAGGCTACACGCACCACGCCAGCGCGGACGAGCCGCAATACGAAATCAAAAGCGACACGACCGATCATATTGCGCTGCACAAAGGCTCGGCATTGCGAAAAATCCGGTAGCGAATTCGCAAGAATTCCGATGCACAGCGGTAGCGGAATTCGCAAGAATTCCGACGAATGCAGGTCGGATTCTTGCGAATTCCGCCTACAGCAGTTGCCAGCTGCACGACCCGCCCGATTGGCGGCGATGTTCAGCTGGCGATTTTGGCCTGTCAGCTGGCGCTTGCGGCACGGCATTTGTACCACAGCTCTTCCCGCTGGCCGCGATCGTGTGAAACCCAACCAGCGCCGCGGCCCGGCACGTCAACCAGAAAGGGTGACCTATGGCGCGCTCTTCCTGGGAGGGATTCCTCAGATTTAGCCTGATTTCGATTCCCGTTCGAGCACACAACTCGGCCGCGCCCGCGCACGGCGAGATCCACTTTCACCAACTTCACCGCGGTTGCGGTGAGCGGATCCAGTACAAGAAAGTGTGCCCGATCCACGGCGAAGTGAGCAAAGAAGACATCTTAAGTGGTTACGAAGTCAACAAAGGTGAATATGTCGAAATCGAGCCCGACGAAATCAAGAACGTTCGTGCCGAAGACGACGAATCGATCAGCATCGACGCGTTCCTGAAGCCCGAGGCCATCGATCCAGTTTATTACTCGGGCAAGACCTTTTACCTGGTGCCCAATGGCGCGCCGGGCCAGAAGGCGTATGCGCTTTTGACTAAGGTCATGGCCGAGCAGAAGGTCGAGGCCGTCGCGCACATGGTGCTGTCGGGGCACGAAGCACCGGTGCTCATCCGCGCGGTTGGAGCGATGTTGGAGATGACCGTTCTCTTCTACGAGAGCCAGGTGAAAGGCCCGGCTTCGGTAGGGGAAGAGATCGCGGAGCCCAAGATCTCAGCCCAGGAATTGAAACTCGCCAAGGACCTGGTCGAAGAATCAACCGTCGCGAAATACGACTTCTCGAAATTGAAGGATCACTACACGGAACGCGTGTCGGAACTCATCGAATCGAAGACCGCCGGTAAGCCGGTGCGCAAGGCGAAGCGCGAAAAGCATCCGCCGGTGATCAACCTGATGGAAGCGTTGAAAAAGAGCCTGAAGGAAGCGCACGGCAGCAAAAACGGAACGGGGCGTGCCGTGCGGCACCGGAAGACGGGGTAGAGGAGCGGCAGGGTGGGTGGAGCGCAGCGCAACCCACCGGTGCCGCTCTATGCTGCCCATCAGGGGCGGTCCCACGAAACTGGAAGCTTTTTGAAATCAGTCTGGTCGAAGGTGTAAATGGGAATGTCGCCAAGCTTGCCGCGCGCAGCGAGCAAGCAATCAACAAAATCGGCAGTGCCCGCAGAGTAGAATTGTAAAGCCTGCAAATAAACAGCGCTCGACGAAGTTTGCACTCCTGCGATGCTAAGCAGCGCGGTCAAACGCTCAGCGATCTCGGTGCGCGGAACCTGATAGAAGCTCTCTAACGTCCAGACCGACTCTGTAAGCACTTCCTCGGTGATGATTACTACCTCAGTGCCCAGTTCCACACGTTCCATCATGCCCAGTGCGCGAGCCGAGAGCGACACGTCGTCGCCAATCAAATACCGCAATATGACGTTGGTGTCGAGTAGATGGGTCGGCAGCGGGGACGGCTTACTTTTCTTGCGCCGCGGCACGGCCCACCCCTTTCTTAATGTGCGAGCGAATGGTCGCTTGGTCTGAAGGCTTCCGAGCATATTGGCGCAGGCAGCCGGCCAAATCGCGCGCTCTGCAGGAGCCAAGCGATCGCACGGAAACCGTTTGCCCCTCTACCATAAACAGGAGGCGGTCGCCTGGATGAACCGCTAGCGTCTTACGAACGGCGCTGGGTAAGGTAATCTGGCCTTTGGCGGATATCTTGGCAGAGATCAAAGCATGTTCCTCCTTTCTTTACTTTATCATAGCTTCAAAGCAATGCATGGCAACTTCACCAGGCCAAACGTGCGCTCCGCTTTAAATCGTGAGCCCGCAGCGCAAGCAAGGGCGTGACCGACTCGCCCTTGCTTGCGCTGCGGGCTCACATTGCTGATCGGTGGGTGGCCACGCTGACGCGCTGGTCGGTGGTGCGCTCCACCGCAATATGACGTTGGTGTCGAGTAGATGGGTCGGCAGCGGGCACCAAAGAAATATCGGGCGGCTAACTTATTGCCCTCAAGCCGGCCTTTTTCGCCGATTCGCACTGTAAAGAGTCCGCCCCTACACTGACCTTCGCCCTCGTCCCGAGCGCCGCACGAAGAAATAAATCAGCGCCCCAATGAAGTGCAGGAAGAATATCACGAGAAACCACAGTATCTTCTCATTCGTGGTTGGCTCTTTGATCAGGGCATCGATCAGCATCCAGATCCAGAAGATCGATGCGATGATACCGATGATCCAGAAGACGCACATTAGCGAGAAGAAACCGCCGGCCGCCCTCGCGCCGGCATCATCTTGGGCGAACAATATTAGGTCGTGCATGATTGCCTCATTTCATTTTGCTTACGGGTAGCGGAATTCGCAAGAATTCCGTTCCATACCTCGGAACTCTTGCGAGTTCCGCTACACGGTTACTTCACCTCTGTCCATGACGATGCCCGTCATGGTCCGGCGCCACCCGTCGCTCTCCGGGCTCGCCTTGCCGGGGTTGCGGCGTCATCGGCGGGGGCGGTTCGCGGCTGCCCACAAGCCTCCGGACACCGTAATAGAAGACCGGCGTGAGGAAGAGGCCGAAGAGCGTCACGCCGATCATGCCGGAGAAGACTGCGGTGCCCAGCGTCTGCCGCATTTCCGCTCCGGCCCCCGTCGCGATTACCAGTGGAACCACGCCAAGAATGAATGCGAAGGACGTCATCAGGATCGGCCGGAAGCGCACCGTCGATGCTTCCAAGGCGGCATTGAAGGCCGAGACTCCTTCGCGCTGCCGGTCGCGCGCGAATTGCACGATCAGAATCGCATTCTTGGCGGCGAGGCCGACGAGAACCACGAAGCCAACTTGCACGAAGATGTTCACGTCCATGTGTGCAAGCGCTACGCCAACGAGCGCGCTCGACAGGCACATCGGCACGACCAGGATGACCGACAACGGCAGCGACCAGCTTTCATAAAGCCCGGCCAACACAAAGAACACGAGAATCACGCCAAGCACGTAGGCGCTAAATGGGTTCTGCCGTAAGTCGGCGAATGAGCGAATGCGTGTCGATTGCTTTTGGAAATAGCTCAGTTCCGTCCATTCCGTCCTCATGTCGCGCGGCAGGTTCTCGGCACCCAGTTGTTCCATGGTGTTCATGGCGGTGCCGGTGCTTTCGCCAGGCGCCGGCTCGCCGTTCACTGCCGCCGACGGAAACATGTTGTAGCGCGTAATCGACACAGGCCCGACGGCGTCGCGAATCGTCAACACCGAACCCAGCGGCACCATCGCGCCGTCGCCGTTGCGCACCTTCATCTGCGCGACCGTCTTCCGGCTGATGCGGAAGCGCGATTCGGCCTGCACGTTCACCTGCCAGGTGCGGCCGAAGCGGTTGAAATCGTTCACGTAGTAACCGCCCATGTATACTTGTAGGGTCGAGAAAATGTCGGTGAGCGCGACATTCATTGCCTTGGCCTTCACGCGATCGATGTCGATGTAGTACTGCGGCGTCTGTGCACGGAAGCCGTTGAAGAGACCCACGAGTCCCGGCTCCTGGTTTCCCTTGGCGGCCAGGTTGTCGGCTTGCTTTTGCAAGTTGAGGTAATTGACTTCGCCCGTGGACTCGATCATGAGCTTGAAACCACCGGCCGTACCCAAGCCCTGGACGGCGGGCACGCCGAAGACATTGACGCGCGCATCGAGGATTTCAGTCGCAAAGCGCCGCCGTAGCTGGGCCGAAATGGCATTCGCGCTTTTCGCCGGGTCGCCGCTGCGCTGCTCGAACGGCTCGAGCATGACAAAGACGCTGGCGGAATTCGAACTGATGCTGTTCAGCACGAATGACCGGCCGGGATTGCCGATCGTATGGGCGATGCCGGGAGTTTCCCGGGCAATTTGTTCGACGTGATTGGCGACTGCCTGGGTTCGGTCAAGCGACGCGGCATCAGGCAGTTGAATGTTGACATAAAGGCGCCCCTGGTCTTGCGGCGGAATAAAGCCCGAGGGAATTCGCGTAAAGCCGAAGCCTGTCAGAACGATTAAGCCGAGGTAGAGGATAATAACGACGATGCTAAGGCGCAGCGCCCAGGCTGCTACCCGGCCATATGCCTTCGTGACGCGATCAAAAACCCAGTTGAAGCCGCGGAAGAAAATGTTGAGAGCCCAGTTGACCGGGCCGATGATGAACCAACCGACGATGCCGCCGGCAACAGCCCCCGGAATGAACAGGATCGTGTAGATTGCGTAGGTGCGCAAGGCGGCCAGGAAGCCAGTCGCCTGTGCCTGCTCGCTTTCGCCGCTGATGCCGAGCTTCGTGCCAAGTAGCGACTCCAGAATCCAGACCGACAGCAAACCGCCAATGATGCCGAAGCCCCACCAGGGCAGCGGCTCTTTCCCCTGCTGGCCGTGCGCGCCCGGCCGCCGGTTGGCGAAGATCGAGGCGGCCCGGGCTGGCGTCATGGTCATGGCGTTGACGGCCGAGATGATCATGGCCACGGAAATCGTGAGCGCGAACTGCCGGAAGAATTGGCCGGTGATGCCGGTAAGGAACGCGCTGGGCAGAAATACGGAACTCAGCACGAGCGTGATCGCCAGCACGGGGCCGGTGATCTCATTCATAGCGTGAATGGTCGCATCACGCACCGGCAAACCCTTGTCGAGCCAGCGCTCAATGTTTTCCAGCACGACGATGGCATCGTCCACCACGATGCCAATGGCGAGCACCAGGCCGAAGAGCGTGAGGTTGTTCAGCGAAAAGCCGATGAGGGCCATGACGGCGAACGTCCCGACGAGCGACACCCCGACATCGATCACCGGCAGCAAGAGCGAGCGCCAATCTTGCAGAAAGAGCAAGACGACCAGCGCAACCAGAAGGATGGCAATGATCAGCGTGCGCCGCACTTCGGCCACCGACTCGCGGATGAACGGTGTGGTGTCCAGAACGATGGCGTATTTCAGGCCCGGCGGAAAGCCGGCTTGCAACTCGCGCATTTTGTTGCGCACATTGGAAGCCACGTCCAACGCGTTGGTCTGTGGCAACTGGAAAGCGACCACGCCCACCGATGGTTGGCCGTCCAGAGTGCAGCGCTGGTCGAGGTTTTGCGCGCCCATCTCGATTCGGGCAACGTCTTTCAAATAGGTGATCTCGCCGTTTTGCCCAGTCGCAAGAATGATGTTCCCGAATTGCTCCGGGGTCTCCAACCGGCCCAGTGTCGTCATCGTGTACTGGAACTGCACGCTGGGCGGGGCGGGCTGCTGGCCGATTTGTCCGGCCGCGACCTGCACATTTTGCTCGCGCAAGACTTTCACCACGTCGCCCGAGGTAAGGTCGCGCGAGGCCAGTTCGTCTGGGTCAACCCAAACGCGCATGCTATAGTTTTGCTGGCCGAAAAAGAGCACGTCACCCACGCCCTCGACACGGGCCAGCGCGTCCTGCAAGTGGATGGTCGCATAATTGCTGAGATAAAGCTGATCGTAGTAGGGCTTGTTGGTCGCCGGGTCGGTGTCCGAGTACAGGTTGATGACCAGCAGCAAGTCGGGCGTGCGCTTTTTCACCACCACGCCAATGGCCTGCACTTCCTGCGGCAACTGCGGCAGCGCTTGAGCCACCCGGTTTTGGACGAGTACTTGCGACATGTTCAAATCGCTGCCCACGGCAAAGGTGATCGTCAGCGCGTACGAGCCGTCGTTGTTGCTTTGCGACGACATGTAGAGCATGCCTTCCACGCCGTTGACCTGTTGCTCGATAGGGGCAGCTACGGTGGTGGCTACCACTTCCGCATTGGCGCCCGGATACTGGCACGAGACGGTAATCGTGGGCGGCGTGATTTGCGGATACTGCGCGATCGGCAGTAGCGCGGCCGCAAGGATGCCGAGAAGGAAGATGATGATGGAAATGACCCACGCCAATACCGGCCGGTCGATAAAGATGCGTGCCAGCATGGTGATCCTCAGAAGGGCAGACGCCTCGCTCGTAGAACGGAATTCATTCCGTTCGTCGTTTCGTGAACGGAATGAATTCCGTTCTACGGGCAACCGAGTTGCAGAAGGGCAGACGCCTCGCTCGTAGAACGGAGTAAATTCCGTTCGTCGTTTCGTGAACGGAATAAATTCCGTTCTACGGGCAACCGAGTTGCTACTTCTTGCCTTGCTGGCCCGTCGTTTCCCTGGGCATTGAGAGCGTTTGTGCGTTGTCGTCCGGTGGCTCGCGGGGCATTGGGATCAGATTCGGCTCAACTGTGATTCCGGGTCGCACGAATTGCAGGCCGTCAACCACGATGCGGTCGCCCGGCTGAAGCCCTTCATCAATCACGCGCAAATTGGCATATTTCGCCCCGGGGCGAATTGGCCGCGTCGAGACCTTGTTGTCGGGCCCGACCACGTACACGATCTTTTGCGCCTGATCGGTGTCGATGGCCCGGTCGTTGATCAGGAATGCCTGGTGCGGCTCGCCGATGGGCACGCGCACGCGGGCGAACAGCCCCGGCAGCAGCACTTCATCCTTGTTGGGAAACACCGCCCGAATGTTCAGCGTGCCGGTTCTCGGATTGATCTGATTGTTAATGAAGTCGATCCGGCCGCGATGTGGGAAGTTGGGTTCGTTGGTCAGCCCTAGATCCGCGTAAACTTTTGCGTCGCGCGCCGATTTCGCCTTCCCTTCGCGAATCATCCGCCTAACACGGAGCACGGTTGCTTCATCCACGTCGAAATAGGCATAAATGGGGTCGACTGAAACGATGGTCGTAAGCAGGGTGCCGCTGCCGCCGCTTTGGTTGCCGTTCGCGCCGGTGTTTGCACCCGTGCCATTGGTATTGGTGCTTCCGGCGCTGCCGCCGGCGAGGACTAGGTTGCCGAGAGTCACGAGGGTACGGCCGATGCGGCCGTTAATCGGCGCCTTCACTTCGCAGAAATCAAGATTGAGCCGCTGATACTCCATGTCAGCCTTGTCCGCCTCGACCTGAGCCAGCGAGACCGACCGCGACGCGCGTGCCTGCTCGACTTCCTGGGCTGTACTCGCGCCCTTCTTGGCCACTGCCTCAATTCGGCTGAGATTCGATTCGGCCAGCTGCAAATTGGCTTCGTCCAGCGCGACCTTGGCCTTCGCCTGCTTGAATTGCGCCTCGTAGGTGCGCCGGTCGATTACGTACAACACGTCGTCTTTCTTCACCAGCGCACCTTCCGGGAAGTTCACCTTCTCCAAATAGCCCGAGACGCGGGCGCGCACTTCCACACTGTCCACGGCTGCCGTTTGGGCCGTGAATTCGGCATAGTCGGTGATGTTTTCCTGAACGGGGACGCTCACGTTAACGCGCACGGCCGGCAGCGCTTGGGGTTGATTCGCGGCACGACGGCAAGCCACCGCGGCCATCGCGAGACTGAATCCAACGAAACTCGCGGTACGCAAAAGAGCGCGGGCGCGCATGGAAACCTCCCAGGAGATTCGCCTTCTTGCGGGAGGAATTCTGGACCGTTCCAGGACCGGAACACGAGAATTGTTGTGGCCGGGGTATTATACAAAGATCGCTGCCATGAAGCGAATAGGCCCTATTCGACCGGCGGGTCGCATAGGGCCTTTGGCTTGGTAGTAGCAGTAATTGGTTTTCGCGGATGGCGAACCGGCTTCAGCGCGAGTGAAGGCTAGGGCATGGCGTAAGCCAGAAGCGGCGCGGAGCCGTTGCCGGACACGTGGCCGGGGCCGCCACCGGTGGGCGAAGTCACATCGCCTTCGAGATGCCAGACTTGCGGAAACGCAGCGATGTCGCCATACGGGCTATGGACGCGCGTAATCGTGCCTTGCAAGCTATTCGTGCTGCCCTGGCCGTTCGTCCAACTGAAGTGAATCGAAATATTGCCCTGCGCGTCGAAAGCCAGAGTGCCGGTCACCTGGTGGACGGTGCCGCCCTCGCCGGCCCAAGTGCCCGTGAAGCCGGCCGATCCGTCAGCGTGCCAGCATTCTGATTGAATCACGAACGTATGGGCCGGCTTTCCGTTGCTCGATGTCAGGTAAAACGAAACCCCTTGCAAATTCGGCACATATTGAGGCATTTCCGAAACCACGGCGGAAACGTTTGCAAGCTGGAACGCCGAAGCGCCTACCACCGAGGGCAGCGCTCGCCCTTCGAGCACTTCGACGCCCAATCGGGGCTGCCGGCAGCAAGACGAGGATTTGCGACAGCACTTGGAACCATTCCGCCGGGAAAAAACGCTCAAGAACATCTGGCACCTGCTTCCTTCCATAAATGGGTTAAGTCGTTTGATACCTTGCTGAGGATTTTGATTCCACAGCACCTACTAGCTCAGCGTGAATGGTGCGTTTTCGTTACAGCGATTTTCGGCACACGTTGACGCAGAGCCAAAAAAAAGAGCCCGGCCGCGTATCGCAACCAGGCTCCCGATTACTCTGGCTTGCGCCAGTCGTTACATGGCAACTTCGGTGACTACGCCCGAGCCAACGGTCTTGCCGCCTTCCCGGACGGCAAACCGGCTGCCCGCTTCGATGGCAATCGGCTTGTCCAGGCTTACGGCCAGTGCCGCGTTTTACTCCTAAACAAGTTCGGGCGAGCGGGGGCCAGTAATGGCCCCGGTGCAGAATCACCAAGGCCATTACTGGCCCCGCTTGCCTGTAGGCAGCTTGCTTGAATTTCTGTGAGATCAAAGTAACATCGTATAAGACCACCTCTCCGTCCCGCTTGCGGAGCCTCCGTCATGCGCGCTCGACGTGCCTTTACCCTGATCGAACTCCTCGTGGTTATTGCCATCATCGCAATTCTCATGGGCCTTCTGCTGCCGGCGGTGCAGAAGGTTCGCGAAGCCGCCGCCCTGACAAGCTGCAAGAACAATCTCAAGCAAATTGGGCTGGCGATGCACCAGCATCACGATACCAAGGGCGCCTTTCCCGTGGGCTACTGCGATGCAACGCCCTGGCCGGAGCTCGATAACGGTCCGGGCTGGGGTTGGGGCGCGTTTCTGTTGCCGTTCCTGGAACAAGACAACCTGTACCGTCAGATCCACTTTAATCTCGATGTCGGCGATCCTGCAAATGCAGGGGTCGGCGCCACCTGGTTAAAGATCTTCTGGTGCCCGTCCGACCTTGCTGCACAGACTTTTGTGATCACGGATGGCGGCGCCAATAGCTGGACGATGGCCACGGGCAGCTACGTTGCCTGCAACGGCAATGACGGAGTCGATGACTTCACGACGCCGCCACACACGGGGGCGTTCATTCGAGCCACCAAGGGGTTCCGCGCCGAGGACATCTCGGACGGCCTGAGCAATACGCTCTTTGTCGGCGATCGCACGCAACGACTCTCGTATTCAACGTGGGTTGGCGGCCCGACGGGGGCGGTTAATCCATTTTTGTTGGCGCCCGGCAACTACGGGGCGGAGGTCACGCTTGTCATGTGCCACGCCGGGCCCACGGGTCCTAATACGCCCGGTGTGTTGGATGCCGATTCCACCATGAGCCCACACCGTCTTGGCGTGCCCTTTCTATTCGGAGACGGTTCGGTCCACTTCATCCCCAATGGCATTGACATCAGTGTCTGGATGGCCCTCGCCACACGCGCTGGACAAGAATCATTCTCCATGGCGGATTTTTAGAATTGGCGTCGCGAAGGAAACACCCATGAAGTTGAGTCGGACGGCGGCCATCGGCTGTCTTCTGGGATCGACGCTGGTATGCGGCTGTTCCCGATCAGCGCCGACAATTGAGACACACCGTCACAACGGAGCCATAGTCAGTATCGCCGACCTGGTCGGTCATGCCGCGGCCTACAAAGGCAAGACCATGACGCTTGTCGTCAAGATTGACGAAGACATTGTTCCGGGCAAGGGGCAATCGTTGCGCGATTTCGTCGGCCGCGACGTGAAATTTACGGCGCTGGGAAACAAAGACGAGCGTGCCAATCTGGTGATCAAGATTCCACACGGATTGATCATTCCCGAAGCGTATCGATCCGACGAATTGCGCGTGACATTTACCTGTACGCAAGGCGATCTGCGGCGAGGAAATGAGGCCAAGTCCATTGACAGGCCATGAACGTCATAATCTGATTCCTTATTTGCCGGCCCGCGAATTCGTCCAGTTCTCAAGGACCAGGCCAAGGACGGTCCGTAAAATCAGCCGAAAGACGTGTCGAACGAACAACTCCAGCAGATCAAAAGCATCGTTATCAAGCGTCGCACCGAGTGAGTGCTTCCAATGACATCCACTTGACTCTCTGTTCCGTCAGCGGTAAATCAAAAGCATCGGCGACGTAGTAGGAAACGTTGCCCGACCGTTTGAATGTAAACCCGGCAGAAGCCGGGCGTCCCTTAACGATTAAGCCGACGTGGTCCAATGCCTGCGGGTGTTCCACCACGTCGGCTTTTTTCTTGGCGAGACATGAGGCCGGGTAAAGGATGCGAGGCCCGCCGAACAAACAGAGGTCAGAGGTCAGAAGTCAGAAAAAATCAGGCTGACTTCTGAGCTCGGATCTCTGACCTCTGGTCTCTGCAGCGGTTTCCAGGTTGATCGCATTCCCCGCTGAGGGCTGTGCCGATGGCCGGGCCGTTTCTTTTCCGCTTCCGCCTGCGACCTTGGTGCTCAGCCGTGCTGCTTTGCGCCGCGTTCGGCGCCGCGCTGGCGTGTTCCGGCGGCGAGCCCGGTCAGGGCGAAGGGCCGGGCCATCGCGCCCAAACCCTAGGCCTTAGTCCGGGCCAGGAACTGCAGCTCGGCCGGCAAGCGCAAAAACAAATTCTTACCAACCCAGACAAATACGGCCGGCCGCTGCCCGACAATAGCCCCGAGGTGCAGCGCGTTCGCCGTGTGGCCGAACGCATTATCCGGGCTGCCGAAATCGAGCCGCTGCAACGCGAAATGAACCTGCGTAAAGGCTACAAGTTCGAGTGGGACGTGCACGTTTTGAATAAGAACGTGGTCAACGCGTTCTGCCTGCCGGGCGGCAAAATCTTCGTTTACACTGGCATTCTTCGAATTATCCAAGACGACGATCAGCTGGCCACGGTGCTTGCCCACGAGATTGGTCATGCGCTGGCCCATCACAGTAGCGAGCGCATCGCCCACGACCAAATGAACGGCGGCTCGGGAGGCATTTGGGACAAGGCTTTCGATCGCGCCCAGGAATCCGAGGCGGACCATATCGGCTTATTCCTGATGACCTTCGCCGGTTACGATCCCGATGAAGCGGTCCGCTTTTGGCAACGCATGGAGCGGCTCAGCAGCGGCCGTGCGCCGCCGGAGATTCTTTCCGATCATCCCAGCGACGAACACCGCATTCGGGACATTGAGGCATGGCTGCCGAAAGCGAAGGCCGCCAAGCGCGCGTTCGACGAAGGGCGCATCGCCCCGGCCCCGCGGAGTTAACGTGATCGCCCTCCCCCCTTGTGGGGGAGGGTTGGGGTGGGGGGGTGGAAGACTCTCTCACCCCCACCCTAACCCTCCCCCATTCAAGGGGGAGGGGAAAGACAAGTGACGGGCGCGGCATCAAAGCTCGGCCCCCACTTTAATTACAACAGGAGACTTTCCCATGAGCGACGACGGCGGCGAACTAGGCAGCGGTGGCTTCTTCGGATCATCCTCGGGCGGCGGCGGCTTCGGGGGCTTCGGCGGCCTGGGTGGCTTCGGCGGCCCCGGGCCCATGGGCCTCGGGCCCGGCGGCCACTTTGGCGTCTGGCCCAGCTGCGGCTGTAGTACGCTGTTTATTATCCTGGGAATCATGTTCTTGCTGTGTGGAGGCTGCCTGCGCTATGGTGGACAGTAAACAGCGACTGGTTCGTAGTGACCGCCTCTAGGCGGTCAAAAGGACCCGCTAAAGCGGGTCACTACAAACTTTACCGGAATCAATCATTTCGCGGGAGGAATATCATGCGAGCACTTTGTGGCGCCATCATTACAGCCGGGGCGCTTATTGGTTTGGGCCTGGCGGCCATTGGCATTGGCACCCGCTATCAGACATATCCGTACCACAATGCGGAAACCGGCAAAGCACAATGGGTGCATTTGCGAGAGCTTGATGCAGCTTTATTGGTCGCGCTCGTCGTGCTGATCGCGGCGGCATGCATCGGCGTCGGCATCGCCTTCGTGGGCCTGGCGTATCACCACCGCCACCGGCATCACGAGTTCCTGAAATTGCACGGGACACCTATGCCACCGCCACCAGGCGAACATCGCCTGCCGGCGTGATACTTGGGAGCGCTTTCTGAGCCGGGAGCGCGAGCGACCGGATGCGGCGGCGTCACCGAGTCCGGTGGCTTGCGCTCCCGGCTCTGAATACTGCTTGAAACGCGATCAGCTACCGACTTCGAGGTCCAACAAGCTTGCGGCTTGCAAGACCATGGGAGTGACGTTCAGACGTGATTCGACAGAGATGCACATGGGAAGAATTGAGCCAAGAGCATGCAATTTCGGTTTTGGAAGAACCGACTTGGTTACTTGAGACTTGCAGGATCGCTTTTTGGTGGTAAAGCGGCCTGCAGCGGGTTATCAAGGTGCAGCGCCTTCCCGGGAAGATCGCTGGCAAGTGGCTTGATGGCCGGTATGGATTCCAGCAGCGGTAAATTAATTCCCATAAGTGCTGGTGCGAGGGATGCAGACAAGATTTGCAAGGCGGTCTGCGTTCGAGACATATACTCTGCGAGCCCGGGCGCTATCTGCGGCCAAAGAGTTCGCATGTTCTCCTGTGCTTGAATAACTTGCGACAAAGTCAGCCCCGAACGGCTGGGCGATAAACTTGGAAGCGATTCCTGTTCTTTTTTGATTTGCTCTACTTCCTTTTCGGTAGGCAGTTTCTCCGCCTTCACGCCAGAGTTCTGGCCAAAATGCCGAATGCCATCCGCCAAATTGTCGAAGCAATGAATCTGTGGTTCGGCACTCATCACCTGTGACAGCTCGCGACACAACAGCGGATTGAGCAGAACGGCCCCGTCATATTTGGTGACGAAGTCCCCGTCATTTGTGATAATCCAGGCCCCCTTAATTCCTTTGCATCGCGACAAAAACTGTTCCCAACTCAGTTGGTCTCCCAGCGGATTCTTCGAGTAACCTGGAGGATTTCCACGCTCTTTCCTGTCTCTTGCACGCTCCATTTCCTTTTCATTAGCGATTATTGCTTGATCATATAGCTTTTTTAATCTCCGTGACACTTCATCCTCGGACCTCGAAATTTGGAGTAGGGTTTCACCTGCGATCCGGACAAGTTGACTTTTGGTATTTGCTGCATGGTCGGCTAAGGTCTTGATCTGCTGGGTGATTTCAGCTCGCTGTTCTTCGCTCATGCCGAAAAGATGGTCAGGCATGCCAAACTGGGTAGTGGCGAACCTCTTAAATTGCTCAACAAAGAATAACTTCGCAGCGTTGAGCTTGTTCCGCTCTACCTCATGAACGATCTGTCGCGAAACGAACACATGCTCCTTCTGCTCCTCCAATGCGTCAAGCAACTTCTTGCCTTCCACCATGCCGTAGAGCAGCAAGTATTGATTTGCATCGATGAAGATGACGGGATCGGTAGACATTGCTATTTCCAGTTGAGAACGGCGGGCTCGGCACCCGCTCTATTTCAAACAGTCAAATTGATTTTACGCTTATCACCCCATCAGCGGCTTGCATTTCGAGCCGCGTTTTTGGCATTCGGCTAGCACTTGCTCCTGGTGCTTCGCGCTCTTGCATGTAATCAGCACCAGATACTGCGCCGCCGCTCCCTGCTCGTCTTGGGCACCGGCTTCGTGCGGGGCGTGGCCGGCGGGGAGTTCGTGGCCGGCACCGGGGCTTGACTTGTTCGCAAATATCGAACACAATACTCATCGCGAGAGCGGAGGGCGGCAATGTGGGTAGTGTCACTCAAGCGCCTACGAGCGTTTTGGGCCATTCACCCGCGAGCGGAAGCACCGCTGCGGGGCTGGTACACGGTCACGTCGGCCGCTGATTGGCAATCTTTTGCCGACCTTCGTGGCATGTTTCCGTCCGCAGACCTGGTGGGGAACTGCACGGTCTTCAACATCGGCGGCAACAAATTCCGTTTGATCGCCCGAGTGCTCTACCTCAGTCACAAGGTTTACGTTTTACGGGTGATGACTCACCAGGAATACGACCATGAAGATTGGCCGACGCAGTGTGGATGCTTTCTGCCCCCGCCCCCAAGGAAGCGGCCGGTGCGCGCGAAGGCCCGCTCAACA
>DATGHS010000561.1:0-6767 GCA_035307785.1 Gemmataceae bacterium
CACCAGACGTTGGAATGGTTATTCGGCTCATGGTGGACCGCCTCGATTTTCAAAGGTTCGAATTCTCGCCCTCCCAGGATAAACCAACTCGTACCCTAAAATCAAGCAAAACAGTGTACCAATTTCAACCGGAAGGGGAAGAATAGTCGTTACGACCGTTACGGCTTTCCCAGGCCGCGAGTTCGGACTTTATTCGGCCGCCGGAGTATCGACGGTCAGCGCCGTTTCAGCATTCAACGTTTCTGCGCCATTTTTGCCAGCTTTTCGAGGCCCGAAATGTTCCTGAATATGCTGAACCAGTGGCTGCGCCAGCAACACCAGGAAAGCCGCGCCTCCTAAAAGGCACACCACTCCGCCCGTCTGCAAAGTGCGCTGGATGCCGAACCAGGCAGCGAACTGACAGGCGACCAAATTCCCCAACGGCGCAAGACCGAGCAGCAACACGGCATAGAGTCCAATCACCCGGCCGCGCTTATCGTCGTCGACCAGCGTTTGGATCGTGGTGTTGCACGAGGTCAGCAGCGCGACGATCGAGAAGCCGGTGAGGTAAACGAGCGGTATCGCCAAAGCTCGCTCGGAAACCAGCGAAAGCCCCAGAAACGCCAGGCCGGTGAGCACAGGAGCGAAGGGCAAGCCGCGTACGATACCCCGGATACTGTGCCGCGATGCCAAGAGTAAGCCCGCAGTCAGCGCTCCGAGCCCGCCGGCCGAGAGCAGCCAGCCATTCCAGCGCACGTCGGCTTGGAGCGCGTCTTGAACATAGACAGGAATCAGCACGATGTATGGCACGCCGAAGAAGCTGATCAGTGCGACAAGCAGAAATAGCGAGCGAATGGGAAACGAGGCCAGCGCGAATTCCACCCCTTCGCGCAATTGCCTCCACACCCGCCCGTTGCCCTTTGACAACCGCTGCACCGGGACGCGCATCGCCCAAAGCGCGATTAGAACCGTCAGGAAGCTAAAGGCATTGAGGAGAAAACATTCGCCTTCGCCAAATGCGGCAATAATAAGCCCGGCAATGGCGGGGCCGATGAGCCGGGCGGTGTTGAAGACCGACGAGTTGAGCGCGATGGCATTGCCGAGATCCTCTTTGTCGTCCACCATCTCATATAGAAACGATTGTCGGGTCGTGAGGTCGAACCCATTCACGATGGCCAGGATGCTGTTGAGAACCAGAATTTGCCACATCTGAATTTGATTCGTCAGCGTAAGCACGGCCAGCACAAACGCCTGGCCCATGGCGAGAGCCTGGGTGATGAGCAAGAGATTGCGCTTGCGGAAATAGTCGGCCGCGACTCCGGCGAGCGGCGCCGCAAAAACCGACGGAAATTGACCGACAAACGCCACCCAACCAAGCCACTCCTTCGAGTGCGTGCGCTCGAGCACCAGCCACGGCAAGGCGGTGTTCTGCATCAGCGTGCCGACGAGGGAGATCCCTTGCCCGATGAAGAAGAGGCGAAAGTTCCGGTGCGCGAAACTGCGCATGATCGAGCGAATCGGCATGAGGGAATGATACGGAAACCCCGCAGCCTCGAAGACTCGGCTGCGGGCTTACAGGACTCTACTCAAGCCCGCACGCGAAGCCCCCGCGGCCTGGAAGACTCGGCTGCGGGCTTGTAGAGTTCTCCCCAAGCCCGCACGCGAAACCTTCGCAGCCTCGACGACTCGGCCGCGGGCTTGCAGGACTCTCCCCAAGCCCGCACGCGAGTCTGCGAGCGTGCGGGGTCTGCTAACGCCTGCTCTGCTGCATACAACAATTCTCAACTTCCCCAGCCCAATCGAGGGTAATCCCATGAAATGGTGGCCTGCTGTCCTAGTCTTGTTGGCATCTGGGCTGGTCTCAGCCGAGGAACCCGCGAAGCCAAATCAACTCACGCCGAAGGAAATCGCCGACGGCTGGATTTCGCTCTTCGATGGCGAGACCACATTCGGCTGGAAGATTGACGGTGAGGCGAAGGTGGAGAAGGGTGCTTTAATTCTTGGCGGGGAGAAGGCAACGACCGCGAAGACGACGACGGAATTTTCAAATGCCAAGTTCGAATTCTTGTACAAGTATGCGAACCCGTCTAGCGGTAACCGCACCCCAACTGTGCGCATATTGGACGGTCCGGCCGACAAGTTGACAACGACGAAGGAAACTCGTGGGGCAATAGAGGTTCATTACAAGTCCGAGCACCTCAACAACGACCTTAAACGAGATCCTATCGTTTTTGAGATCCCAGCGGGCGGCCGAGTTGAAATATCGGAGCTCAAGCTCCGTCCTCTCGGCTACAAGCCCATCTTCAACGGCAAAGACCTTACCGGCTGGAAAGAGTTCCCCGGCAAGAAATCGAAGTGGTCGGTCACCAAGCACGGCTGGATTCACCTCGAAGACGGCCCCGGCGATTTGCAAACTGAAGATCAATGGGCCGACTTCATTCTCTCGGCCGAGTGCATCAGCAATGGGCCGCATTGCAACAGTGGCATCTTCTTTCGCTGCATTCCTGGGCAATATCAGCAAGGCTACGAAGCGCAGATTCGCAACGAGTGGAAAGACGATGACCGCACCAAGCCTGTCGATTTCGGCACCGGCGCCATCTACCGCCGACAAGCCGCGCGCAAGGTAGTTTCCAGCGATCACGAATGGTTCACCATGACCATTGCGGCGCACGGCAATCACCTTGCAACATGGGTGAACGGCTACCAGGTGACCGATTTCACCGACACCCGGCCGCCGAATGACAACGCCCGCAACGGCAGCAAGACCGGCAAAGGCGCGATCAGCCTGCAAGGCCACGACCCCACCACGAACTTGGATTTCCGCAACATCCGGATTGTCGAGTTGCCGTCGGCGCAAAAATGATCTTTATCCCTCCCCCTTGATGGGGGAGGGTTAGGGTGGGGGTGAGATGGTCCAACACCCCCCACCCCAATCCTCCCCCACAAGGGGGGAGGGCGAAGACGGCGGTCCCCAAAAAAAGGGGGGGGAGGACTGGAGTTTTCATGAAGAAAATCGGGCTCATCGTCGGCCGCGAATGGTCCTTTCCGCCGGCATTCATCGACGAAGTCAATGGCCGCAATGCCGGCGTCGTGGCGGAGTTCTTGAAACTCGGCGGCACACGCATGAACGAGCCGTGCGACTATGCCGTGCTCATCGATCGGATATCGCACGAGGTGCCGTATTACCGGACGTTCCTGAAACATGCGGTGCTACAGGGCGCCACGGTCGTGAATAACCCGTTCATGTGGACGGCTGACGATAAATTCTTCGAAGCGACCTTGGCCGCGAAGCTCGGCGTGGCCCATCCCAAGACGCTAGTGCTGCCGAACAAGGATTACGTTCCCGGCATTGTGCCGACCGAGAGCCTGCGCAACCTCATCTACCCGCTCGACTGGCAGGCGATTGCCGACTATGTCGGCCTGCCGTGTATCTTGAAAGACGCGCATGGCGGCGGCTGGCGCGGGGTGTTTAAGTGCCATTCCATCGCCGAGATCATTCATCATTACAACTCGTCGGGCCTGCTCACGATGGTCGTGCAGGAGTTTATCAAGTGGGATCACTACGTGCGCTGCCTGTGCATTGGCCGGAACGACGTGCTGCCGATCCGCTATGACCCGAACGAGCGGAAGTATCATGTGGACCACGATCACCTGGGCAAGGAATTGGGCCAACGGATCGTCGGCGACTCGCGGAAGCTGGTGCAAGCACTCGGTTATGACATGAACTCGGTGGAATGGGCCATCCGCGACGGCGTGCCATATGCCATCGACTTCATGAACCCGGCCCCGGACATGGACATCAACTCGCTCACGCCGCATTATTTCGAGTGGGCCGTGAAGCACATGGCCGACATGGCGATCAAGATGGCGCTGGAGCCACAGCCGCAGCGCGAAGAGATGAGATGGTCGGAGCGGTTTTGAGGAATGCTTTCATGCTGGCCGATGCCATCGCGCACTACCACGATCTGCTCACAGACCGTCTGGCGACCGATTCGCAGGCACACCTGGACCAGCAGACACGGCAGCGGCAATTCTACTTCGGCGAGCGCCCGATTTGTACTGTGCTGCGGCCCCGCTTCCTCTCGAATTTGCAGTTTCGCGTGCTCCAAACGGCGGTGAAGGAACTCGGTAAGGCATTCGACCGCATCTACCAGGCGGCGAAAGTGGATGCCATGTTTCGCCGGCAATTCATGCTCACCGATGCCGAGGAAGCGCTCCTTCAGATTCATCCCGGCTACAAGGGATGCTCATATCCAACAGCCCGGCTTGATTCGTTTTTCGTCTCGGAACAAGAACTCAAATTCACCGAATACAACACAGAAACCCCAGCTGGAGCGGCATATCAGGACGCGCTTACCCACATCTTTTACGGTTTGCCGCTCATGCAGGAGTTCCAGCGCCGCTATGATCTGCGGCCATTGCCGGCCCGGCCCGGCGTGTTGCATGCGCTTCTGGACTCATATTGCCAATGGGCCAGCAATTCATCGGCGCCGCCGCGCATCGCCATTCTGGATTGGAGAGAAGTGCCGACGTATAGCGAATTCCGGCTCTTCGAAGATTATTTCCATTCGCATGGCCTGGGATGCCGCATTATCGATCCGCGCGAGCTGGAGTATCGCGATGGGAAGCTGTGGGCTGGCGACTATCACATCACGCTGATTTACAAGCGCGTGCTCATCAGCGAATTGCTGAATCGCGGCGGGTTTGAACAGCCGCTCATTCAGGCGCTACGCGACCAAGCTGTTTGCATGGTGAATTCGTTCGGTTGCAAGATCCTGTACAAGAAAGCGAGCCTCGCGGCGCTTACGGACGAGCGCAATGACAAGCTATTTTCTCCGGAACAGCGTGAAGCAATCGCGCGCTATATCCCCTGGACGCGTCGCCTGGAAGAACGGCGAACTTGGTACCGTGGCGAGCCGATTGATTTGGTCCCCTTCGTCCTTGACAATCGCGACAGCTTGGTTTTGAAACCAAACGACGAATACGGGGGCAAAGGCATCGTCTTGGGCTGGACAGTCGATGATTCTGCTTGGGAAAAGGCGGTGCTGGCAGCGTTGACCGAGCCGTTCGTGGTGCAAGAAAAAGTGAACTTGCCACGGGAGGTCTATCCCGGTTATGAGGGTGGCAAGTTGCGCTTGATCGAACGCGTGCTGGATACGAATCCGTACGTGTGCTTCGGCTCGTACATGAGCGGCTGCTTGACGCGGATTTCCACTGAGGCGCTGGTTAACGTAACCGCCGGCGGCGGCTCGACGGCGCCGACGTTTGTAGTCGAAGAGAGATGACTATGAAGCCCCCGTCGCTGACTATCGGCATCGAAGAAGAATATCAGATCATCGATCCGCAAACGCGCGAACTGCGTTCCTATATCACGCAGATTCTTGAAGACGGCAAACTCACCTTACGCGAGCAAGTGAAGGCTGAGATGCACCAATCGATGATCGAAGTCGGCACGGAGGTTTGCAAGAACCCGGCGGAGGCGCGAGCGGAACTGGTGCGGTTGCGCACCCATGTCCTCGAGCTGGCCGCTAAAGCCAATCTCGCCATTGCCGCAGCCGGCACGCATCCATTTTCTTCCTGGATCGAGCAAGAGATAACGCCGTTTGAGCGCTACCTCGGCGTGAAGCAGGACATGCAGGATTTGGCTCAGCAACTGCTCATCTTCGGCACCCACGTGCACATCGGCATCGAAGACCGCGAATTCTTGATCGATGCCATGAACGTGGCCCGCTACTTCGCCCCGCACGTCCTCTGTCTGGCTTCCAGTTCGCCGTTCTGGATGGGCCGCAATACCGGCTTGAAATCATACCGTAGCATCATTTTCCGTCACTTCCCGCGCTCCGGCATTCCGCCGCGCTTCGGTTCCTGGGCCGAATTGAGCCAGATGGTCGAAACGCTGGTGAAGACGAACTGCATTCCCGACGGCACCAAGCTCTGGTGGGATGTGCGGCCCAACTGGAAGTTCCCCACGCTGGAATTCCGCATCTGCGACGTGTGCACGCGGGTGGACGAGGCGGTGTGCATTGCCGCGATTTTCCAGGCACTCATTGCCAAGCTCTGGCGTATGCGACGGGACAATATCACGTTCCGCGTCTACCCGACGGAACTCATCGAAGAAAACAAATGGCGGGCCGTGCGCTACGGGCTCGACGGCAAACTGCTCGACCTGGGCAAGCAGAAAGAAGTGCCGGTGCGGGAACTGATTCACGAGTTGATCGACTGGTTCCTACGGGATGTGATCGATGACCTGGGCACACGGGCGGAAGTGGAGTATGCGTATCGCATTCTGGACGAGGGCTCGAGCGCCGACCGTCAGATCGAGACTTTCGCCAAGACGAATGATTACAAAGCCGTGGTAGATACGCTGGTCGAGGAAACGCGACACGGGTTTTGATTATTCGGCGCCTTCAATGAGCGTAGAACGGAATTTATTCCGTTCGAGACAAGCGTAGAACGGAATAAATTCCGTTCTACGTGGCATCGCAGGATAATCTTAAGCCCCCTTCAGGCTCGCTTTGAAGTACTCACGATTCATTTGCGCGATGAACATCACGCTAATCTCTTTCGGGCAGACTGCCTCGCATTCGTATTGATTCGTGCAACTGCCGAAGCCTTCCTTGTCGTGCTGCTCGATCATTTTCAGCACTCGTCGATAGCGTTCCGGCCGGCCTTGCGGCAGATGCGCCAGGTGCGCGACTTTGGCGGATAGGAACAGCACGGCCGAGGCGTTCTTGCAAGCGGCGACGCAGGCACCGCAGCCGATGCATTCGGCCGCATCCATCGCCGTT
>DATGHS010000562.1:0-7624 GCA_035307785.1 Gemmataceae bacterium
CGGCATCGCACGCAGCGACCTCATGTGCGAAATCTTAGCGTCCGTCTTGAATCGCCCGCTCGAACGCTTGGTCTCCAGTGAGGGGCCGGCTCTGGGGGCAGCCGTAACCGCCCTGGCAGCGCTCGAACAATACCGTCGCCGCGAACAACGCATCCGCGAGCCGTATTCGGTCGCCGATGCCGTTTCGGTCCTGGTCCAATACCGCGACTCGGTGAAGCCCAACGCTGCGTGGATGGCTGCCTATGTGAAGGAACTGGCGCAGTTTGCCGAACGAATTGTGGCGCTGTGAGGGGGTCTTGCCGATATTTGCGGTTCATGCTCGGTCAACGACTGGCTGCCTTGGGAACAAAGCGAACCAGCAACACGTCAAAGGATGTAGAACGGAATTCACTCCGTTCGAATGCGCGAACGGTATGAATTCCGTTCTACGTTATGAAGAACCAATGATTAAATGTTGATGAAAACAAGCGTTTGCCCGCGCTCGTCTGGTATAACAATCTTGGCGGTTCGGTTTTCGATTACCCGAGAGACCAGGGACTCTTGATGAAAACCATCATTTCCACTCTCCTTCCTCTCGCCATCGTCATTCTCGCCAACAGCCCCGCACCGGCGCAGTTCCGTGACCGGCGCGAGGGCATTCCCAATGCGGGGCAATACGGCTGGCTACCCAGCCTGTCCCAGGGCAAGGCACAGGCGGAAAAGACCGGCAAGCCAATCATGGTCGTGGTCCGCTGTGTCCCTTGAACGGACTGTCGTGATTTTGACGGGCAGGTTGTCCGTCTCGAGAAGATTAAAGAGGTGGCCGACAAATTCATTCGAGTGCGCTTGCCGCGCGTCGATGATTTGGATTTGAATTTGTTTGACTTCGACTACGACCTCACGTTTATGGTGTTCTTCATCGACGCCAAGGAAAACGTTTACGCCCGCTATGGCGGTCGCGATGCCAAGGATGCCGACAATCGCCAATCGCTCGAAGGCCTGGCGTACACCATGAATTCCGTGCTGCAAATGCACGCGCAAAAAGACAAGTCATTCGCGCCCAAATCACAGGCCAGGCCCAAGTACCTGCATAACCTCGCGAACCCGCCGATGTTCGGCCGCGGCTGCATGCACTGCCACCAGGTGAAAACCGCGCTGGAAAACGATATCCGCAAATCGGGCAAATGGGAGCGCGAGCTGGTATGGCGCTACCCGTTGCCGGAAAACATTGGCCTGCGACTTGAAGTCAATCGCGGCAACATCGTGGAGACGGTGTTCGACGACACGGCTGCCGCCAATGCGGGTTTAAAACCGGGCGACAAGTTGCGCCGGCTGAACGGCGTGCCGATTCACTCCTTCGGCGACGCCCAGTACGCGCTCGACATCGCCCCAAAGACGGCGAGCATTGAAATCTCGTGGCAGCGCGGCGATGAAACGATGCAGGGCAAGGTGGCGCTACCGGAAGGCTGGCGCCGCAGCGATCTCGCCTGGCGAACGTCGGCCCAGCATCTGCTCTCCAGCGGCGGCATGTATGGCATGGACCTAACCGTGGAGGAAAAAAAATCGCTGGGCCTGGCGCCCAAGCACCTCGCGTTCCGGCAAAAGGCCACGCTCAGCAAGCAAGCGCGCGAGGCTGGCATTCAGGGCGGCGACATCATCCTCGGCGTGGATAACAAGACGCTGGAGATGGACATGTTTGCATTCCTGAAATACATGCGCGGCAACTATCTGGTCGGCGACAAGATCACGATCAATCTGATTCGTGACGGGAAGCGCATAAACATTGAAGCGACTTTACAGAGATAGCGCTTCCTACATGCTGGCGTCCATAGGACGAATAGGAGCTATAGGCCCTATAGCAAAGAGTGAATTGCAAGTGCGCCTGCCGGAAGGTAGCCCGCATGCTCAAGTTCTGAACACAATTTCGCCAGAACTTTAGATTTTCCCACTCAATTGTCGATTTTTTTCATTTCTCCGCTGGCCTAACCGATACAACCCTAGGCCGCAGGGACCAATCCCGATGGCAGGGTTCATTCATGCATCGTCGCCGGGCTATTCTGCTCTGCTTGCTGCTGCTGCCATGCGGCTGCGTGTACGATGTGCGCGAACATGCGGATGAAGCGGTCTCGGCCATTCTGAATCATCCATACGATCTCTCTTCCCCTGCCTCTTCCGTACCAAATTCGCAAACCGTGCAAGCCAAGAAGTCTCTTGCTGCTCCTGAAAAGCTGTCATTCCCGAAAGTGGATGTAGAGACGGCCGACTACATGCAGGGCAGCCAGTTCGGCCCGCGTGTGGCCGGCGAACAAGGGATGCAAAACGCTTTTGGACCGGTGCGCGGTCAAGTGAGCGCACTGGGCGCCATTCAACCGGCCGGCGCCGAAGAGCCTAAATCTAAGATCGACCTGACCATTCCACCGGAAATTCCGGGTTCCGAAGCCGGCCGCATTCGCAAGCTGCCGGAAGACAAAGAAGCCAAGCAAAAAGCGATTCGTGAGATATACGGCGCGTTACCAGCGCTGCCCACCGAACCCCAGCCGCTTCCTGGGCCTGGCGGCAAACCGCTCACGCTGGCCGACCTGCAGCAGCTGGCCGCGGCAAACAGTGCCGAGCTGCATCAGGCCGCTTACGATGTAGAGGCCGCTCGCGGCAATGTCCTGGCTGCACGGGCTTACCCGAATCCAACCGTCAGTTGGAACTTTCAAGCGTCGAACGACGGCAGCACGGCCGGCTCGATTGGCCCCGGCATTGACCAGTCCATTGTTACCGGCGGCAAGCTTCGCATCGCATCGGCAGCAGCCGAAATGGCACTTCGCAAGGCGGAACTGGCCTTGCGTCGGGCACGCAGCGACCTGGCCACGCGAGTGCGAACTGCTTATTACTCGTTGCTGGTCGCGCAAGAGACGATGCGCGTAAACCGAGCGCTGGCCCATTTGACCGACGAAATCTATCGCCTTCAGGAGCACTTACTCGAAGCCGGCCAAGCCGCGCCTCATGAGCCGATGGCTCTTCGGTCCGAAGCCTGGTCTTCGCGCTTGAGCTACCAGCAATCCATACAGAGCTACATCTACGCCTGGGAGCAATTGGTCGCAGCCATGGGCCTACGCCAGGTCCCCCTCACCGAGGTGGCCGGCCGAATCGATGCCATGATCCCGTATTTTGATTATGATACCGTGCGGGCCTATGTGTTGCAGAATCACACCGACGTGCTCACGGCGCAATTCGGCATCGATCAGGCGCGCTACAACTTGAAGTCAGCTCAGATTGCTCCACTGCCGAACATCGATTTCAACGTCTCCATCTTGAAGGAAGTCTCGGTCCCGCCGAAGAAACTGGCCCCCATCGCAGCCGTCGGCGTCCCCTTCCCAATCTGGGATCACAATAAGGGCAACATCATCGCGACCGAAGCGGCACTGGGCCGGGCCATCGATGAACCACACCGCGTGACGGAAGCGTTGACCAGCACCCTGACCACAGCGTATTTGAACTACAAGTCAAACCTGGATGCGCTGGAGTATTACCGCCGCCACATTTTGCCTGACGAGGTGCAATACTACTGGGGAGTCTATGACCGGAGGCAAGTCGATGTGAACGCCCCGATCAGCGACCTGATTACTGCGCAGCAGGCCCTCTTGACCGATGTGACGGCGTACCTGGGCGTCCTGAGCACATTCTGGACGGCCGCGGTCAACGTGGCGGACCTGCTTCAGACCGACGATTTGTTCCAGTTAGCCCGGCCGGAGGCGCTGCCGCCGCTGCCCGACTTGAATCACCTGCCGCCGTGGCCGTGCTCGCATTGCGCCACACCGCATTTGGAAGGCCTGAATTTCCATCAAGGAATTCCGCTGCCGGCGCCGGCGATGCCGCCGCCGCCCATGGGTACGGAATTCCTGCCATCGCCCAGACCAATGAGCGCACCGAAGACCGGCGCCGCTGGCCCCGTATTGTTGCCGAAACAATGAAAGAAAGAGCAAAAGGAATCTAGCGCCGAGTAGCCGAAGCGGAGAAAACTGATGGGCCGGATGCCCAATCAAATTCTGGTCCTCGCCATCCTAACGGCGATGCTGGCATGCGCCAGGGGCTTGGCCCAAGCTCCGAAAGCGTTGCCGCCCGTGGATGCTTCGCCCAGCACCCCGGCCGAAGCGCTGATCCTGCCCGACCTGCCGCGCGTTCCCGATGCGCCGCGCTCGCTGTACCAGCCGCTGCCGCCAGCCTCCTCGATCTACGCTCCCGTCGAGATGCCGGGGCCGTACTTCGAGCCTGATCCGAACCTTGATCCGCCCATGTTTCCGCAACCGGGCTGGTTTGGCCGTGTGGACGCGGCCCTCGTTTGGCCCCAAATCACGAATGGGCTAAATGCGGCGTCGCAGATTAGTCCGATCGTTGGTCCGCTGAGCGGCGTCCCACTCACGCTGCCATACGCGCCGTTTTCGGTCACGGTCAGTCCGTACATCAACGTCGGTTACCGTTTGCAGTCCGGTTTCGGGGAAATTGGCGTCGGTTACCGCTTCCTTGGCTCTTCCGGCACGGGGACGACAGCCGGGCTTGACGCAACTGCGCAGCTCACGAGCCATTTATTCCTCAATGTCAGCGATCTGGATTACTCCAGCCGTCAGTTCAGCGTGACAGAGTTCTGGTCCATGAAGTGGCACGCGGGCCTGCGGGTGGCCACGATTTACTTCGACTCGATAGCCGACGAGCCTCTCGCGGCGGCCGCAGCCGGGACCGGCATCTTCGAGCAAAGGACCACCGACACGTACTGGGGTGTTGGCTTCCATTACGGTCTGGAGCTTGTACGCCGCCTTGGTTCCTCCGGCTTCGCCTTGCTGCTAAGTGCCGACGGTTCTGAGATCGTGGGCCGAAACAACCAGGGCTACTTTGAAAAGGCCATAGGCGGCGCTCAGGGGGCCACGTTATTGGCGAATACGCAAACCGTTCCCGCGCTCAACGCCTTTGCCGGCCTGACCTGGCAGCCGCCCGAACATTGCCGGCTCCGTGCCACGCTTGGCTACATGTTCGATTACTGGTGGGGCATCGGCCGGATGAGTTCTGTCGGCGCCGGGACACTGGTGCCGACACCGGATGCGGAGATGGGCAATCAGGGCTTCGTCCTTCGAATTGATTTCAATTACTAATGGTTCTTGGCGGCTCAGTTTTCCTGTCGATAGCGAGCCGCCGGGCTTGTCCCGGCGGGATAAACCTGCCGGCTCGCTCGCCAATTTAGCTGCGATAAACAACCGTAATTTTCGCGCATCGCATTACCATCTTCACGCGGCACGCCTGCTCGCCGCGCTGCCAAAATGCTCGTTCGACGATCAAGGCGAAGACGGTCTTGTGCGCCAGCTTGGCGCAGAAGCATCGACACAAGCGATATAATGTCAATGACTTACGTCAATCATCGTTGCAGCTGATTTCTCTGGCACAGCATCTGCCTTATCACCATTCGCGCGGAAATTCCGTCGTTCTCTCCACGGAAATCCCCGGACTCGCTCATGAGCATTGAACCTATCACCGTGCTGGTTGCCGGCGAAGATACGGCGTTCGGCCAGGTACTAGCGCGAGTACTGGGTCGCCTGGGCCACATTGCCGTGCATGCACCGGATGCGGCATCGGCATTGAAGCTGGCGGACGATAAGGCCGTGCGGCTGGCTCTGCTCGATGCCGGTCATCGCAAAGGGTCGAGCCTTGCCTTGGCGGCCAACCTTCGCGAGCGCTTCCCGAACTTGCCGGTCATCTGGTTGACCGATGACCCGCTCGACGAATCGAAACTTCCTGCATCGTGCCAAGGCGGCTTCCTTCAGGTTCGCAAGCCGATCAACCTCGGCAGCCTGGGCGAGGCGATTGAGACGGCTTTGGTCGCGCCTGCGGAGTTAACGTCCCCAGTTAGGTCCACGCTACCGGCCGCCAGCGCTCGGAGCCAATCAAAATGGATAGCCAAGATCAGGGAGTTCCCCATGCGTGCATCGTTGCAGAGGCTTCTGAAGATTGCCGGCGGCGTGTTTTTGGCCATCGTCGTTCTCACGGTCGTGGCCATCTTCATGGGCGCCATTCCGCTCGACTGGCGCGGCGCTCCGGCCAATGGCGCCCAACCGCAACCGCCGAAGCCCGAGCCGGTGAAAGTGAAGCTGGTCGATGACCAGCCGCACACGCTCAGCGTTCCCGAAGATGTGCGCAAGGCGCTGGGGATAACCACTGCCAAAGGCGAGATGATCGTCGAGGCGAAGAAGCCCGCCAAGGGTAAAGCACTGGTGATGCCGGGCTCGACCGCGCTGGATCCCACGCACCTTTATCGCATTCGGGCCCGCTTCGCTCCGTCGCCCTCTTCGGCCGAATGCATCGAACTCGGCAAAGTTCGTGATAACAGCAAAGTGCCGACCGAATATCGAGAAATCCGCTCCGGCGACCGCGTTTACAAGGAAGACCCCCAAGACCCCAAAAAAAGGGGTACTTTGCTGTGCGTCTTTTTCAGCGTGGACGTGGGGAACATGAAGAACAACCTGATTGATGCCATCTTTCAATTGGAACTCGACGAAGAGATTCTGAAGAAGGCCAAGGCTTCGGACGCAGTACCGGAAGCTTTTATCCTCAATGCCGAGAAATCGGTGCGCAGCGACATCAACACGATCAACAAGACTGTGGCCACGCTCGAAGCCTGGGGCATCAGCAAGGAAGACATCCAGGCGGTGCGCGACGAAGCGGAAGAAGTGAAGAAGCGCAAAGGCAAGCATGACAAGGAGAAGGACGCGCGATGGGGCCGCGTGGAAATTCGCGCTCCGGATGACGGTATTATTCTCGAGCGCAACCTGGCCCTGAAAGAAGTCGTTGTCGATAACACCACGAACTGTTTTCAAATCGCAAAACTCGATAAGCTCTTCGTCACGGCTTATTGTCCCGAAGATGACCTGCCGTCCCTCGAAGCATTGCCTACGGAAAAGCGGCAATGGACCATCGAGACCGTCGGTTCGCCGCCCATCAAGGGCGTGATCGATGACATCAGCTATCTGATTGATCCGAACCAGCACACCGCCGTGATTAAGGGCCACATTGACAACCCAATCAATCCGAAGACGGGCTTGCCCCTTTTGCGCGGCACGCAGTTCATCCGCGCCACCGTCGAGTTGGACGCGCCGGAGGACGTTGTCGAGATTCCTGTCGATGCCCTGGTAGACGATGGTCTGCAATGCATCGTTTTCGTGCAGACCGACCCGCAAGGCCGGCCCGACCGCTTCACCATGCGGCGCGTAGACGTGACTGCGCGTTTCGAGAAGTCGATTTTCGTTCGCAGTAAACTCTTCGCCAAGGACGAGCGCACGCAAGAGGAAAAGGACTTGGGTATGCTGCCCAAGGAGCCGCTGAAATTAGGCGACCGCGTGCTCACAACCGGCGTCGGCGAACTCAAGGCTGAGCTGCTGGAGCAGGAATCGGAGCAAGGCAAGGACAAGAAGAAGGATGAAAAATGACAAGCCGCGGGGCGAGTCTTCGAGCCCCGCGGGTCGGAGATATGCATGGTTCGCTGGTTTGCCACCTGGGCGCTGAACAATCCGCTGGTCGTTATTCTCATGGCCTTCGCCCTCATTGGCGTCGGCGCCTTCTCCGTCCTCAACGTCAACGTCGAAGCCTATCCCGACCCCGCTCCCGCCATTGT
>DATGHS010000563.1:0-4103 GCA_035307785.1 Gemmataceae bacterium
ATGAGCCCGGTGATCATATCCAGCGGGCTGCTGCGCTCAACCGGCGATTTCTCCCGCTCGATTTCTTGCAGTAACACGCGGGCAATGGGCTTCGGCTTTCTTAGCTCGGTCACCGCAGGCTCAGCTATCCGCTTTTTGTCTTCCTCGCGAAATTCGGCCGCTTTCTGCACCAACGCTTGGGCGGCGCGCTCTGCCTTTTGCTTCGCCGCGACCTTGTCCAGTCCCTCGGCCTCCAGGCGCTTCTCCTCCACCTGGGCCAGCTTTGCTTTATCGCGTGCTTCGCGCCGAGCTTTGAGACGGGCGTCGAGCCAGTTGATCAGCGGCTCGCGCCAAGCGGCAAATTTCTTGCGCGTTTGGCCTTTCTGGCCGCGCACCCACCAATCGCGCGCTTTTAGTTTCTCTTCGTAGCCGAAGAGCGCTTCGTAGAACTCTTCCCAATGATTGCCGGCATATTTGCAGACGAATTGGCGCAGGTCCTCTTCGCCCATGCCGCGCAGCCGAAGTCTCCGAAACAATTCCTCGGCTTGATCCAGGGCCGGCTGCCGCGAAGATTCGACCTGGCGGTCGAAGGCGAAATGAAGACCGAAGGCCAGCGCTACGGCGAGCAGGGTCACGGCCAACCAAACCCAGAGCATGCCGACGGCGTACAAGACGGCAATGAAAAGCAAGAGGCCTACGACCAGTTGCAGGCGCTCGATCCCGCGACTATCATAAACGCTTTCCCGAAACTTCAGGAAGAGCGCGCCACCGGAAAAGAAGCCGTTCACCAGGAAGTAAAAAATCGCCGCTTCTACAGCCAGGAATAGCGCACCGACGCCAAATTTCAGGAAGCCGAAGAGCAGCAGCACCAGCGCTAGCCCGATACTGCCGCCGAAGATCGCGAATCTCATCCCGTTGCGAATTTGCGCGAGTCTGGAATCGTTGAAACTGTGCACGCAGTCTTCCAGCTTGAAAACCTCTTCTTCGTGCACCGATTGGTGACTCTCTAAATAGCCAGCATGAACAGAATATGGGCTGGGAAACGACATGGCGGTGCGCTCTGGGAAAGAGAACGACTCATGAAGGAAATGATAGCGACTTTGGCCGGAAGCAGCAAAAAAGCCCAGGGATGGGGTCCCTGGGCTTTCGACGAGAGTCTCATGCAACGATTTTGCCTTACAGTTCAAATCCTTTGCGGTAGCTTCCCTTCAGGAACTCGACTGCCCGGCTGTTGTCGACAGCGCCCTTTTCACCGTCGTAGTGAATTTTCTCACCGCAGCGGATGGCCACATTGCCGAGTAGGATCGCTTCCGTGAGCATCGACGAATAATCGAAGTTGGAGATAGCAATAGCGGGGTTGCCTTCGCGAATGGCCTTCACCCATTCGTTTTTCATGCCCTGGTCGCCGCCGCCGTTGATCGGCATCTTTTCCGGCTTGCCGGTAAGCCTTTCGACTGCATCTTCGGTGACGATATAAGCCTCGGCGCCATAATCATCGGGCGAGAAGAGCACGCCCTTTTCGCCGACCAGGAAGGAACCGCTCGAAACTTCCTTGCCTTTCTGACCAGGTCTGGCGAACTTCCAAACGTTGTCTTCAAAAAAGACTGCAGCTTCCTTGTCGCCGCGCTTCTTCTGGCCTTTCACAAGTTCCGGTGCAGGCAACACATGTTTGCCATTCTTCTTGCCTTCATACCAGTGCCAGGCGACGGCCGGCATGTCGCCGCGAGCGGCAAACTCCATCAACACGTGAGCATAAGAAGGACAGGTCTCTGAATTCACGTCACCGGCTTCGGCGGAGATCGTGTGCGGCAAGCCGAGCTTCAGCGCCATGTAGGCCATGTTGGCGGTGTGGCAGCCCATGTCGCCGATAGCGCCGGTGCCGAAGTCCCACCAGCCGCGCCAATTGAACGGATGATAGCCGGGCGCGTACGGCCGCTCCGGGGCCGAGCCGAGGAACTCGTCCCAATGAACGTATTCGGGCACTTCGAATGTGCCCTTCGGCCGGGCCATGACCTGAGGCGCCTGCGGCCAAATGGGTCGATTCGTCCAGACGTGGGCCTGAGTCACTTTGCCGAGGCCGCCGGCCTGAACGAATTCCGCTGCTCGACGTAAGCCGTTCTCGGCCGTGCCTTGGTTGCCCATCTGAGTGCAGACCTTCATCTTGCGGGCGGTCTCGCGCATGACACGGGCTTCATACGGAGTATGCGTAAGCGGCTTCTGGCAATACACGTGTTTGCCGAGCTTCATGGCCATCATGCTGGCCGGAGCGTGGGTGTGATCAGGCGTGCTCACGGTCACGGCATCGATCTGCTTGGCAAGCTTATCGAACATCTTGCGATAGTCGTAGAAGCGTTCGGCCGTGTTGAAGCGTTTTGCTTTCTCATCGAGCCGCTTCTCGTCGATGTCGCAGATGGCAACCACGGATCCCAAAGCACCGGCCTGGTCAATGTCGCTCGAGCCTTTGCCTCCGATGCCGATGCCGGCAAAGTGCAGTTTCTCATTCGGTGTGTCGGCCGCGCGGCCGGCAGACAGGGCCGATGCGGTTAGCCAGTAACCGGCGCCCGTGGCCGCCGTGGCTTTCAAAAAGCCACGACGATTCATCCGATTGCTCATGTCAAAACCTCGTGAATTGGAGAGAAATTAGGCGAGTCGTTGTAACGGTCCCCCGACCGTTGCTGTGGAATGGTCAGTGTAAACCGCGGGCAGGCGGTCTGCAATCCTCGATTGCGATTTTTGCGGAAAATAACAGCCGTTCGCGCCGGCAAAGCCACAAACGGCAGGCACTATGCTTCCGGCACTTTCTCTTCCCGGAAGCCGGCAATCACAACAGGATTGCGCAGCGTGACGATGCCCCATATGCCTATCAACACCGGTAAGATTCCCATGATGCTGCCGATCATCGCCCAGGTGTATGATTCCAGTCGGTTCATCTTGAATGCGCCAACACATACAAAGGCACCCCAAATGAACCAAAACAGCCCCACGCCCGCAATGCTGAAGCGAAAGATCATGTACTCGGTGGAGTACGTATATTCCGGCTTCTTGTCTTTTTCCGATTCAGAGTACTTCACGCCTTCCTGCGGCTTGTCGATGGTGAGTTCGCGGAAAATCAAGGGCCAGATGGCGACCACGATCGTCAGAAACGCGAAGATGCAGGTGAACACTCCCGAGGCCAAAAGGAAATTGGCCGGCCGCACCACCTCGCGCTGGGCTGGCCCCCGGGCGCTCTTCTTGAACCGATCGCGCACCAGGCCGCTGGCGGCCCTCTGCTTCTCGCGTTGCAATTCTTCGTCTTCTTCAGTCTCGTCCACCACGCCATAGGGATTTCGGTCCATGAATTCGTCTTCGAGAGCCTTTGCCTTCGCATCTTTCGGAGAAGCCGTGGGCTTGGCGGCCGCCTTGGCAACCGCGTCGGCAGCCGGGGCAAAAACGGCCGAGCACTTCGGGCACTTGATCTTCTTGCCGGCCGGAATGGGCTCCTGACGGCGCAGTACTGTATTACATTCGGGACAGGTATACTCGTGCATGGATGAATCCTCGGAGTGAGTGGTGAGTGGTGAGTGGTGAGTTGTACCTGAATTGCAAGCCACAAGGCGAGTCTTCGAGCCCCGCGGGTCACCACCACTCACCATTTACTGCCCACCACTCACTAATCTACCCGATTTCTACCGTTTCCGCCAGACGCTCAGGAACGCCGGGAAACCGAGAATGCGGATGCGATATTGTTTTTGCGGTTGCCAGGCCACGGGCTGAATCGCGTCGTGCAATGGTTTGGCGTCGCCGACCAGCAGCACGGCGCGGCCTTGCGGCTTTAATACGCGGTCCATTTCGGCGACCATTTCGTGATAAAGCACAGCGATTTCTTCCGGCTCGCCCAGCTGCCTGCCAAACGGCGGATTGCAGATGATGCGATCGACGCTGGCGTCAGCAAGCGGCAGCTTGCGAACGTCCCATTGTTCCAGCCGCTCGGGTTGAAATTTTCGAAGATTGGCCGCAGCCGCGCGCACGGCATTGCGGTCGATGTCACCGCCCCATAGCGTGACCGCGCCGGCGCCGCGTAGGCGCGCGAGTTCGGCCTGTTCTCCGGGGATTGTGCCGGCGCCGCACATCGGGTCGAGTACAGT
>DATGHS010000564.1:0-11349 GCA_035307785.1 Gemmataceae bacterium
GAAGAAATCGCCTCGCAACTCGCCGAACTGGAAGCGAAGGAACTCAACCAGATTCAGCGTGCCATCACTCGCCTACGGCAGGGCACGTATGGCCATTGCGAGACGTGTGCAGCCAAGATCCCCGTGGCGCGGCTGAATGCACTGCCGTACAGCACCATGTGCATTAACTGCCAGCGGGACATGGAAACCGATGCCAACTGGGAGGACACCCGGGGCCAGGCCGACTGGGATCGTGTGGCTGATACCGAACGGCATAGCGAAGAACGCCGCGAGGTTGATTTGACCGATATCGAACTCGACCTGTCGAAATAAAGTAGGTCAGGCTTTCGAGCCTGGCCGAAAGCGACTTTTCCAATCGCCGGGATGCCATGGCTTCGCCCAGTAACTATGGCGTCCCGGCTGTGTTTTTTTGCAACACTTTCTCGCGCACCTGTTCAAGATTGCAACACTCTTAGACCTTCCTACTTGCGTACTCTGGCGACCCTGTTCGGGATTTGCCGTTCTCACTTGCCATAAATCAGCTCCAATTCGCAAGTCCGTTCAAGTTTTTAGCTCCAATTGCGCTTAGAGTGGTTTATGTGCCGCTTGTGCGGCGAATGTGAGTTGTGACTCCTTTGGGGTGCAAACTGCTATGTGGCAACGCCTGGGATTGCTTCTCCTGGTTTGTGTTTGTTCGTTCGGCGGCGGCACGCTGGCGTTTTTGGTGATTCCGAATTCACCGCGGGTAACTGCTCAATCGCCGGCCGCGCTTTCCAACGCCAATATCGACGCCGGCTTGTTGAAACTCAGCGACCGGTTCGAGACAGTGGCCAACAAGGTCTCGCCGGCCGTGGTGTCGATCGAAGCAACCAAGGCTGCTGCGCCGGGGAAGAGCCGACCGGTCGAAGAATCCGGCTCCGGGGTTATCATCCAGGGCGAAGTAGGGAAGAACGCCTACGTGATTACCAATAACCACGTGATCACGGGGGCGTCGGCCGAACAGATTACGATCAGCCTGTCCGATGGCCGTGTGTTTCAGCCCGGCCAGGTGTGGGCGGATCCGGAGTCGGACGTTGCCATCCTGCGGCTCGACCGGGGCGGCCTGCCGACCGCGACCTTTGGCGATAGCGACAAAGTTCACGTGGGGCAATGGGTGATCGCCATCGGTAGCCCGTTTGGCCTCAATCAATCGGTCACGCACGGGATCATCAGCGCCCGCGAGCGCGGGCAAATCAGCCTCGGCGGCGCCATTCGGATCAAGGACTTTCTGCAGACCGATGCGGCCATCAATCCGGGCTCGAGCGGCGGCCCCCTGCTCAATCTCGATGGGGAAGTGATCGGCATCAATACCGCCATCGCCTCGCACAGCAACAGCAACAGCGGCGTGGCCTTCAGCATCCCCATCAACATGGTGCGGAAAGTCGCCCGCCAGCTGCTGGAGAAAGGAAGCGTGAGCCGCGGTTTCCTGGGCTTGCACTTATCGTCGAACTTCGAGGCGGGCGATGCGTTGAAGCTTGGACTGGAGAACGCGAACGGCGCTCTGGTGGACTCGGTTTACCCGGACACACCAGCCGCGACCGCTGGCATCAAGACCGGCGACGTGGTGCTTCAACTGGATAACACGGCGATTCGCAATGAGAACCAACTTATCAATTTGATCAGCGCCATGCCGGCGGGACAAAAGGTGCGGCTACAAATCTGGCGGAACCGGCAGGTGCAAACACTTTACGCCGTGGTCGGCGATTGGTCGGCCGCCCAGGCTCGACTGAAACCAGCCCCAGCGCAGTAAGGGGAGGTGAAAACGTCCAAGGCGAGGCATGGGCCTCGCCTTGGACGTTGCGAGTCGCGCCAGAATCGGCTCTAGCGCAAGCCGAGCCATAACCGCAACCAACCTCTGAGCGACTCGCGCAGCGCGAGCGGCCAGCCCAGCAGCGGTTGGGTCCCCGAACCGGATCGATTTCGGTTCTTACTGATCTTTCTTGCCACGCATTTGCAAGAAGATCAGCAGACCGATCAAGGCGACCAGCAGGACGCCCATGCCGATCATGACCGGGGTTTGGCTCAAGAAATCCATCATTGGAAGGCCCCTTTCAGGTTGAGTGTAGGAATAACTCCAAGTGCCGCGCCCCAAACGTGCTAACCGGCATCATTCTGATGTCCGTTATAACACTTCGGTGGCGGAAAGCATACTTGTTCTACCCGGTGATTCGTTCGGTTGCAAGCATTTATTACTGGAAAAAATAGGGAAAATATTCCATGAGGAACCGTTCTTCCTATTTTTTGGCCCGGCGGCGAGACCCTTTGCCGGATGCGGTAGCCACAGAATATACGAGCCACCCATGCGTTGCATTGCCCGTGTTCATCCGGTAATCAACGGTCTACGTCCTTTGGCCGAGGTCGCTCCTCATCCATTGCATTGTCCGGTTCTCGCCGCCTTGGCACCCGGTTCGCGCACAAAACCATAATGAGGACCATCGCTGGCAGTGCAAAGGTTAACAGAATCAGCAGCACTCCCATGCCGATCATAACCGGGGTTTGGCTCAAGAAATCCATCATGACCATGTTCCTCGAAATCGGCACGAGGGCGCGGATGCACTAACCAGTGTCGAATCGATTTCGGTGATAATGCAGTTGCGTGAGTTGCTGGTTGTTCTACTCCAGTCTCCAACTGGCAGCAAGCAATTTTTCGCAAAAATGCGCCGGTTGCAGCCGTCCATTCGGCCGTATCTTGCCATACAATAGCGCCACTCGCTGCCTGACCTCATTCCTCTCCCGGAGACTTCGCCATGCGAAAGGAAGACATTTGGGATCGCCGTTCTATTCTTCGCGCTGCCGGCGCGGGCGCCGTGGGTGCCCTGGCCGCGGCTGCACTGCGGGCCGAAGAAACCCCCAAGGCAAATGGCAACATCAAGCAATCGATTTGCCGCTGGTGCTATGGCCGGATCAAGCTGGAAGACCTCTGCCAGGCGGCCAAGAAGATCGGCTATCAATCCATTGAGCTATTAGATCCAGAAGAGATCCAGGTCGTGCAATCGTTTGGCCTTACTTGTGCGGTGATGCGCTGTGCAAACGGCATCGTCGAAGGGCTGAATCGCAAAGAGAATCATGACAGAATTGAAAAACAGCTTCGCGACGATATTGATTTCGCCGTGGCCCACAAGCTCCCCAGTATCCTGTGCATGTCGGGCAATCGCAAGGGCATGGACGACCAGGAAGGCCTCAACAATTGCGCCACGGCGCTCAAGCGCGTCGTGAAGCTCGCGGAAGAAAAGCAGATCACGATTCTGATGGAAGGCCTCAACAGCAAGGTCGATCACAAGGACTACATGTACGACAAGACCCAGTGGGGCGTGGACTTGTGCAAAAAGGTCGGCTCGGACCGCTTCAAGCTGCTCTACGACATCTACCATATGCAGATCATGGAAGGCGACGTGATTCGCACGATCCGCAAAGACAAGGAATACATCGGCCACTACCATACCGGCGGCAACCCGGGCCGGCATGAAATCGACGAGACGCAGGAATTGCACTATCCTGCCATCGTGAAAGCGATTCTGGAGACTGGCTACAAGGGTTATCTGGGACAGGAGTTCATCCCGGTACACGAGCCCGTGGCATCGCTGTCGCAGGGATTCAAGATTTGTGATGTGTAAGCAATGGATTGCCGCTTGCGGCTTCGCCGGCGAAGCCACAAGCGGCAATTCGTTTCATCGAATCGGCTTGCTAAAGTCCGCCTTATACCGCTCGTTCATCAGGCGCAGAATCTCGCGCCGATCCGAATCCAAACTGAAGAGAATCTCATTTCGGCGGTTGGCGTCGGCGGCGACGGCCTCGGCTTGCTTTTGCCGAGTAGCCGCGACATTACTATCGATGCTCCCGCCCCAGATACCGCCGGTGGCCAGGTAGGCCATGCCCGACTGCATGGCCTTCACATCCACGATCACGCCGTGCATGGACATCGCGCACGTGTGAAGCTTGGCGGCCATGTTTTCACCATACTTCAGCATATCCGGATCGACGTAACGCGCAGGCGTTCCATCGATTTGCTTGGCGGCGGTATCGAACTGCTGGTAGGCCTTGTTGTAGCGATCGATGGTAACGCCCAGGTCATCGGCACTTACCGCGTTCTTGGTCTTTTTCCGCACGTCGTCCACAATTTGGTTCACCCGGTTGAAGTACTTTTGCGTGGCTTGCAGGCTCACGCCGTTGGCTTCGAGCGTCGGTTCTTTCGCGGGCTTCGGCGACGGCACCGGCGGCATGAACATCGACATGATGAGCATCAGCCCGTCATCGGAGAGCTTGGTCGTAAGCTTCACGGTGTTGCCGTCGGCCACTGCCTTGCCCGCTGCGAACTCGGGAAGAGAAACGCCCATACCGTTCACGGTTTCCGAAAACAAGAACTTCACGAGGTCGGCTCGATCGCCAACCGGTTCGGCAAAATCGAAGCGCACTTCCGCTTCGTCCAGGGCTTTGCCGCGCACCGTCATGGTCACGCCGCGCATGCCGCTGATCAGGGCCGCCGTCTTCGCGATGTCCTCCTTGCTGAATCCTTCCATCGTCTTCGACAGCACCAGCTTGTCGTGTACGCGCATTGGATCGAGTTGATTTTCCATGTCGATGGCGCCGACCATGGGGGCGTCCGTGCCATCGACCGCGCCAGCCAGATATTTCGACACCACTACTTTCTCGTTGCCGCGGGCGAACTGATACCAACGCGCAAACTCCTGCCGCGTCACTTGCCGGCCAAACGCCACGAGATCCGGCTTCAACATCGCATAATAGCCTTTGGTGGGGTTCACCACTACCTGCGTACCGCTGAATTCGGAAATCGAACCACTGGTCCGGCCGACCACGTCGCTTATCGTGGCTGGGCGATTCAGCTTGACGACACCACAAGTCTTCCGGGTATTCAACTCGCCCGGAACCAGCTGCGTGCCATAAAGGATAATATCCACGGCCGGCGGCACAATCGCGCCCGCGACGATCTGATAGCCTTCCGGGGAGTCCGAAGACAAACTCCGCATGGCTTTCACGTTAACGACGCAAACGGTGTTTGCCGTCTCGGGCAACCGCGCCAGCAAATCGTCCAGATCGCCGGCATAGCCGTTTGAAACGACAACAGTCAGCACGCTCGCCACGGCAAGCGCTCGCAATAACGACTTCATGGCTCTAGCTCCGGGGGTGGTTTACGTATGCTGGAATCAAGGGAATTCTAGTGCGAAACATGGCAATTGGTCATGGCGGTAGGCCCGAATTCGTTTTTCGCTTCTAATCAATTAAAAAACGCCGCTTGCGGCATCGCGGGTGATCCCGCCAAGCCGCAAGCGGCGTTCATTGCCAAACGAATGGCTTACACCAGTTCCTTAATGACCCTGCCCCCGTTCACCATTGGCGTCGGCCGGCCGGTCGGGTCCTTGTAATGCAGGTCCTGAGGCAGGCCGAGCACGTGGAAGACGGTGGCCATCAGGTCTTGCGGGTTGATCGGGTTGCTCTTCGGCACTTCGGCCTTGGCGGTCGATTCGCCGATGACTTGGCCCATCCTCAGGCCGCCGCCGGCCAGCGCCAGCGTCGAGAGCGGGGCCCAGTGATCGCGGCCCGCGCCATTGTTGATGCGCGGCGTGCGGCCAAACTCACCCGTGATAACGAGCAGCACTTCCTCATTCAATCCGCGCGCCTTCACGTCGTCGAGAAACGCGGCCACGGCCTGATCGACCCGCGGCCCCAGTTGCTTGATATTCTGGGCCAGCGAGCCGTGCATGTCCCAGCCGCCGAATTCGATGGTCACAAAGCCCACGCCGGCCTCGCACAGCCGCCGGGCCATTAGCATCTGCTCGCCGAGGCCCTTACCGTAACTGTCGCGCACGCGCGGATCTTCCTTGCGCAAATCGAAGGTGTCGCGAGCCTTGCTCAGGATCAGGTCAAAGGCCTGAGAATCGAAATCATCAAGGCCGTTCATCAGGCCGCTACGGTCGATATCCCGGTTCAACGTGTCGAAGCTCTTCAGGAGTTCCCGGCGTTCGGAAAGCTGATCGACACTAACCGACAGGTTCATATTCTGCCGGGCCCTGCCACCTACGTCGAAGGGAGCGTAGGTTGGTCCCAGCCAGGATGGGCCGTCGCCGAGGATGCCGCCAAGCCGAACATAGGTCGGCAGACCGGTGGAAGCGTTGTTTGGCCCGCGATACTTGGCGAGGATGGAGCCGAAGCCGGGCTTGTTCGGCGGGGCGCCGTTGTCGGCTTGCGGGTAATCGTAACCGGTCATCACCCAGTGCGTGCCGCCGCCGTGGCCCGAGTTGGCGTGTGCGAAAGAGCGCACGACCGCCAACTGGTCGGCGCGCGCGGCCATCTTCGGGAACACGCCACCGTATTCAACTCCGGGCAAGCAGGTCTGCACCGCACCCACCGTGCTGCGGAACTCGACCGGCGCGCTCATCTTCGGATCGAAGGTTTCAATGTGGGTTGGGCCGCCGCCCAGCCAGAGCCACACGACCGACGTGTTCTTGGTCGGCTCGCCTTTTTCGCGCGCCTGGGCCCGAGCGCGCAGCAAGCTCGGCAACAGGAACGAAGACGTACCGAGAGCGCCAATGCGCAGAAAATCGCGGCGGTTAATGCCGTCGCATGGCGACCCATTACGGGCGCCCAAGAACTGAAACATGGCAGGAAACCTCTGAGCTAGATCCATCCTGGCCTAGTTCAACCGGGTTTTTGGGGTAGGTGGGAATACGTAGGCGTGCAGGAATCGAACGACGTCCCGGCATCTCAAATTCCCACTGAAAGGGTACTAGTCACCTAGCCACCTGTCAACCCGGAAAAGTGAAAATGCGCAAATTGGTGGGCCAAGCGCGCTTCAATCTCCGGCTCCGGGTTGCACTCATGGCCGGCGTGTCTCGTCTATATTGCATGGGTATCGGAGGTCCAGGCTTTCTCGCCTGACCTCCATGATGATTGGCCGGCGACTGCGAACCTGATACGATGGTTCCCAGTAGCGGGCGCGAACTCAGAACAACCCGATGCGGAGGATGGTTCCATGCGAATGCGAGCCTTTTACATGGCAGCGTTGCTGCTCCCCTTGAGCTGGACGGTTGCTTACGCGGATATTGCACCGAAGCCGCGGCCTACTCCGGCGCCGATCCCAAACCCTGCGCCGGTACAAAGCAAAGATGCCAATTTGATCGTGCAGGTGGATCCCAACGCCAAAGAGGCTCGGCTGATCGTTCCCCGGTCACTGCTCAATCGGCGGGCCGGTCTCGACGTGGACGACGGCACGCGCTTGACCGAAGCAGACGGCCGTTCGAATCGCCACGTCATTATTGCCGGGGTCGCCCTGGCGCTGGCGATGTCGTGCGGCGGGCTCTGGCTGGTGCGCAGAAATCGCTTGAATAACTCCGGGCTTATGGTTTGCCTGGCCGTGAGCGCTGGCCTTATCGTCGGCACCGTCGCGCTGGCCAATGCACGAGCGCCTTCTCCCGCTCCGCCGCCGCCGCAACCGGCGCCCGTCGCCAACCTGGCGAAATTGTTCGATGGCAAGATCAGAGTGGAAACGCCAGCCGATGGGGATTCGATCCGGCTCGTCGTTAACCAGGAAATGCTCGACAAAATCGTGAAAGGAGCGCCGACGGCGCCGCAACCGAAACCTGAGTAATTCGAAGCGCCGCATACGGCGTAGTATGCTACCCCGCATGCGGCAAAACCGTAATCATGTCCACCATCATCACTACCCCGCCGCGCGCCGCGGTCCCGATCCGCGGTTTTGTCTTGGCCGGCGCCATGCTCGCGCTGGCCGGCGCCGCAGCGTTCCTGGCCGGATGGACGCCGATTCTTTTTTCCATCGTCACCGTCTTCCTTTTCGCCGGACCACACAACTGGCTCGAAGCTCGCTATTTCCTTACGCGCCTGCCCGCGCGCTGGGGCAAACTCCGCAGCTTCTTCGTGTTTGCCTTTGCCGGTGTGTTCGCGTTGACGGGCGCCTTCGCGCTGTTGCCGTGGCTCGCGGGTCCGCTCCAATGGGGACCGGACGGCTGGCACTCGGCTGTCGCCGGCTGGAACACACTTGTCATCGGCTGGATCGCGGCGCTGGTGCTCTGGCGAAGCCGGCAGAACCCGCGGCGCAATTGGGGCTTGGCGCTGCCCGTCGCGTTTCTCCTCATCGCCGTGACCTGGATGTTCCCCTACCATGTCGGCCTGGCACTGGTTTTCCTACATCCGCTGATGGCGCTGTGGCTATTGGACCGCGAACTGCGGCGAAGCCGGCCGGCGTGGCGGCCCGCCTATCATGTTTGCCTCGTCGCGCTGCCCGTATTGCTCGGTCTCCTGTGGTGGAAGCTGTTTAACGCGCCGCCGCTGCCGGGCGACACGGAGCTGCGCGACGCAATCACGCGCCACGCCGGGGCCGACGTGCTACACGGAATCTCGAGCCACTTGCTGGTGGCCACGCATACCTTTTTGGAAATGGTGCACTATGGCGTGTGGGTGCTGGCCATGCCGCTCATCGGCCTGCGCATCGCGCCATGGAAGCTCAGCAATGTTCCCATGGCCCGGCGCTCGTTGGCCTGGCGCATGGCGATTGTCGCCCTGCTGCTATTTGGCCTGAGCATTGTCATCGTGTTGTGGGCCTTCTTCCTGGCCGACTATCCGACCACGCGCTACGTCTACTTCACCGTGGCCCTGCTGCACGTCCTGGCCGAGGTCCCGTTCCTGCTGCGGGCGCTGTGATGGAATACAACCCCTGGACTTTCCTGCTCGTCGGCTACGTTTTCACAACCGCTATTGAATTACCGTTCCTGCTACTGGGGTTGTCGCCGCGCCATTCGTGGCGTGATCGGCTGTTCGCGGCGATCTGGGTGAACGCCTGTTCGTACCCCATCGTGGTGTTGGTCATGCCGCCGCTGCTGGACGAGCCACATGGTTCGCGTGCTTTATATCTCACTGTCGCCGAGATTTTCGCGCCCGTTTCCGAATGCCTGCTCTTCTGGGCCGCGTTCGGCGCGCGCGCGGAACTTTGGAAGCGCCCGATGTGGCGCGACTTCGCGGTGATTGTGCTGGCGAACCTGGCGTCGTTTGGGGCGGGCGAGTTGATCTACTACATGAATTGGTTGAAAATCATTTTTCCGAATTATCAATGACATGTGAAAGAAACGTCGATCCGTCAGAGCCGCGCACGAAGTAAGCGGTCCAATGTTGCGCCGCTTACTTCGTGCGCGGCTCTGCTTGAACGGTAAAAAAACAAACCCCGCGGAGGATCACTCCGCGGGGTGCTCGTTTACTGCACCACCCAACCTCGATCAGTTGCCGTTGCCGCCGGGGATGAGCGGGTTAACGATATTCGGCGCGCTGTGCGTGTCGACGGTCTCGAAGACCGGTACGACCTTCACGTGGATTTCGTCGCCGTTCTTGCCGGGGACGATTTCCGTCTTCGCCTTCAGATCGCCCACCGTTCCATCGACCTTGCTCTCGAAGGAGACATGGCCGGTCGGCTTGAAATCATACATCGGGTCCACACGGGTGCCGGCCATGCTGGCGCCGCCACCACGAACTTCGACCGGGTTCGCCGTGTAGGTCGGGTCGGCCAGAGCCCGCAGCTTGGCGACCGACCGGTTCAGACTGCTGCTTTCCTTGACCTTTTCCTTGTCCGGGTGGCCCGAAGCGATCGGCGGTGGAACCGCGGCCAGCGTGGTGCGGCGGCCACCCGTCATGGTCACCTTCACGCTCGACTTCTTGTCCACGTCGATGGTCTGGTACTCGATCCGTTGGTCCGGCGTGCCCTGGTGATAGATGATCTTCAACTGGGCTTTGCCGCTGAGCGGACGACCCCAAGCCGTATCAACGTTCACTTCGTAGCTGCCGTTGAAAGCTTCCACGACCGTGTACAGTTCCGAACGGCTTTCCGGGTGCAGCGGATCATAGCGATCCAGATCGCCGACCAGCGCGCTGCCGGCCGCCGTTTGCTTCTGGTAGTTGGAGCAGGTCGAACCAATGGGTTCGATCACGCGGAGGTCGAGGTCGGCCTGACCTTGCCACCGTAATTCGATCACCAGGTCGCGGTGCAGTTGTTCGCTCACCGCGGCGTTGAGCCGATCCACATCGGCCGCACGGTTTTCGCTCTCGAGCTTGGCCTTCACGCTCTTGAGAGCGGAAGCAGCCTGATTGTAGTACAATTCCTTGTCGGTCGACCATTCCTGCCGTAGCAGATTGCCGATGGCCCATTGGGCTGCGTCGGAATCAACTTTGCCGCCTTTCTGGTCCATGCTCTTCTGCACATAAACCAGGGCATTGGCATATGGGTCCGCCAGGTCGGGCCGGAGAGCCGAAGCCTGCTTGCAGAATGCCACGGCCCGTTCCGGCTGGCCAAGGTCGGCTACGGCCTTGGCTGCCTTCAGGTAGGCTTGCGGACTCGTCGGATCGAGATCGATGCACGACAGGCGGACGCGTTCGATTTCGGCGGGGGTGCCGCCGCTTTCTTTCAGGGCGATGGCCAGACCTTCGAACACCCACGGTTCCTTGTTGATGCCATGCCGAAGGTTGGCCTTGAGCAATTCCGCCGCATGGCCGAATTCCTTCACGCCGACCAGGAAATCGCACAGCGCGATGACCGTGCCGGTGTCGGCAATTTTCTCGTTAGCCAGGGCGATCTGCCACATGGCTTTCGGATTCACCGGCTTGGGCGGAAGCTTGGCGTATTCCTTTTCCGGATCGATTTTCTTCTTCTCGTCGGCCTTGACGGCTTGCTGTGCCGGGTTGTTCGGCGAGTGCGGCTGGAAGACCAACACATCGCGGCCATTGTTGGGCAGATTGTTGAAGCCCATGTTGCCGCCGCCGGCGCCCGGGTTGAGCAAGCCGCCGCCCGCGCGGGTGTGAATGCGCGAGGTGCCGCGCACTATCAGCGCCATGGACGGCTTATAAAAACCGAGCGAGTTCAGCTCGGACTCCGGCACGATTTTTTGGTCGGTATCGCTATCATCCATCATACCGGGGTTGTTGAAGCCCGGCTGGTTGCCCTGCAGCTGCGAAGCAATCTGGCCTGGCAACCTGGCCCATTCGCCGCGGGCAATCGTGTCGCGGATCAGCTGAATGAGCAATGCGCTGGTGTCGCCGCCCTGCAAACCGAACTGACCGCCGAGGTTGCCGAACTGGCCCAGCTGGCCGCCGCCGAAGCCGGAGATACCGCCGCCGAAGCCTTGGTTATTGCCGCCGCCGCCGAAGCCGTTGAAGTTGGCGAGACCGCCCTGCTGGAGGCCGCCGCCACCCAGGCCGATGCCGGCGCCGCCGGCGCCGCCGCCGATGCCCTGGATGCCGACGCCGCCCGCGAAGCCGAACGGATTCTGGAATGGGGAACCAAGGTTACCAAACGAGAAAGTGCCGCCCAACACCTGC
>DATGHS010000565.1:0-3599 GCA_035307785.1 Gemmataceae bacterium
GTCTCCGAAATCATACCTTCCGGTGCTCCGTCACGATCTCGAAGGTGCCATCCGGCAGGGGCACCTCGCGGTAGTCCTGGAAGATATTCGGCGCCTCGCGCTGCATGATCTTCAGTAGAACATTTGCCAGTTTCCGGATCTCCGGTTCGGCAAAGCGGCTGCCGCGCTGTTCGAGGAAGTTGCGGACAGCCCGGGAGTTCGCGGTCATGAAGATTTTCGTCTCGGTGGCATTGGGCAGCACGCTGCGGGCCGCTTGCCGAGCGAGTTTTCGCCGAGCGGTGCGATCGGGTTCGTCGGAGTATTTTGATTGAAGCTTTTCGGCCAGTTGCAGATAGGCCTGATGGCTTTGGGAAACGGAATTCAGCCAAAGCTGATGGAGTTCCGGGTCGCGGGCGATGACGTCGGGTTCGACATATTCGGCCACGCTTTCGTCCACATAGCGCTGGCTGAGCTGCGAATAACCCATGCCGGCTCGGTGGCGGATCAATTCATGAGTCAGCGTGCGGCTCACGCCGGTGACCAGGAAGTTCCACACGGCATGTTCCAGGACGCTGCCGTGGCCGACGTCAATGATGTGACTCAAATACGTCGCATTCCCACCCGGCCGGGGCTTGGCGAAGCTCATATAGCAGGTGCGGCCGGCTGTCTCGGTGAGGACCTCGGCGGCGATTTCCGTGTCGGTTTGCCAGGTCACGCCGTGGTCGGAAAGGAAGCGATTCAATTCCGCTTCGTCCACAGTTTGCCGGCCCAGCAAATATACAACCGGCTCGCGAAAGATCTTGATAGCCGATGCTTCGGTGGGGTTCGTCATGCTTCTTTTGTATTAGCAGCAAAGCCCAGGGACTGCCGTCCCTGGGCTTTCGCCGATTATAATCTTTTTCATGGCGCGAATTATCATTGTAGGGGCAGGCATCAGCGGCCTGGCGCTGGCGTATCGCCTGCGCCGGGCAGCGCCGGATGCCGAGGTCACGGTTCTCGAATCTGGCGTGCGGTCCGGCGGCAAGATTTGGACGGAACGAAGCGACGGCTTTCAAGTCGAAATCGGCCCGAATGGGTTTCTCGACACCAAGTCTTCCACCCTGCAGCTCTGCCGGGACCTTGGGCTAGGGAATGAACTCATCCCGGCTAGTGAAACGTCGCGCCGCAACCGGTTTTTGTTTTGGAATGGGCGCTTGCAAGCGCTACCTGCGCGGCCGATTGCTTTGCTCACGACTCCGCTCTTGAGTTGGCGCGGGAAGTACCGCTTGCTCACCGAATTCTTTCGTTCGCGATCGGCCAACCTAGCCGAAGAATCGGTCGCGGAATTTGCCCGCCGGCGTGCCGGCAAGGAGGTCGCCGAGGTTTTTGCCGACGCCATGACCACCGGCATCCACGGCGGCGACCCGGAGCTCCTCAGCATCGCCGCGGCCTTTCCGCGCGTGGCGGAGCTGGAAGCGAAGCACGGCAGTGTCATTCGCGGATTTCTGGCGGCTGCTCGGCAGCGCCGTAAAGAAGCGCGCGCCAAAGGAGAAACGCTACAACCTGGGCGAATGTGGTCTTTTCGGAGCGGTTTGCGGCGCCTGCTGGAGGCGTTAACGGCAAATCTGACCACGCCACCCGTTTTTGGCGCCGGCGTTCGTCGGATTGAGCACCGCGAAGGCTGGCTCGTCCGTGGCGAAGGGAAGGACACTTGGAATGCCGATGCCGTGGTTTTGACCTGTCCGGCGCCCCAGCAGGCTCCCATCGTTTCGGATCTTGATGAGGCGCTCGCGCAAGAGATTTCCGCGATTCCGTACAATCGCATCGCTGTGGTTGCCGTTGGATACAAGCGAACCGATGTGCCCAATGTTCCCGAGGGCTTTGGCTACATCGCCCCGCAGCGCACCCAGCGCGATTTGCTCGGCGTGCAGTGGTGTTCGGCCATTTTTCCGGACCGGGCGCCGCAAGGGCACGTGCTTTGGCGTGCTTTGTGCGGTGGCTGGCAACGGGCAGACGTGGTCGATTGGGACAACGAACGACTGCTGGGGGCCGTGCGCGAGGAATTGCGGCTAGCGCTGGGCGTCACCGCGGACCCGGTTTTCCATTACATTCAGCGTTGGCCAGTTGGTATTCCGCAGTATCATCTCGGGCACCAACTGCGTCTGAATCGAATTGAAGAAAGGCTGAAATATTATCCGGGATTATTTCTGGGCGGCAACGCCTATCATGGCGTGGCCATGAATGATTGCACCGAGCAGGCCGAGATTCTCGCCGGCCGAATCGGAGGGTTTCTGGCGAACCGAGGCGGCAAAGGATAGACTGACAGAAATGCAAGAAAAGGCCACGGATGAGCACGGACTTCGTAACACAGATAAGCACGGATTCGAACAACAGTACTTTTTGACTGGGTGGATCGACGAGGGCAGGAATACTGTTTCCTCAAATCCGCGTTCATCCGTGATATGAAATCCGTGTTCATCCGCGGGCGCTTTACCTAACATGAGGCCCACATGCGCACGGTCTTGAGTTTGATTCTCGGCGGCGGGCGGGGCACGCGGTTGTTTCCCTTAACTCAGAGCCGGAGCAAGCCGGCCATGCCGGTGGCGGGGAAGTATCGACTCATCGACATCCCCATTAGCAATTGCATCAACAGCAGCTTCAACCAGATTTACGTGCTCACACAATTTCTGAGCGTGAGCCTGCACCAGCACATCGGCAACACGTACAAGTTCGACATGTTCGACCGCGGGTTCGTCGAGATCCTCGCCGCCCAGCAAACCAACGAGCGCACCGACTGGTACCAGGGCACGGCCGATGCCGTGCGGCAAAACATGCGCTACATCAAGCGCGACAACTTCCAGGATGTGGTTATTCTCTCCGGCGACCAGCTCTACCGCATGGATTACCGCGATCTGCTCGCCACGCACCACACTACGGAAGCCGACGTGACTATGGCCGTGCTGCCGATAACGCGCAGCCAGGCCGAAGGGCTGGGTGTCGTCCAGGTGAATGGGGCCGGGCATATTCAAGGCTTTGTGGAAAAACCCAAGCCCGACGTGGACTTGAGCGCCCTGGAGGCCCCGGCCAAGTGGCTCGCGGATAACCGCGTCGAGCCCGCCGGCCGGAAATACCTGGCCAACATGGGCATCTATATCTTTCAGCAATCGGTGCTGGTGAAACTGCTGGAAGAGGAGATGCCGAACGCGGCCGATTTCGGCAAAGACATCTTCCCGAAGATTGTGAACAAATACCACTTGCAGGCACACCTGTTCGATGACTTTTGGGAAGATCTGGGCACCATCAAATCGTACCACCAGGTGAGCTTGCAGCTCGCGGAAGACAACCCGCCGTTCGAATTTCATGTGCCGAACAGCACGATTTACACGCGCATGCGTAATTTGCCGCCCTCGCGCATCGGTGCCGCTCGGCTTGACCGGGTGCGAATTGCCGATGGCTGCTTGATTCAAGATGGCAGCACGATTCAGCATTGCATTGTGGGCAACCGTGGCCGCATCAGCCGGAACGTGACCATGATTGATACGGTGTTCATTGGCGCCGACCAGATCGAATCGGACGCAGAGCGTGAAGCAAATGCCCGCAGAGGCCAGCCGGACCTGGGGATTGGCCCGGGCTGCTTCATC
>DATGHS010000566.1:0-10661 GCA_035307785.1 Gemmataceae bacterium
TCACTGTTGACGGCGAAGTGGACTGGCCGGGGTTTCTGGCTCATGTCAGGCGAACGGCCGATGCTGGCCTCACTCCCGCCGTGAACATGGACACCGGCTACGGCAATCTGCTGGACGATGGCACGCGCCGGCAGGTTTTGCGAGAGACACGCTCATCGCTCGGCCAGCGCGATTTTGTTGCCGGCGCGTTTGTCTCCGATAGGCCGGGCGACGCGTTTTCCCTCGATGCTTATCGCCGGCAGATCGACATGATTCACGAAGTTGCCGCCACGCCGGTCGTGTGTCAATCGTTCGGTTTGACGGCGTTGCCGCCGAACCGCTTGCTGGAAGCCTACCAGGCCATTGCCCGCCACTGTCCGAAGTTCATTGCCTTTGAACTCGGTACCGCATTCGCCCCGTTCGGCAAGATTTACGATCTGGAAACGTACGCCGGCTTACTCGATATTCCTCAATGCATAGGTGCGAAGCATTCGTCGCTCAACCGAATGGCGGAATGGCAGCGGCTCGTGTTGCGGAACGAACGCCGGCCCGACTTTCACGTCTTCACCGGCAACGATCTTGGCGTCGATATGATCATGTACGGCAGCGACTATTTGCTCGGCCTGAGCACGTTTGCCCCGGACCTTTTCGCCAAGCGCGATGCCCTCTGGGCCGAGCAGGATCCGGCCGTTTACGAACTAAATGACTTGCTCCAGTACCTGGGCTTCTTCGCCTTCCGCCCGCCGGTGCCGGCGTACAAGCACTCGGCCGCGCAATTCCTGAAGCTGCGCGGCTGGATTGGCTGCGCTGCGACGCACCTGGCCAGCCCACGCAGGCCCGACTCGGATCTTGCGGTGTTGCGCGATATATTGGAACGACTGACCTCCGAAAGCCCAGGGACGGAAGTCCCTGGGCTATAACCAACAGACATCAAACAAAAATCATCATGTCCGAATATCGTCGCGTCGCCAGCTTGAAAACGCCGGAGGAATTCGTCGAACACGCCCGTTCGCTCGGCATCTCCTTTCCGTTCGATGAATCTCTCGAAACCGGACTGGCGGCGCCGTTGGCCCAGTCGCTCTTCTATAACGGCCGCACCATCGGCAACCGTTTCTGCATCTTGCCGATGGAAGGCTGGGACAGCACGCCCGACGGGCGGCCAAGCGAATTAACCATCCGCCGGTGGACGCGGTTCGGCGCCAGCGGAGCCAAGCTCATTTGGGGCGGCGAGGCCGTCGCGGTCCGGCATGATGGCCGCGATAGCCCGAACGAGATGGTCATCAACCAGGAGACGCTGCCGTTCCTGGCCGCGCTGCGCGAAATGCTGTTGGCCGAGCATCGCCGGCATTTCGGCAAGACCGAGGACCTTCTCATCGGCCTCCAACTGACGCATTCCGGCCGCTTCTCGAAGCCGAATGAGAAATCCCGGCCGGAACCTCTGCTCGTGTACCGCCATCCGCTGCTGGACCGCAAATTCGGCATCAAGGCCGACCAGCCAGTGCTCACCGACGATGAAATCTCGCGGCTCGTCGATGATTTCATTCGCTCCGCAAAGCAAGCCCGCCAAGCCGGCTTCGATTTCGTGGATGTCAAGCATTGTCACGGCTACCTCGGTCACGAGTTCCTGAGTGCCGTGGATCGCCCGGGGAAATACGGTGGCTCGTTCGAGAATCGCACACGCTTTCTGCGCGAGATCGTGGCCGGCATTCGGGCGGAAGTGCCCGATCTCGACATCGGCGTGCGCATCAGCGCTTTCGACTTCGTACCCTTTCGCCCTGGTGCCGATGGTCGCGGCGAACCGAAAGCGTTTTCCAATTCGCACTATCCGTACGCTTTCGGCGGCGACGGCACCGGCACCGGCATTGATCTTGCCGAGCCGCACGCATTCCTCGACCTCTTCGCCGCGTTGAACATTCGCCTCGTCTGCATGTCCGCCGGCAGCCCGTATTACAATCCGCATATCCTTCGGCCGGCGTTGTTTCCGCCGTGCGATGGCTACCTCCCGCCGGAAGATCCGCTGGTCGGCGTCGCCCGCCATATCGCTGTGGCCGCTGCGCTAAAGCGCGCGCACCCGGAATTGATTTTCATTGGTTCGGGCTATTCCTATCTGCAGGAGTGGCTGCCGCACGTGGGTCAGGCGGCCATTCGCGCCGGCATGGTGGACTTTATCGGCCTCGGCCGCATGGCGCTCGCTTACCCCGAACTTCCTGCCGATGTGCTGGCCGGCCGGCCTCCGCAACGCAAGCGCATTTGCCGCACCTTCAGCGATTGCACGACTGCCCCGCGCAACGGCCTCATATCCGGCTGCTTTCCACTCGATCCGTTTTACCATCAAATGCCAGAGCGCGTGGAATTAAGTAAGATCAAACGCCGATGATTGTGTTTGTAGTGACCCGCTTATGAAGTTTGACAAATTAATTGGACTTTTGGTGGGTGCATGCCAGCGCCCGAACCCCGAAGGGGTTCCATATCGTAGCCCAGGGTTGCCGCGCTTCGCGGCTACCCTGGGTAAACGTGTCACTCCGATATCAACCCTGAAAGGGTTGCATCCTTCCCGCCCAGGATAGTCCCGGAGCGCCGGGACAACCCTGGGCTATGCGATGCAACGCCTTCGGCGTAAGGCCTGTATCCAAAGTCCAAGTAAATCATCAAACATCATCAGCGGGTCCTTCGACCACCTCAAGGCGATCATTACGAACCAGCTCGTACTCTTATCCGTGTTATCCGTGTAATCAGTGATTATCTCCTCCCGCCGAAAATGAAAAAATCCGCTTGCGTCCTTGCATTCTGCCCGGTCTGCCTGCTACAATTCCCTTGATCCGGCACCGGATCATCCACAGGGATCGTTGTTCCGACCCTCCTTAGCTCGAAATTCGGCCAACCCCAACCGAGGAGGTGTGGAATGTTCGGTCTCGAAATGTCCCATATCCTGATCTTGCTGCTGCTGGGGGTGCTGCTCTTTGGCAAACGTTTGCCGGAGGTAAGCCGCTCGGTAGCCAAAACGATAATGGATTTGAAAAAGACCTATCGGGGCCTCGCCGAAAACCTCCAGCAGGGCACATTCGACATTGAAGGTGACCGCCCCGAACCGCCGCCGGTCCGCCCGCCGCTACGGCCGCCCCAGCGCGTTCAACCCCTTGGCCAAAAATTCGAAGACGCCCCAGACCAGGGATCGTCTCCCATAGTCTAACGAAACGGAAACGATTGCGTACACTGAAATCAACCGGGGCCGCGGCCCCCAAACTGTGAGGTTCCAACCATGACGGCACTATATGCAAGCATATTTGGCGGCCAGGACTGGGTCGTGCTCCTGATCCTGGGCTTTGTTCTGTTCGTGATCTTCGGCCGCCGCATGCCGGAAGTCGGCCGCTCGCTCGGCAAGGGGATCATGGAATTCAAGAAGGGCATCAAGGGCCTGGAAGACGATCCGGGCGACAACTATTATTCAGGCAACAATGGCCAGCCGCAGCAACAATCGCCGCGGCCGCCGCAGGGGATTCAGGCCGAACCGCCGCGCCCGCCGCAGCGGATCACCTCGGCCGCGCCAAAATTCGATGAACCCCAGAACCCCGGCGCCCCGCCGCCTGTCTAATCCAAAAACGCCAGCCTCGCCGGCCGGCACGGGCGTTTAGCTCAGTTGGTTAGAGCGCCTTCCTCACACGGAGGAGGTCACTGGTTCGAGTCCAGTAACGCCCAGTTGATGTAAGTTGTCAGGCCGAAACAAGGTTGAATTTTAGAAGCGGTTTCCATTCCCCTCGCCCCGCGTGGGGAGAGGGGAGAAAAAGAGTCTCGCAATCACTTCTGAGCCACCGCCCTTCTGCGAAAGCCGCTCGTTTCAGATACCTCCGTCCAAGTTGATCGCGCTAAACAGGTCGTTCGCTTCATTGCGCTTGGTCGTATCGCCGCCGTAGAGCACGCCGTTGTCATTGGCCGACAACGAATCGGCAGCGAGTAAAATGTCCATAATGCTCAGCGTCGTGCCGTTGGCCTGCGCCACGGCTGCGCCGTCGTTGCCGACGTTGATGGTCGCGATGCCGACGCCGTATTGGGTAACGGTAAATCCATAGGCGGCAGCTGCCGAGCCGGCCAGCGTTTGGTTCGTGACATAAACCGAAAGCGCCGTCGCCATGACCTGGGCATCGAGTTTCTGACCTTTGACGACAAACTTCTGTTGAAAGACCGCGGCCACCTGGGCATTGGTCAGCCCGGCCAGGTCATTGCTTCCGGCATTTGCTCCGTACATGTTCTTGAACGTGTCGGCCAGCCAGTTGCCCAGTTGCATCGACGTTGACCCACCGTTGAGCGATTTGATGAGCGCCTGGCCGTTCTTGTTGTTCCAGAAGCCGATGCCGGCCGTCTGGCCATGTTGTGCGCTGCCGCCATTTGCGGGCAATTCGCCGAAGTTGTAGTTCATCGCGTTCACGCTGTCGGGCAGATAGATCGTGAACTGGTTCGCCCCTGACACGCTGCCCGTGAGGATGCCATTTACGGTTCCGACCGAATCGATGCCGGCGGTGTAGCCGGCAGGCTGTGCGGCGGTCACCGCGTAGCTGCCAGGCATCAGCCCGCTGAATTGGTAGCTGCCGCTGGCATCGGTCGTGGTGGTGAGATCAACAGACCGGCCAAGGAAATCGCTGCCTTGCAGATGAATGCTCACGCCGCTAAGGCCGTTTTCGCCGAAATCGATTTGGCCGTTGTTGTTGAAGTCGGCCCAGACAAAGCCGAGAAGGCTCGATGGTTGGATTGCGATGCCGTTGTCTTCGAAGGTCGTGCCGACGGCGGAAATGATATTTGCGGTGGTGTTGCAAACGAGTTGGCCCACGCCGTTGATGTTCACAATGTCGCCGCCGGGGCTGGCCGTAGTGCCGAGATCGAGCGTGCCGCCGGTAACTTTAATGGCCGGGTCGTTGGAGACGGTCGATTCTTGCACGGTGTCGTTGCGCAGCGACAGGTTGCCGCCGGTCACGAGAATCGTGGGGTTGTCGCCGCTAGTGGTGAGCGTGCAGTTAGTAACTTCCACAAGGCCGCCGGCGACCGTCAGGGCCGGGTAGGTCGGATCGAGCGTGCCATTCTTGATTTCGAAAGTGACATTCGGCGGGGGATTGGCCGTCACGCCGCCGCTCGACCATGTGCCGCCCATCAGGTCGAGAATGATAGTTACCGGCTGCGTGACGTTGGTTAAGTGATTCACGCCATCGATGACAGTTGCTGGCGTGGTATTCGTGCTCGCCTCGATAGTCATCGAATTGGTTAGGGTCGAACTCTGCGGCAGCACGGATGCCATATATTGCGCGAAAGTCTGGCTCTGAGCGGTTGTGGCTTGCACATCCTTCGCAAATTCCGAGGTGTCGCCGGTCTTATCCGTGGCGGTGGCGGTGATGTACTCCGCGGCCAAGTTGCCGACAGCGAGATTGGCCACGAACGACGTTTGACCACTGTCGATTGTCGTTTCGCCAAGCCACGCTTGGCCCTGGCCAAAGCCGGAAGAATCGGGGCTGGCGTTGCCATAAAAGTCCAGGGTCTGCTGGCCGGCATTGGGGCTCTGTAACGTGCCGCTAATGCTGACGGACGAGCCAGTCGCGGAGGCGGTAAGGTTGCAGGGGAAGGTCTGGCCATTGTTGATTCCGACGGCGGAACCGTTCTGCGGCGTGTTGTCGGGAATGTCATGGTCCCAGGTAGTGATGTCGGTGGTCTGAACGTTGAACCGGGTAACCGGAATGGCCCCAAGGTCGATGCCGAGCATCGCGTTGCCGTAAATGGAATTCCGCTGGATATCGATGCCGGAATCAATGTCGCCGAACGAGATGTCGAAGGGGTTGCCGTGGACCCACACGCCGGGGCCGCCATTGTCGTAAATAGAGTTGCTTGTGATCTGTACGTTCGTTTGTCCCTCATCGGTAACCTCGACTCCGGCGCTCTCATTGTCATGAATTGAATTGCCGATGATCCGTGCTCCCGTGTCCCGCACGAGTAGGCCGGTTCCGGGCGGGCCGAAATCTGGGCCTCCGCCGCTGTTGAAGGCGACGACGTTGCCTTCTCCCGGCACGCTTCCGCCCACCAATGTACCCTGGCCGACATTAACTCGTATGCCGTCCCCATTGGGGATGGGTCGTGTCCCGGTCGCATCAGTGCCGACGAGGTTACCCTGAATCACGTTATCAGGGTCTCCATCATAAATCCCGTAGTCGAAATGGCCGGAAATGAGATTGCCAGCGCCAGTTGTCGGGCCACCGATCAGGTCGAAGGCGGTGACCGACCCCAGGAAGACCCCACTTGATCCCTGCCCGAAAGGCGGGCGGTTCGCACTTGGCTCATCATCGAGCGCTGCATCGCCGGTGGCGTTAGTGCCGAGGAAATTACCCTGTACCACGTTGTGGGAGGTAATATCGAGCGAGGAGAACCCGATATCCACATCGATGCCAGTCGAATCGGCAACGATCACGTTGCCGGTGCCTGGCGTCGTTCCCCCGATGGTGTTGTACGAGCCCATCTGGATGCGCACACCTGCCGCGAAACCGGTACCAGGAGCAGCCAGCATGCCCGTGGCATCGACGCCGATGTAGTTGCCTTCTACGCGGTTGTAGCTTCCGAAGATGTTGAGCAGGCCCGTGTCGATGATGTTGCGATCGGCAAGAGAAGTGCCGCCGATGACATTGTTATCACTGATCCCGAACACCCAATGTTGCGAAAGGTTGTAGGACGGTTGCTCCAGAACCACGCTGTCGGTGATGACGGGAATTGTTGTGGGATCGGCGATGAAAGCTTGGAGGTTGTCGACCACCACAGGCGCATTATTCGTATTCATGAACGAGGGGATCGGGGTGTCTTCAGCGAGACCAGCGAAATCCCCAAGGTAGACACAGACACCGCCGCTGATGGCATCGCCGGCAATCACATTGCTGCCAGCTGTTGGAAGCCAGATGTCTGTGGAAAAGTTGCTGATTGTCAGGCCGCGCACGGTGCTGTTTCCGCCAATGAGTGTTAAGCCAGTTGGCGACTCTGTCTCTGGGTTGTTGAAACCGCCTGCATCGTGGGTCCCGTCCAGCGTGATAAGCCGCACGGCATTATCGCCGATGGCCTGCGTGTTCGCGCTGGAGCCGGGCTGGCTGTAGCCATTGATAACTACCGGATGCGTGATCAATGGCAGGTCCGACGTGACGCTGATCGTCTGCACTCCGCTACCGGGAATATTGAAATTGATGTTCGACATCGGATCGGGGTCGGCGTTGACCTGCGTGATGGCCCAGCGCAGGCTGCCGACGCTGCCATCGTCGAGGGTGTTGGTCACGGTAAAGGTCGCAGGCGTCGTGCGGTCTTCCAGCCGTTCCAAACAAGGCCGGCAGCGCCTTGCAGCGGCCCGGCGAGCTTGGCGATTGAGTTTCCGACGCACCCGCAGCCAGGACGGGATGATAGTCATGAGAGGAAGCCTCCAGCAAATAGCGAGGGCCTGCGATATAATGAAAATGCCGTCGGCCGGGCGCGCAGACCAGGCGCCCGGAGATGGCGAACCAGAGGGCGCAAGCCCTCGGAGTTTTCGGGCCGGTGAGACTTTGCTTGGCGGCGCAGACTCACCGGCCTTTTCAGGCGTCAGCTGTCAGAAAAACCTAACCTTTGTTGCCTGCCATAGAATTTCCGCATGAGTTCCAAGCGCGGTTACGATGGGTCATTAACGGCACTCCCTCGCAATTATCGCGGCGCCGAGGTGCCCCTGCGGATCATCCGCAAGTGGGCACGTCAAGTTGCCGAGCGTTTTCATCCCGACAAAATCGTCCTTTTCGGCTCTCATGCGTATGGCACGCCGCATGCGGACAGCGACGTGGATATCCTGGTCATCATGCCCTGCCGAAACCAGCACACCCAAGCATTCAAGATTCGCATGGCGACGCCGGCACCCTTCCCCATGGACCTCCTGGTGCGAAAGCCGAGTGAAATCCAGTGGCGGCTGGAAGAGGGAGAGCTGTTTCACACCGAGATCCTGCGCAGAGGCAAAGTTCTTTATGAAAAAGGCGACGCGCGAATGGGTACGCAAAGCCGAGGCCGATTACCGGCTCGCCGCAAAGCTCGCCAGGGAAAACGAACCGTTTTATGATCATCGCTGTTTCCTTTGCCAACAGTCTTCCGAAAAGTATCTGAAAGCGCTCCTGGAAGAACTTGCGATCCCGGTGGCAAAGACGCACGATCTTGAGCGACTCTTGAATGCGCTGCTTCCACATTACCCACGAATGCCCACATTACGACGCGGGCTACGCTTTCTCACGGACTTCGCTGTAGAACCTCGCTACCCTGGCGAGTGGAGCAACAAGCGCCAGGCCGGCGCTGCTTTTCGCTGGGCCAGCAAAGTGCGCGACGCTTGCCGGTCGATGCTTGGTCTGCCCCCGCCGCGCCGACGGCCATAGCCGAATTTGGCTGTCACTTCTTCTCCGGCCCCGCTTTCGGGCCGGCTGATTCCTTCTGCTTCGCCTCCAGTTCGGCGAGGAGCTTCTTGAAGTCGTCGCGGTCGCGGAGCGCGGCGAGGTCGTCGTCGTCCTTCATTTTCACGACGTCGTTGTAGCCCGCGCTTACTGCTTTTCGCAGCAGTTCCATTGCCCGATCCGCGTATTCCAGCTTCTTTGACTTGTCTTGGAGGCTCGCGACGGCGTAAAAGCATGCAAAATAATACCACTGGCCGCTGTTCCATTGAGTTAATTTGGTCAATTGGGCGACGTCCGCGATTGCTTCAGTCACGTGGCCCGCCTCAAGCCGCGATTTTGCTCTGCCTGCGCGCATCCCTGGTTGATCAGCCGGTGGGCTCAGGTCGAGCGCCCGAGTCCAATCGGGCACTGCGTCGGCGTATCGCTCTAACAAGTCGAGCGCCTTCGCTCTGTTCCAATGACTATTTCGAAGGAACTGTTTCACATTGCCGATATTCGAGTCACGTTCACACAGCGCGGTCAGTGTCTTTATGGCTTTGCCGTACCATTCCAAACTGTTTTCGGGATTGCCCCTATCGCGGATGAAATTCCCGTAATTGCAGTAGCTGCCGCCAAGTGTGACCTTCAAATCGGGCGTTGAATTTGTACTTTCAGCGAATTGCTCTCCGAGCTTAATACCCTGCAAATACTCTTGGCGCGCTTCATCCGGTTTGCCGCACTCGGCAAACAACGCTCCTAGTTGGCCGTGAGTCAAGGCTAATTCTCCAACGTATTCACGCGCGCCAGCAAATTCTTTCACGAGATTCAGTTGAAGTTCGCGGGCGCCCTGGAATGCCTTAAGCGCGTCATCACGCTTGCGAAGTTGCAAATGCAAAAGAAGACCCAGTTGGAAGTACGTGTGGGACAGTTTTTGCCGATAAATGGGCAAACCGGAGGACACCGCCACTGCTTTGTTTCCCGACTCTAGTGCCTGCTCGAATTCGGCGCGGGCCCGTTCTGATTGGCGAAGTGTCACTAGCACCCTGGCGAGGGCAAAATGGGTTTGGGCCAATTTCATTTGAAAATCAGCATCGGCTGCGAATTGTTCAGCCAACGGCTTTTGCAATTCGAGCGCCTCTTTTAACTTCTCGAGGGCTTCAGGCATTTGGCCACGCGCGGCGAGGATTTCTCCATGGCGCTCGAAGGCGTAAGCCAACATATTCTGGTATCCAGTGGATTTTGGATCCTCGTCAAGTAGTTTTTTGCAGAGCACTATGGAAAGTTCCAGTTCGACGCAGGCTGGCTCCCACTGGCAAGAATTGGCGTACATCTCGCCAAGCAATTGGTGGGCCAGCAGCAGATCGGACTTATAATCGCGAATAGCAGGATATTGATCGGCTAGCTCCTGCCGGAGGTTCCTAACCTGTTCGAGCTGGGCCCGAGCACGCGGCAAATCGCCACGCCGGCCATAAAGGCTTCCAAGATGAATGCAAGTGCCGGCCAAGTCGCATTTGTACCGGGGGCGGCCAGGGAACCGATCAATCAAATGCATCTGGAGATCGCGCGCCCTTTCAAGCTCCTTTTGTCCAGCATCCAAATTGTCGATTTCGACGTACAGTCCCCCAAGATTGCTGCAAGTACCTGCCAAATACTGTTGAATCGAGGGTGCATCTGGCGACTCGTCGTGTAACTGTTGAAGCGAATCTCGCGATTGTTCCAACGCCCTGCGAGCCTTGTCAGGTTGGCCGTGCTTCACGAGGAGCGCGCCCACGTTTCCTTGCGTGGTGGCCATTAACGTGCGGCATCCACGGTCACTGGGAAGTCTTTTGAGTATTTCTGCCGCAAGTGCCAACGCCCGTTCGTATTCCACGAGCGCTTCTTGCCACCTTCCAAGCTGGGAAAGCACCACGCCTACGTTTATATGAGATCCGGTTAAGCTCTGTTTATACTCATGTTCCTCGGGGAATTGCCGGCTCAACTCCATTCCAATATCCCGGGCTTGCTCGTACGCCGCGAGGGCTTTTTCGCGCTGACCAAGGAAGTAATGGATCTGGCCCACACGATAATGCCCTTCGGCGCGCGTCGCTCGTTCTAATTCACTGTTGCCTTGCCACTCCGCATATGCCTGCCAGCGCTTCAGAATTCTCTCCAAATACTGCTTCTCATGCGGACCGATTTCTGGTCTTGAAGCAATTAGTTGCTCAATGGTCTCGTCGGTGCTGTCCCGATAATCCGCTAGCAACTTTGCTTCCGACTTTTCAGCCTTTTTCTTCTGTTCCTCGGCAATTTGGT
>DATGHS010000567.1:0-28019 GCA_035307785.1 Gemmataceae bacterium
CATCTCAGCCAAGTGCGAAAACAAGTTCATCGTGCTGCCCGTGACGTGCGCCGCGGAGTCAACCTTGGCCGCTCGTTCCTCAAGCACAGTCGCTTGTTCTGAGAACACCGTTGTCACCCTATTATGCAAAGATCAGTAGGTCCATGGCGATCCGATTCGAGGGTATCGCCGTGTTGCACGGCGCGGAGACGCGAAATGGAGACAGCCGACAATCGCAAATCGCGCTTTGAAATCGTCCTGGGCAGACCGGCGGATTTCGTTCCGGCATTGGAGATACTGTTCCAGCGTTTGCCAGATGCGGAAGCCTACTCGCGAACGGCCAAGGCGCTGCAAATCTTGCGGGGCAAAGGGCGCGAAACGCCGCGGCTATTGCTGGCGGAAGAAGATGACGACATCGCCGGTGTCATGCTGGTGCAAGCGCTTGTGGGCGGCACGGGCATTGTTTGGCCGCCGCAACTGGCGCCGGAAGCGCGCGATCGCCGCGCGCTGGAAGATGCCTTGGTGCAACATGCTCTCGACTGGCTGCGCCAGAACGGCGCGAAGCTCGCGCAGGCGGTGTTGTTTGAGGATGAGCTGATCTGTGCCGCCGCCCTCGAACGCAACGGTTTCACGCACCCGACACAGTTGTGGTATTTGCGGCATGAACTGGAATTGCCGCCGGAGTTGTTGTGCGAGCCGGAAAGTCTCACATTCCAGAGCTACGCCGACTGCGATCGCGCCCTTTTTCAGCAAACGCTGTGGCGCAGCTACGAACAAACGCACGACTTCCCGGAAGTGAGCGGCCGGCGCACTATCGAGGAAGTAGTGCGCGGCTTGCAAGCCGTTGGCTATCATCCGGAGCACTGGTGGCTCGCGTGGTCCAAGCAGGTTCCGGTTGGCGTTCTGATCTTGTCCGCCCTGCCGGAGGCTGACGGCTGGGAGATTTCCTACGTCGGAGTGGTTCCCAGCGCCCGTCGCCGCGGCATCGGCCGAGAGTTGGTCCGCAAAGCACTCTTCGAGACAAAGGCAATGGGCGGCCACGAGGTGGTGTTAAGCGTCGACGCCCGCAACGAGCCAGCATTGAAACTCTACGAGAAGCTGGGATTTGAAGTATTCGAGCGCCGGGAAGTGTTTTTGGCGCTATGGTCATGAAAGTACGACAAGCCGGGTCCTGAGTATAGCAGGCATTGGCGTTATGTGAAACCGCCTCATTTCGTCGCAATTGGGACAAAGCTCCTGCGTATCGCAATTGGCTCCGCTCTCGTACAGAACCAGCTGGAACTGGTCGGCCCGATTATGGCCAATAACCGGCACAGCTTTTGCACCAAAAACATGCGCGCAAATCGAGTCCCAGGAGCAAAACCATGTTGCCTTCAACTGCGGAGCGAGTTCCCGCAAATACCTCGGACCTGGTCAATGAGGAAATCCGCTGGCAGACTGAAGTTAATGTCACCCACTACATGGGCGCCGGCGCGGAAGAGATCGACCGCCGCCTGCGCGAGTTGGACCAGGAATGGGATACCGAGCGCTGGCTAGAAACGCTGGCGCCATCGTTCACTTTGACCGGGCTCTTATTGGGTGTTACTGTCAGTCGCAAATGGCTGATTCTTCCCTTCGTGGTGCAGGCATTCTTCCTCCAGCATGCCCTCCAAGGATGGTGCCCGCCGCTGCCGCTTTTGCGACGCATGGGTGTCCGGACCAGCAAGGAGATCGAACAGGAGCGACAGGCGCTGCAGGCCATGCAAATGAGCAATCAAGGAATGGACACAGGTTGCGGCGACCGTGCCGAACGAGCGCTCCAAGCCGCCGAGCGCTAAGGCGGTTTAACCCGCCTTTGGGAGACATTGATACACCGCCTCGCGGAGGCTTTGGTCGCGCGGATCGCAGGATTCAATGCGGCAGCGGTTGGGCAGATAAGCGTAGCCAAGCTGAATGGCGGGGTCGGCGAAGGCGAAGGAGCCGCCGATGCCGGCAGCGCCAAAGGCCTGCGGATTGGCGCTGAAGGGCAGCGTGCGCGAGGGCTTGCTGAAGCCGAGTGCGTAGTTGGTTTCCCGGCGCATCACTAGATCGAAATTGCCGCCGACCGGCGGCTCGCTGGGCGCAATCAGTTGGGCAAACGTGGCCGGGCGAAGGTTCAATTCTTTCCCGCCGGCAGCAAAAATGGCGAACAGCCGGGCAATCGACCGCGCTTCGCCGATGCCGTTCGATGAGGGCAACTCAACGCGCGCATACTCCGGCGCGAAAATGTGCGAGGGCCGTGAAAAGTGCGGATTGCGCAGGGCCTGAAAAGTCAGTGTTCGGCGGCGGGCGGCAGCGGCCAGGAAACGCCAGGAGACGCGCCGAAAATGCAAGAAGAACTGCCAAACGGCCATATCTTGCAGTTCCGCCAGGCGCTCCGGAGGAAGACTTGCGGGCAGGCCATAATGGAAATCCAGACCGAGCGGGCCGGCGATCTCTTCCTGGAAATACCGCCGAATGCTGCGCCGCTGCGGGTCGACTCGCCGTAGCAGTTCGTTCTGATAAAAACCGAGGCTGATGCCGTGATAGCCCTGCCGCGTGCCTGGCGTCCAGGCCGGCCGCTGGCGAGCCAAGACGCCGGCCAACCGGTCGAGATCGGCCAGCAATTCGGCATCCAGCGGTTCGTCGAGCGCGCACAAGCCCGCTTGATGCGCGAGCAGTTGTCGAACGGTAATCGATTCCTTCCCGTTTTGCGCAAATTCGGGCCAGTAGCGGCTGATGCGCTCATTGTAATCAAACAGGCCGCGCGAGTGCGCCAGGGCCAAGACGAATGCCGAGATTCCTTTGGTCGTCGAAAAGACGGGGACCAGTGTATTGCGCTGCCAGAGATGTCGGCGGTCGCGATCACGATAGCCACCCCAGAGATCGACGACCAGTTCACTGCGCAGCCAGACGGCGCAGGCAGCGCCGAGTTCGCCATACCGCCGAAAATTGCGGACAAAGGCGTTGCGCACTTCTTCGAATCTAGGGGCAACGTAACCGTGGATGGGTATCATGGAAGAATGCCGTTTGCGGCTTAGCGGGCTAGTTCCGCCTGCAAAGCCGCAAGCGGCAATTGGTTACCACTTAAATGTATACTGCCCGTAGGCCAGACCGGCACCTCCGGGGAAACCCGTGTTCTGAATGAACGGCCCCGCGAAGAAGCGCGAGTAGCCAATCATCAGATCTTGGTGCTGGCTCAAATGGAAGTTCACGAACCAGTCCAATTCCTGGCCCACATCGTTGCCGGAGTTGCCCGTCGGGTCAACGCGAATCAGCGTGCCGGCCGCATTGTAAAGTCCATCCCTGGGCGATGCCAGCCAGAAACGATGATACTGCATTAGCACTAGAATCCAGTTCATGGGGTTTGCCGAGAGCTGAAGGTGCAAATCCATGATGTTCTGCCGGCCGACGAAGTCGTTGTAGCCGAAGTACCAGTGCCCGTCGGCAAAGAGCTGGTTAAACGTGTTGTAGTGCGACGAGCCGGGATTCTGGTCACCCGAGGCCCAGTCGAAGTACACCCAGGCGATGGGATTGAAATCCATGTCTTTCGCTCGATAGCCGAGACCGGCGGTGGCCGAGCCGGCCACGATATCCTGGTTCACGTGCAGGCCGGTCTGGTACATGCCTTCGAAATCGTACAGCCAGCGGGAGTTGATGTCGCCCGCCAGGCGCGTACCCATTGTCGTCACCGACATTCCGCCAACAGTTCCGAATTGGCCAACGAAGACCTGGTTTGAGTTGGTCAGGTTCAACAGGTAGATGTCCCACGCAGTCCCCGGCTTCGGCTTGTAAGTCGCCCAGGCGCCGGTGAAGGCTTGCCGGTCGTCCCAGCCATCCACAGCGGTCGGATTCACGATCACGGGCCGCACCGCAAACAAGTCGATGTCCCAATAGCAGCTATGCCAGAAACCCTTGATGCCATCAAACGTTCGTGGTGAATTGACCCAGTCCCACGTCGAGATGAGCCGCTGCGAACCGTAGAGCAACTCCTGGCGGCCAACACGAAAGGTCAGCGGGTTGCCCGCTACGTTCATCAGGTTCAAATCGACGAACATGTTCAATATGTCGGCGCGATTCGCGTCGTTCGCAAGAGGCGGCAATGACTGCCCGTAACTGTCGGCGAAGATGAACTCGGAATAGAAGCGCACCAGGTCTTGATACCAGAAGTCGCCATAAGCTCGCGCGCGCAGCAAGTGATAGTCGTTACCCGTGCCGACCAGCCGGCTGTTGTCTTCGCTCATGAAGCGATAGCGAAATTCACCACCCGGAGTGAACAGGAAGTCGTCGCACTCGCCGAGGTGAATGCGCTTGATGCCGTCGAGCCAGTCGTCGGAATCATAATTCGGACAATCGAGATAGCGGAAATCGGCATTGAAAAATGGATTGGGGTTAAACGCGTAGGGCAGCCAGGGGCTCGGCGGCGGTTGCTGGCGCCACCGATCCAGCACGATGTCCTTGAATGAGTAATAGCCAGGCCGGCACGGCTCGATGGCAAAATCGCCGGGCCGCGGCATTGGTTCCACGGGCGGCACCTGCAACCAGTAGCTCGGCAGCGCTTTGTCTTGCAGCGGGTCACAACCGGAATTGGCCGGATCGATGATCGCGGCTGCCCCTATGGATGATGTGCCGTTCGCCGCCGGGCCGTCTGGTTTCGGCACTTGGGCATCGGGTGCCGGCGCAATTATCTTCGGATCAGGTGATGATGCCTTCGGCGCTTCACCAGGCTTTGGGAGGAGTTCCACTGAAGGAGGCTGGTCGCCATCGAGTTTGTTATCCGTGGTTTGCGCTGAAAACGGCCGAGACGGCAGCAGATCCGAGCTTGGGCTGGGTTTGCGACTTGTCGCTCTCAAATTCTCGGCGCTTTTCGGCAGCGCGGGCGGCGAGTCGGATTTTAAGTCGGGCGGAATCGGCGGCAATTCAAAGGGCGTAGTCGGCGGCGGCGGAACCGACGGCGACAGAAGCGATGGCGGCGCAGGCGGAAGGATCAGTTCCTGATCGGTTGGCGGCTCAGGCATCGGGCTCTTTTGCGAAGTAGAAGCCGATGGCAATTCCTGATGTGCCGCTTCGATGGCCGGCATGGCCGGCGGCAAATCATGTCGTTCTGTAGGTGGCGCGTTCTGAGCCGGTGGCCCATTTTGCTGAACCGGCAGCAGCAGTATTTCTTCCGGTTGCACTGGCAATTGCGGATTGTAGGGCGACGAATTGGCCTGCGGGTAGGGCGACCCGGTGGTCTGGGCCGGTAGCAAGTCTGATGCAATCAGGCTCACCCAGGTAACAAAAAACGCAAGTTTCAATCCCTGGCGGCGGTAATTGATAAAGCACATGGTCGCTCCCGCGTTGTAAGCTGCGCATCCCAGGCCGGCAGCGCAAGCGCAGAAACAGCCGGCAAGGGTGGCATCATCGTTGATGTGAGAGTTATCGGCAGAATTGCGATGATTCCGAAAATCGAAACAACTGGCATAAAAGGAATGAAGTGCGCAAGTATTGCGGATGTAACGATTATGCCGACAAAAAAGGCCGGATATGATTTGGATATGTCCGGCCTGCCCTAAACTGCCTCGCTTTCCTCAAGCGATCTTCTTGTCGATCGGCCTCTGTTCGAAAAGCGCCTGTTCCCGGCGGACAACCGACTCGGTGACGATGTACTTGCCCTTGTGTTCGATTTCCGGCAATTCGAACATAATGTCGAGCATGATGTCTTCGACAATGCTGCGCAGGCCGCGGGCGCCCGTATCGCGTTCCCGGGCCATGCGGGCGATCTCGCGCAGGGCCTTCGCGTCGAATTCCAACTCCGCGCCCTCAACCGCGAAAAGCTTCTGGTACTGCTTCACCAGCGCGTTGCGCGGCTCGCTGAGAATGCGGATCAGTGCATCTTCATCGAGCGGTTCCAGCGGGGCGATGACCGGCAGCCGGCCCACGAACTCGGGAATCATGCCGAATTCCATTAGGTCGTCGCTGGTCACGCGGGCCAGCAATTCCCCGAGTTCGCGCTCCTCGTTGCCGCTACCATTAAAGCCAAACGAGCTGCGGCCAATGCGCCGGGCGACAATGTTCTCGAGCCCCACAAACGTGCCGCCACAAATGAAGAGAATGTTCGTGGTATCGAGCTGAATATACTGCTGCTCGGGGTGCTTGCGGCCGCCTTGGGGCGGCACGTTGCTGACCGTGCCTTCGAGCATTTTCAGGAGGGCTTGCTGCACGCCCTCGCCGGAAACATCGCGTGTGATGCTCACGTTGTTCTGGGTCTTGGCGATCTTGTCTACTTCGTCGATGTAAATGATGCCGCGCTGGGCCGCTTCGATGTCGAAGTCGGCCGCGTGCAACAGTTTCAGTAACAGGTTCTCGACGTCTTCGCCCACGTAGCCAGCCTCGGTCAGCGTCGTGGCATCGCCAATGGCGAAGGGGACGTCGAGCAGCTTGGCCAGGGTGCGGGCCAACAGTGTCTTGCCGCTGCCGGTCGGACCGATGAGCAGGATATTGCTTTTGTCCACATCCACGTCGTGGCGGGACTCGGTCATGTTCAGGCGCTTATAGTGGTTGTGCACGGCAACGGAGAGAACTTTTTTCGTGCGTTGCTGGCCGATTACATATTGATCGAGCTTATCATTGATGGCGCGCGGCGATGGGATATTGGAGACGGTGGAGAAACGAGTGCGGTTGCGCTTGCGTTCCGTGTCGAGAATCTGCTGGCAGAGGTCGATGCATTCGCCGCAGATATAGACGTCGCCCGGGCCCTCTACCAGCGGCCCCACGTCGCGATGGCTCTTGCGACAGAAGGAGCAGTAAGCATTGCGATTGCGGCCGGTGCCGCCAGTTGGTCTGCGTGCTTCCATATCTTTCGAAGGCATGTTCCCTCCAGAGTTGGAACGTACCGCTGACTATCGATCTTCGGACTTCAAATCTTCGGTCGGCTTACGATTCGGATTCGGCGGCGAATCGCTCGGCGCGGCAGGCTTTGCCGCCACCGAATTCGTTTCCGTCGCTGCCTCGGCCGGCGCTGCCGGTTTCTCGCCCAGCCCCGTTTCTTTGCGCATCCGCTCCAAGAGCCGCATGCGAATCCGGTCGAATTCTTCCTTCGTCAGGTTGCCGTCTTCGAACAATTCCCGGTACGAATTCAGCTGCTCGTGGGTGCTGGGCATGATGATCTCTTGCTTCTTGCGCCAGCGCTTTACTAACACCAAGATTATGGCAAACAGGAACAAAGAACCAGACAACATTCCGCCCGCCACCAGCAAGCGGGTGTCGAAAATGTCCCAGAAGCCCTTTTGTGCGCCCAACAGCGAAAAGGCAGCAGCCATGACCAAACTCGCGGGTTCGATGATTCGCATGTCCTTGCACCCGCGGACAATTATAGCGCCCGGAGGGCCAATGAGTGTAGGGATTTTTCGGCCGCTTTGCCATCCGTGCATTCCGGCCCTATCCTAAAGGCATCAGGAACAGCCTAGCCGGCGCGGTTTGCGCAATCGCCCAGGCAGGCAAATTCCCATCGAGCGCACTGCAAATTCATGGTCCGCATCTTCTCCGTCCTTGCCATCGCCAACGGGATTGGCCTGCTCGCGAGCTTCGGCTTCGGCCTGGCTTCCATGCGGGCCGGCGGCCTGAACAATCCGGGCGATCAAAGATTCCTTATTCACTTCCTATGCGGCCTGTTCACCGCGGTGGCCACGCTGCTCGTCCATTGCCTGATCTTCACCTATTTCCTCGGCACCGGCCGTTGGGTGCGCGAAGTTACGCTGGCCTACGACCTGCCGGACGAACCGCTCTATAAAACCACGCGCGAGCTCAAGCGCAAGACCTTTCCGCCGGCGCTGTTCGCCATGCTGATCACCATCGCCACCGCTGCGGCCGGCGCCGGCCGGCAAATGCAGGACTGGCCGTATCAGATTCACCTCTTCGGCGCCATCCTGGCGATCCTGATTAATGCTTGGGCCTGCATCGTAGAGTATCGCAGCCTGCGCCGCAATGAGGAAATCCTGGCCGGCGTCTACCGCGAGGTCGATCGCGTTCGGGCCGAGCGTGGCTTGCCGAGCAATGAGGAGGCCTGGCGTATGGAGGGGAATTAAAAGCTCAGGGACGGCAATCCCTGGGAAAATCTCGTCAGAATCTTGCTTGGCCCCCACATTTCCGAGTACACTGGTAGTGGCTTTTTGGGGAATGAAATTCGGAGGTACGCCATGCTATCCCTGTCGCTGGCCGTCGTCCTTTCGTTTTCCCCGGCCCTGCCGACTGATGATACCAAATCGCAGCCGCCCAAAACCTCCAAGACCGAGCGTAAGCCGAATCCGCTCGCCCCGAGCCTGCCCGAAACAACCGACGAAGAAGAGGAGAAGTTCGACAAGATCATCGACCGCTTCATCCTCTTTGATACCGGCAAGTTGCCCGGCCCGGAGGGCAAAAAGGCGCTGGAAGATTTCAAGAACCTGCCGCCGGAATCGATCTTCGCGCTGATCCGAGGTCTGAACAAGGCTGCCGCCATTAACGACAGCTGCCCGGCGCTTATCATCGCTCGCCGCGTCGCCAGCCAGCTGCGCACAACGAATGACAAAGAGCTGCTGCAATTTGCGCGCGAAAACGTCGGCGCCGGCATCGAGAAATCACGTCACGCTGCCGTACTGAAGGATCTGAAATACGAATGCGCGCGCCGGCAAGCCTCCGTTCAAGACGAGAAGACGCCCTCCTTCGGCGGCAGCACGGTGCCAAAGTGACGCCCATCCCCGCCCTCAAGGGCCCGGGTTCGCCGGCCGGCTCATAGCAGCATCAATGGCGCCGTGCCGGCCGGCAGGAACTCGCGCCGTTCTTCGATCAGCTGGTGATATTCGGCCCCCACCTTGCGCTGCCTCCTATCCAAGTCGTATAGCCCCATGGGGTGCACGCGGTTGCGCGCTTCGCGCAGCGCTGTCCCAGTCGATTTGATCCGTGAGGCTGGACCAGGTGACGCCGACAATCGGCGCGCCGTCCTGGCGCAGGCGCAAGAGCGTGTTCCACTCATTCCAAAGGCGTGCACGGCGCCCCGCTCATTGCGGACGTTTGTTCCCGTGTGCATTAGCAGCAGGCAATAGCGGTCACAGTGTTGCTCGGCAATGAGGTAGTAGCCGACGAACTCGCCCGAAGCGATCGTCGTGTAATCCGGCAGCAGCAAGTGCTCGTTGGTGACGTAATAGTCGTTGCCCAAAATCGAGCTTAAGTAGAAGTCCTGGTTGATGAAGAAGTCGTTGTCGGCCTCCGTTATCGCCTTGGAGATCAGGGGAGCGGTAGATCGGCGCTTACGTGGTGGCCGTAGGCGAGGTTCGGCGGCAGAAAACGATTGCCTGTCCGGTAGTTTTGACAATGAGACGAAGCCGCGCACAGCGGCTACATCGGCGATACATCTGCGATACATCTGCCCGTGCCGAGGGCGAACAAAACCGCTTGTTGAGGCTTCCATGAGGGCATAGACTCACTCGAAATCGTAGAGGCCGTCTTGGAGAGTGCAAAATGAAGCGGAGCATCATCGGCGTTTTGCTGTTTCTGGGCACGACAGGGATTTCCAAGGCTGCCGACGTCCCCAAGCCGGTCGAGAAGGATGCCGTCCTTGCGAATTTCAGATTCAGCACCGGAGATGCGCTTCCGGAAGTCAAGATTCATTACCGCACTCTCGGCGAGGCAGCGCGCGGCGCGGACGGCAAGGTAAATAACGCCGTACTCATCCTGCACGGCACCGGCGGGGCGGGCAGCAACTTCGTTGAAGGCCGGGGTGGTGAGTTGTTCGCGGCCGAGCTTTTCGGCAAAGGGCAACCGCTCGACGCGACCCGTTACTTCCTCATCATCCCCGACAATCTGGGTCACGGTAAATCGTCGAAGCCGAGCGACGGCCTGCATGGCCGCTTCCCCCGCTATGGGTACGAGGACATGATCCAGGCGCAACATCGGCTTCTTACCGAATCGCTGAAGGTCGATCATTTGCGGCTGGTGCTGGGCACGTCGATGGGCGGCATGCACACCTGGCTTTGGGGCCAGCGCCATCCGGAATTCATGGACGCCCTTATGCCGCTGGCCAGCTTGCCCACGCAAATCTCCGGCCGCAATCGGCTGTGGCGGAAGACGATCAGCGATGCCATTCGCAACGACCCGGAATGGAAGAACGGCGACTACGAGAAGCAACCGCGCTCTCTGCGAACCGCGGCCCAGATGCTCTCCTTCATGTCGAGCAATGCGGTGATCCGGCAACGAGAAGCGCCCACCTTGCGGGCAGCCGACGAATTTTTCGAGCAGGAAGTCAATCGCCGCCTGCACGGCCTCGACGCGAATGATCTCTTGTACGCGGTGGAAGCTTCCTGGGATTACGACCCGGCTCCCGGGTTGAAGAGGATTCGTGCCCCGCTGCTGGCCATTAACTTTACCGACGACTTGATCAATCCGCCCGAATTGCGAATCTTGGAGAAAGCAATCAAAGACGTACCGAAGGGCAAGGCGATTGTTGTCCCGGCCAGCGCGGAGACAATCGGCCACGGCACGCACACCAAGGCCGCCACATGGAAGGGGTATTTGGAGCAGTTGTTCAAGGAATCGGAGCGGCGGTGAAACTCGGAGATGAGTGGCGACACCTAATTCAAACTCCTCCCGCGCACGGTTATTGACCATTTCTGACTTTCCGGGTGCTCGCTTCACCAACATCATTGCCGGAACTGCTTGGCATAGCGGCGACTTGCGGCGAACGCTAGACACCTTCGCACACTTGGTCGAAAAAAGTCGAAAAGTGAGTTGGTGAAGTGCCCATTTCACGACGCAGCCTATTTAGAAACATGTTGCGACGTCTGTTTCTCATCGTTGCGGCCTCTTGGCTGTGGATCTACCGCCTCGTGCCGAGCCCTTTCGCTGCCGAAAGAAGTATACGCTACGTTTAGTGGACAGACGTTCAAATCATCGGAGATTCTGGCATTGATTTGCTTGCCGAGATTCGTGACCGGAGTGAGAGCAGTTCGAGTGAATTGCATTTGCCCTGTGTTCCTCATCACAGAAGCTGCGATTTCTCCGAGTGCCTTTGAATTGTAAGTTTTTTCCCCGACACGTGCTCGCGGTTCACGCGGTCGTGGGTGGCGACGTAGATTGTTCCCTCCCATCCCGCGCTGCCGACACGTTGGCGTCTGGTCGTATTAGCTCCCCGCGCAATATGCGGATGGCAGGGGCCGCCCTTATGGCCAGCCGGACTTTCTGGCCATGGATCGCCACTACCGTCACACGGATGTCTCCAGCGATGACGATTTCTTCGCCGATACGTCGAGTAAGGACCAACATGATTTGTTCCCTCCTTGAAAGTTCATGGTGCCGCGGATGTTCGATGTATAAGGGGGAAAAGCTGCAGGTGGTGTGGATTGGCATTGATGGTAAGACTGCCCTGCAGCTCCCCCAAGTTGTCATTTCCTGCTCGCGCAACCATTGCCTGACCAGAGTCGCTCGGCGGGCACGCCAACTGCCAACAATCTCAGGGTATGGGCTAGTTGCTTCATGCTAAACGGCTTATCGATCACGTACTCAGCTCCGCGCCCGATCAGCTCATCAGCCTTATCGGCACCCATGTCGCCGCTCATGAAACAAGCCACGACTCCGGGATTCAGCGCGCGCAAGGTGTCGAGAGTGGAAGGTCCATTCAGGACCGGCATGTGCACATCCAACAGCACTACCGATATGTTCTCCCGCTCTTTCTGGTACAACTCGATTGCTTCGTGGCCATTCTTGGCGAGCCACACATCAAACCCTTCTCGTTCGAGAGCCATTTGCACCATAATACTCACAAGGCGATCGTCATCGACCACCAACACTCCAAGCGACTGCTCGACCGTCGGCAAATCGTCATCCGCTTGGGGCTTTTCGACCGGCGCACCTATACGACCGTGGTAATTGGACCTCATGCTTATCCCTCCTCGCGTTGTGAGTGGGCAGCGCACATTCCTTCCATAGGGAAGTGCTCAAGGAATGCCCTCGCGCCTGGACGATCGCTGAGACAGCTTGATAACGCGTTGCGATATGCTAACCGGCCATCAGGGAACTGTCAGTCGGGGCGGGGGGAAACAGCTTTTGTGGGAGAAACCCTGATACATTGCGCTTGGCATCGTCCGCCTTAACCTCCGCGCGGCGCTGGTTAGAATGAGAACGTATCACAAAAGGGCTAACAAGGGCGTTTACCGATGAACCACCCGGTCCCCGAAGCGGCGCCTCATTCCGTCCACCACGGGCTAAAGGCAACGGAAACGTGTCGCGGCAAAGTTCGAATGCTTGACCTGGTCATCCGTTACGGCAGTGCACTGGTGGCGGTGGCGGCAGCCAGCGGCCTGCGCTGGTTGCTGCACGGCCTCTTCGGCGAAGGGTTGCCTTACATTACCTTTTACCTGCCATGCGCGTTTGTGGCGATGCTTGCCGGCGGAGGGCCAGGCGGCGTCGCTACTATTTTGTGCGCCGTCGTGGTTGATGTGTGGATTGTCGCGGCCGACGGTATCCACACGGCAGCGGAAGTCGTGGGTCTGGGGCTGTTCATTTCGTCCGGTCTTGTCATGAGCACCATGGGAACGATGCTGCGGCGCGCCCGGCGGCGTGAAAAGGCCGAGTTGGAAGAACAGGTCGCCGCGCGCACGAGCGCCCTGCACCAGGAAATGGAACGGCGCCAGCGCGCGGAGGCAACGCTACGCGAGGGGGAGGAGCGCCTGCGGCTGTTCATTAACCATGCACCGGCCGCCCTCGCCATGTTCGACCGGCAAATGCGCTATCTGGCCGTCAGTCAGCGCTGGATAACCGATTACCTCCCGCATGTTGAGAGCGTTCTGGGGCGAAATCACTACGAGGTATTCCCGGAATGTCCGGAGCGGTGGCGGGCCGCGCACCGCCGGGGGTTGGCGGGCGAAATCGTGCGGGTGGATGAGGACACCTGGGAACGGCCGGACGGCTCGCTGGTATGGGCGCGTTATGAGGTGCGGCCGTGGCGCGCGGGCGACGGGACGGTGGGCGGGATTGTGATCTTTACCGAGGACATCACCGAGCGCAAGCGGGCCGAGCTCGGGCTGCGCGAGAGCGAGGATCGTTTGCGTCTGATGGCCGACGCTCTACCCGTTTTGATTGCCTATGTCGGGGCCGACCGTCGCTACCAGTTCAATAACGCCGGTTATGAGCGCTGGTTCGGGCTGCCGCGCGACGCTTGCAAGGGTCGGCACATGCGCGAAGTGCTCGGTGAGCCTGCCTACAATACGCTCCAGGAGCATATCGAGGCCGCCCTGGCCGGCCAACCGAGTACCTTCGAAGCCGAGGTTCCCTACCAGACGGCAGGTACCCGCAGTGTCCTGGCGAGCTACGTTCCGCACCGCAACGCCGCCGGCAAGGTTATCGGCTTTTTCGCCCTGATCGTCGACCTTTCCGAGCGCAAGCAGGCCGAGGAGGCGCTGCGCGCGAGCGAAGAGCGGCTGCGCCTGGCGATGGAGGCCGCGAAGATCGGCGCCTTTGACTGGGACATCCAGACCGGCCAGAACGTCTGGACGCCGGAGTTGGAGGCCATGCACGGCTTGGCGCCCGGTGAATTCGGCAAGACTCAGCCCGCCTGGGAACAACTGGTCCACCCCGCCGACCGCGCAGCTGCGGTGGCTAAGGTTGAAGAAACACAGGCAACGGGCCAGCCAGTCGAGCACGAATGGCGCGTCATCTGGCCCGATGGGAGCGTCCATTGGATCGCTGGACGGTTCCAAGCGTTCCGAGACGCTGCCGGAAAGCCGTTGCGCATGACCGGCATGAATATTGACATCACCGAGCGCAAGCAGGCCGAGGAGGCTTTGAACGATCGGGAAAGGCGTTTGAGCGCCATCCTGAATACCGCTGCGGACGCCATAATCACTATCAGCAGCCAAGGGGTTATCTTGTCGGTGAACCCGGCTACCGAGCGACTCTTTGGTTACACCACTGCCGAGATGGTCGGACAGAATATCTCGATGCTCATGCCTTCCCCTTATCGCGAGGAGCATGACCACTACCTGCGCCGCTACCTCGAGACGGGTGAAAAGCACATTATCGGCATTGGCCGGGAGGTCCTGGGTCGGTGCAAGGACGGTCGCATCTTCCCGGTGGATCTGACCGTAAGTGAAGTGCGTGGCGATCAACTGTTCACCGGCATCATTCGCGACATCACCCAGCGCAAAGAACTGGAGCGCGAGGTGGTGGAGATCGCCTCCCTGGAACAGCGCCGCATCGGCGCAGATCTGCACGATACGGTGGGGCAAGAGCTCACCGGCCTTAATCTGATGGCCGACGCCTTGCGCGCCGATCCCGCGACCGGGACGGAGCTGATCGACCGGATCACCATGGGTTTACGGCGTTGCCAAAAGGAACTTCGGATCGTGCTGCGCGGTCTGCTCCCGGTGCCGGTCGATGCCGAAGGGCTGATGGCGGCCCTGGCCGACCTGGCCGACCACACCCAGCAGGACGGGGTCGCCAACTGCTGTTTTGATTGTCCTGAGACGGTCGCGGTGAATGACAATCTCACGGCGACCCACCTTTATCTCATTGCCAAGGAAGCTGTCCACAATTCCGTCAAGCATGCCCGCCCCCGGAACATCCGCATCTCCTTGAACTCAAACGACTGCCTGCTCCTGCGAGTCCAAGATGACGGCATCGGCATACCTGTCCGGCCTACTGACAACCAAGGCGTGGGCCTGCGCATTATGCGCAACCGCGCCGCGATCATTGGCGCGGCCCTGACCATCGAGTCGGCCCAACCTACCGGTACCGTCGTAACCTGTGCTTTGGCGAGGATGAACGGTGACCAAGCCTAAACCCAGCAAACGAGCGCGGATCCTGATCGTCGACGACCACCCCACCGTGCGCGAAGGGCTGGCGGTGCGCATTGGCCAGGAACCCGGCCTGGAAGTCTGCGGCGAGGCCGCCGACATGACCGAGGCCCTGCGCCTGGTCGCCGAGACACAACCCGACGTGGCCGTCATTGACATCTCCCTCAAGAGCGGCAGCGGCATCGACCTGATCAAGCGGATTAAGGACCGCGACGATACGGTCCGCATGCTGGTCTGGTCCATGCACAGCGAATCGCTCTACGCTGAGCGCGCTCTGCGTGCCGGCGCACTGGGCTACGTCAACAAAGACCAGGTCACGGAAAAGATTATCGAAGCCATCCTGCGGGTGCTGGAAGGCAAGGTCTGGTTGAGTGAGGCGATGGCCGAGCGCTTGCTAAAGCGGGCGGTCGGGGCGGGGCGGCCAGTAGGCATGCACTCGCCACTCGAAGTGTTGGCCGATCGCGAACTGGAAGTGTTCCGCCTGATCGGCGAAGGCGTCAAGACGGCGGACATTGCCGAACGGCTGCACCTGAGCGTCAAGACCGTCGAAACCTACCGTGATCGAATTCGCCAGAAACTGGATCTGAGCGACGGCACGAAGCTCGCTCACTACGCCACCCAGTGGATGTTGGAAAATCGGTGACGGCGAAAATTCACCATCTCCGATTTATCTATTCACTCGTTCACTTCTGCGCTACTATCCACGGCATGCCAAAGTTGTCAGGAACCCAGTCAGGAACCGTTATTCAAAAACGAACGAAACTGTTTTAACACCGAGCTCCAAAATGACGAAAGCCCTGGACGAGCCAGGGCTTTGTCGATGTTCGGCCGACTGCAGCGTTACCCCATAATCGGAGCGGCCGTAAAGTCGTAATTGATGCCAGTGTTGCCCGAGGTCAGCTTGATACCGGTAATCAGTGAAACCGACGCGCTGGCGCCATCAGTCGAGCCATTGACCGTTCCGGCACTGGAGCCAAGGGCCATGTAGCCACCTGGTAGCGTACTGATGTCCTCCGAGACGCTGTAATTACCGGGCGCCAGATTGCCGAACGTGTAGAAGCCATTGGCATCGGTCGTGGTCGTGAAGGTGGCGAACACATTGCCGTTATTGTCGTATTCCATGAGCGTCATTCGCACACCCCCGATGCCGTTGCCGCTTCGCGGGTTGGTCACATAACCGGATAGGCTCGCCGTGACAATGGGCGGAGCATTGCCGTCGGCGCCGATGACCCACTCCTCGAAACCCCCTTGGGCGCTTTCGTTGACACCGAATTTGGAATACAGATAGACATAGGCGCCGCCGTTGAAGACCGCGTCGGGCACATATAGCGCCATGTCGGATTGGCCGTTCCCGGTCGAGAGTCGGGAGTTGAGTTCCACCCAATTGCCGGCGCCCATGTCGTAGACTGCCGACTGGCCGCCCAAAGTCTTGGTGCCGGGGTCGTAGTTACTCAGGTTTCCCTTGTTGCTCACGAAAAGCCGTAACTCATCCAACGACAGGAACGGAGAAGAGCCCTGCTCGTTGATGCCCAGCAGGAATTCGCGATACGTTACGCCTCCAACTTGCACGGTTGGCACACTGCTCAGCTTCAACGAACGCGTGTAGTTCGCGCTTGACTTTTCGTCGAATTGCAAGGGCCGGGCATCGGTGTTGTAGCCTTGTTCAATGCCGGTGCCGTTGTGCCCCTGGATGCGGACTACGGGATCGAAAATCCCCGTTCCACCTTTCTGATCGTATTGGTAGAAGATCGCGCCGTTGATCGAGCCGATTGCGCCGGCGGTGGTGAGATCGACGGTGGCCGAGGGAACGCAGCGGTCTTCCATCGTTTCCAGTCTTAGCGATGAGCGCCGGGAGGATTGGGGCGAGCGAGTCGAGGGGGTTTTCCAAAACCGAAGCCAATCGAACATGACGGGTTTCGCCTTTCTGAAGTTGGGGATTGAATCCAATAAATGTTGTGGCCGCCAACCAACGTCCATGACCAAAGCAATCCGCGCGCAATGATTCCGTGCGCACAGACCCACGCTGTGCCGATGTTGCGTCTGTCGGGGCGAATAAAGCTGGGCGCCAGGCGAGGCAAGCGCCATCAATGGCGAGCGACTGGTACGGAATTGCTATTGGGACAAGAGGGCAAAGCAATTCCGTCAAAATTCGGGGACGGTAGCTTTGCGAAGATACGAACGGGCAGGTCGCGCAACGGCATGGCTTTTTTCCCCGCAAAACCGAAGTCCGCGAGCCGGGCGCGAGCTCGAATCGTGTCCCTTCGGCAACCTGGCGATCCGGCGGTGAACCGGACCCATGGCTTTGCGTCCCCGCCTTACGGCGGGTTTGCCAGTTCGGGGATGATGAAACCAGACCAACAAAGCCACTGCGCAAAATAAAGCGCAGGACCGCGTGAAGGCCTGTCGATATGAACCTTAGTTCGCAAAATCGGAGACGTCAAATCGAAAACAAGAAATAAATGCCAAAATTTGGATATATCCATACGCACTGACTCGTCCCGGGAATTCACCCGAGAATTGGGTCATTTTAGGTGCTGCAGCCTCCAGCAAAGCAGGTTACCGTCACGCATTGGCAATTGGTGTCGGTCCTATCGCCGTGCGCGGTATGAGGACTGCCATGAAAACTAATCGGGGGATGGACAACAAAATCCCCTCCCCAAGGCAGGGGGCAATTCAGGAAAACCAACCGAGCAAGAACAGCGTAGATGCAACGGGTTGCCGGCGGCGGAGGGCGTAAGGGCTGTTAACAGTCTGCCATGCGTGCTCTCGCTTGCGCGAGGCTACAATTTCGGGTTCGTGGCAACCGTCCGGACCATACTGACACGCGGGCTCAAAGCACCAAGTCATTACCGGCCTCTGCCGCCAGCAGGCCCCGCTACGGAACATCATAGCCGCCGCCCTGCCACTTTTCATGATTTCAGGGGTGCCGCGCGCGGCATGACATGCTGACACCGATTATTCAGTGCCAGTGTCATGAGATGCGGAGCTGCCGCCTTCCGCTCCATCATTTCGTTCTTGAAGCAACGATTTGCAAAAAGATCAGCCAACGATTATAACGCTAACAAGGCCCATGAGACATAAGCATGCCCATCGTGGTTGAATGCCAGTGGTGCAAGAATAAAGCCCGCGTTCCGGACAACGCGGCCGGGAAACGTATTCGCTGCCCGAAATGCCGCAAGGTCATTGAAGTCCCCGCTGCCGGCAAGAAGAAGTGAACCGCCTTTATCTTTCGGCACGCCGGGGCCTGCCCAATGAAAAAAGAGAAACTACAAACCAGGATACCCGCTCTTTTTGGCGGCGAGGGTGAAGGCCTTTTATCACAAGCCAATGGAGGTTCCAATGACACGGCGCAATGTGGTCGTAGCTCTTGTCGTTGTGATTACGGTTTTTGGCGGTTGGGCCTGGGCGCAGCAAAGAATTCAACTCAATCCGCCCAATTCCTTTGGTGGGCCGTTCGCTGTCTCGCAAGTAGCCCAGTCGGCAATTCTTGTCGACACAAGCTCTGGCAAGACGTGGGAGCTGGCACACTCGGTTGATGGTCAGGCCGTCTGGCTTCCTGGCAAACGAATTGACTCGGAGAAAGAAGCCGAAGAGTGGCGACAACACGAGAAGAAAATGAGGCAACAACTGGACGAGGAGAACAAGTTACGGGAACGAGAGCGTAGGCTACAAGAGCGCGAAGAAAAACTGAAGCAGGTTCGCCCTGCAGGGGCCGATCCGTTCCAAGGCAAACCAACCGACACGGAAAAACGACCCCGGTAAGAAGTTGTGGGAATAGCTTGACAGCTTGATACGCTTTTTGCCTGAAAAAGGCAGAAAACGCGGCCATCCGAGGTTATCCTGGGTTCGTGTTACACTGACTTTGGATGGCCTCGTTCTCGGCTCTCGCAAATCAGCGGTTGCACCAAACTCCATATGCTACTCGCGCCCCGCGCGCAAAGCACATTTTCGCACCGCCGCACGTTGCCGATCACCCCCCGGCATGAGCTTTGCAATCACTCCTCCCATCATCGTTATTGGAGGATGCAACCCATGCAGTGCAATCAGAAATCCGAAGTTGTGGTCATTACCGGCGCCTCGGCGGGCGTGGGGCGCGCAACGGCGCGGGAGTTTGCCCGGCAAGGGGCGCGCATTGGCCTGCTGGCCCGCGGGCATGCCGGCCTGGAAGGGGCCAAGCGCGATGTCGAGCAGCTTGGCGGCGAGGCGCTCGCCATTCCCACCGATGTTTCCGACCCGGACCAGGTCGAAGCGGCGGCCGAAGCGGTTGAAAATCACTTCGGGCCCATTGATATCTGGGTCAACGACGCCATGTGCTCGGTCTTTTCGCCTGTGAAAGAGATGACGCCGGCTGATTACAAGCGCGTGACGGAGGTGACTTATCTCGGCTTCGTATACGGCGCCCTGGCGGCGCTCAAGCGCATGTTACCGCGCGATCGGGGCACTATCGTGCAGGTGGGCTCGGCCCTGGCCTATCGGGGCATTCCGCTTCAGTCGGCCTACTGCGCGGCCAAGCACGCCATCCAGGGCTTCAACGATTCGCTTCGCTCCGAATTGATTCACGACCAGAGCCACGTGAAGGTGACGATGGTCCAAATGCCGGCGCTGAACACGCCACAATTTGACTGGGTAAAAAGCCGCCTGCCGCGCAAGCCGCAACCGGTGCCGCCGATCTTTCAGCCCGAAGTTGCGGCCCGGGCCATTGTGCATGCGGCCCATCATTATCGCCGCGAGTGGTACGTTGCCTGGCCTACTGTCAAAGCCATCGTGGGCAACAAGATGTTCCCCAGCCTCGGCGATTGGTACTTGGGCCAAATGGGTTATGATGCGCAACAATACGACGGCTCGGTTTCACCGAACCGGCACGACAATATCTACCAGCCGGTGGATGAGGAGCGCGATTTCGGCGCCCATGGAGATTTCGATAGCCGGGCAAGAAGCTTTAGCTGGCAGCTTTGGCTCAGCCAGAACCGCGGCAGGCTGGCATTGGCCGGACTCGCCGGGGCACTCGGGTTCGCACTCATGCGCGGGTCGAACGAAGCAACGGATAGGAAAGTGCTTTCTCGAAAATAGGTACGCGGATACGCGGAAGTGCGCGCCGTAGAGCCGGGAGCGCCAGCGACCGGATGTTGTGCGCACAACATCCGGTCGCTGGCGCTCCCGGCTCAACGCTGGCATCTCGTTTGCAGCTCTGCATCATCAGTACAAGCGAGCGCTAAACCATGGAACGCCAACATTCGAAGCCCGAAGACCTGGTGCTCACCGAAGCCGATCCGGTTCCCCCACCTGATATGACTGTGCCGGACGCCCATTCACCCCAGCCAGATTCCGGCACCGGGCAATTCGACCCCAATATGCTGCTCGAAGTGAAACGGCTGGCCCACAGAGTCGGGGGAATCGAAAACCTGCGCAACCTCATCGAAGCACTGATTCGATTCGAGAAATAGCACGTTCGACAGCAGAAAGCGGCCCGTTTCTGTTTACCCATCATTCCACAGGAAAGGATCCAGCCATGGCGAAAAAGACCGGTGGCGACATCTTGATTGAAACGATCATGGACTGGGGCGTCGATGTGATCTTCGGTCTGCCGGGCGACGGGATCAACGGCATCATGGAAGCACTGCGCACGCGGCAGGACAAGATTCGCTTCGTTCAAGTACGGCATGAAGAGGCCGCGGCATTCATGGCCTGCGCTTATGCCAAGTACACCGGCCGGCTCGGCGCTTGCCTGGCCACTTCCGGCCCCGGCGGCGTGCACCTGCTTAACGGTCTGTACGACGCCAAAATGGACGGCCAGCCCGTCTTGGCGATCAGCGGCCATCATTACCACGACCTGATCGATACTCACGCGCAACAAGACGTCGATCTTGATCGGGTGTTCACCGATGTGGCAGTTTATAGCACCCGCGTGATGGGGCCGGAACACGTGCGCAACGTCACCTCGCTTGCTTGCCGGCAAGCGCTCAGCCGAAGAGGTGTGGCGCACATCAACTTCCCCGTCGATTTTCAATCGATGACACACCAGGAACGCAGCGAACGCAATCTGCCCAAGCACACTTCCGACGTGCCGGCCTTCAAAGCCGGTGAGCCGTGCAAAGAAGACTTGAACCGCGCGGCGGAAATTCTTAACGCCGGCAAGAAAATCGTCATCCTGGCCGGCCGCGGGGCTCTCGGCGCGACGGTGGAGCTGGAGCAACTCGCGGAAACGCTCGGAGCGCCGATCATCAAGCCGCTTCTGGGTAAAGCCAGTGTGCCCGACGACAGCCCGTACACCACGGGCGGCATCGGCCTGCTCGGCACCAAGCCCTCGCAAGAGGCCATTGAGGCGTGCGATACGTTGTGCATGGTCGGCACATCGTTTCCCTACATGGAATTCCTGCCGAAGCCAGGCTCGGCGAAGGGCGTGCAGATCGACATCGACGCGGTTCGTATCGGCTTGCGCTATCCGGTCGAAGTTGGTCTGGTCGGCGACAGCCGGCGCACGCTTCGGGCACTCCTGCCGATGCTCCAGCGCAAGGACGACCGGAGTTTCCTGGAGAAAGCGCAAAAGGGCATGAAGGAATGGAATGAAACGATGCACGAACGAGCCACGCGCATGGATGCGCCCATGAAACCGCAAGTGGTCGCCCATGAACTCGGCAAGCGGCTGCCCGATAATGCCATTGTATCTTGCGACTCCGGCACGATAGCAACCTGGTGGGCCAGGCATATTCCGGTGAAGCGGGGCCAGATGCACTCGATCTCCGGCACGCTTGCGACGATGGCCTGCGGCTTGCCGTACACCATCGCCGCCCAGGTCGCGTATCCGGACCGGCCGTGCATCGGCTTCGTAGGCGACGGCGGTTTCTCGATGCTCATGGCGGAGTTCGTCACCGCCGTGAAGTACAAGCTGCCTATCAAGATCGTCATCATCAAGAACAACTCGCTGGGCCAGATCAAGTGGGAGCAGATGGTCTTCCTCGGCAACCCGGAATTTGGCGTGGATTTGCAGCCAATCGATTTTGCGGCATTTGCCCGTGCCTGTGGCGGCACCGGCTTCACAATTGATGATCCGAAAATGTGCGGCCAGGTGTTGGAACAAGCCTTGGCGACAGAAGGGCCCGTGTTGGTCGAGGCCGTGGTTGACCCGTACGAACCGCCAATGCCGCCCAAGGCCACACTCAAGCAGGGCTATGAACTGGCTAAATCGTTGGCCCGCGGCGAACCGGATCGCGGTCGAATCATTGCCACCATTGTTGAGGATAAAGTCAAGGAGATGATTTATGCGATGGTCAGGATCGAGAAGACGGAGGTCTCGGCTTATAGCATCCCCACGGATTCCCCGGAATCGGACGGCACATTCGAGTGGGACAAGACCACGCTGGTGTTGGTGGAAATCTCCGCCGGGGGCCAGCGGGGCCTTGGCTTCACCTATGCCGACACTGCAGCAGCCGAATTGATTCGCGGCTTGCTCGCACGAATAATCCACCAGCGCGATGCCATGGCCAATTCCGCTACCTGGATCGCGATGCTGCAGGCCATCCGCAACCTCGGCCGGCCGGGGATTTCCTCCATGGCCATCGCCGCGGTAGACATCGCTCTTTGGGATCTGAAGGCCAAACTGCTAGGTGTGCCGTTGGTCATCTTGCTCGGCGCTGCGCGCGAGCGTGTCGCGGTGTACGGCAGTGGCGGCTTCACTTCGTATTCCATCCGCCAACTTCAGGAACAACTCGCCGGCTGGGCAGAGTCGGGAATCCAGCGCGTCAAAATGAAAATCGGCCGCGAGCCGGACAAGGACGTGGCCCGCGTGCAGGCCGCGCGACAAGCGATTGGACCTGACATTCAGTTATTTGTCGATGCCAATGGCGCTTACAACCGCAAACAAGCGCTGGCCCAAGCCGAACGCTTCGCCGAGGTAGGCGTTACCTGGTTCGAAGAGCCGGTTTCTTCGGACGACTTGACCGGCCTGCGGTTACTGCGCGACCGCGCGCCGGCGGGCATGGACATCGCGGCCGGCGAGTACGGCTATGATCTCTTCTATTTTCTCCGGATGCTGGAAGCCGGGGCCGTGGATACCTTGCAGGCCGATGCCACGCGCTGTGCCGGCATCACGGGATTCCTCCAGGTCGGCGCGGTGTGCGGTGCTTTCGGCTTGCCCCTTTCCGCGCACACCGCGCCGGCCATTCATTTGCATCCCTGCTGCGCGCTGGGACGTGTCTGCCATGTTGAGTATTTCCACGATCATGCCCGAATCGAGCAGATGCTATTCGACGGCGCGCCGGTCCCGATACACGGCGAGATAAGTCCGGATCCGGTTGCGCCCGGCTTGGGGCTGGAGTTCAAGCGCGCGGATGCCGCGCCTTTTTTGGTTTGAAATCTGGAGTGCCTGCGATGACCAGTCTCACTGTCATTCGAGAACAAAATGAAAAGCCCCGTTTCGAACGGCAGCATGGCGACGATTCCCGCACGGCCATCGCTACGCCGGGCGCGGAAGCGTTAGCCGCCGCGTTGCGTGGCCGGATCGGCGGCGAAGTTCGCTTCGATGCCGGCAGCCGGGCGCTGTATGCCACCGACGCGTCTAACTACCGGCAAGTGCCTATCGGAGTGGTTTTACCGCGCGACGCCGAGGATGTGGTCGCAACTGTGGCCACGGCGCGCGAATTCGGCGCTCCCACCCTGTCGCGCGGCGGCGGCACGAGCCTGGCCGGGCAATCCTGCAACGTCGCAGTGTTGATGGATTTTTCGAAGTACATCCATCATGTGCTCCGTATTGATGCCCAAAACCGGCTCGGCGTGGTGGAACCCGGATGTGTGCTCGACGACCTTCGCCATGCCGCCAATCAATACGGCCTGACCTTCGGCCCCGACCCAGCCACCCATAGCCGCTGCACCCTCGGTGGTATGCTGGGCAACAATTCCTGCGGCGCCCATTCGCTTATCTGCGCAAAGCACGGAATCGGTCTGCGCACTTCCGACAACACGCTGGAACTGGAGATCCTCACTTATGACGGTGCGCGCTTTCGTGTGGGGGAGACGTCGCCGGAAGAACTGGAGCATATCATTCAGTCAGGCGGCCGCCGCGGCGAAATCTATGCGCGCCTGAAGGAACTGCGCGATCGTTATGCCGACACCATTCGCCGGCGCTATCCGAAGTTGCCGCGCCGCGTGTCCGGCTACAACCTCGATGAATTACTGCCGGAAAACAACTTCAACGTGGCCCGCGCGCTCGTCGGCTCGGAAAGCACGCTCGTGACGATCCTGGAGGCAACACTGCGGCTCGTGCCCAACCCCAAGGCACGCTCGCTGCTGGTGCTCGGCTACCCCGATGTATTTTCGGCCGGCGATCACGTCACCGACATTCTGCCGCTCAAGCCCACGGCCCTGGAAGGACTGGATCATTTGTTGATTGAGTACATTCAGAAGAAAGGCGACCGCACAGCGAACCTGAAGTTGCTGCCCGAGGGCAAGGCCTTTCTTATGGTGGAATTCGGCGGCGATAGCAAACAGGATTCCGACGATCAGGCGCGACAGTGCATGGACCGGCTGAAAAAGCTGGCCAACCCGCCTCCCATGAAACTGTATGACAACAAAGAAGAAGAGGAGAAACTTTGGAGAGTGCGCGAGGGCGGCCTGGGCGCAACAGCCTTTGTGCCGGGCTTGCCCGACATGTGGCCCGGCTGGGAAGACTCGGCCGTGCCACCGGAGAATGTGGGTCCCTACCTGCGCGGCTTTCGCAAGATATTGCAGAAATATGGCTACAACCCTTCGCTCTATGGCCACTTCGGCCAGGGGTGCATCCACTGCCGCATCGATTTCGACCTGTACACGGCCGATGGTGTGCGCAAGTGGCGCTCGTTTCTCGACGAAGCGGCTGATCTGGTGGTCCAGCACGGCGGGGCGCTCTCCGGCGAACATGGCGACGGTCAGGCCCGGGCCGAGCTGCTGCCCAAGATGTTCGGAGAAGAACTGGTTCAGGCATTTCGGGAGTTCAAGAGCATCTGGGATCCCGAGTGGAAGATGAACCCTGGCAAGATTGTGGATCCTTACCCCATCACCAGCAATCTTCGCCTTGGCCCCGATTACAATCCGCCCAACCCGGAAACGCATTTCCATTACCCCAATGACCATGGCGCCTTCTCGCGCGCCGCGCTGCGCTGCGTCGGGGTCGGCCAATGCCGCAACCACGGCGGGCAGACCATGTGCCCCAGCTACATGGTCACTCGCGAAGAGAAGCACAGTACTCGTGGCCGAGCCAGATTACTCTGGGAAATGCTTAATGGCGAAGTGCTTACTGAAGGCTGGCGAAGCGAAGCAGTCCGCGACGCCCTCGACCTGTGCCTGTCCTGCAAGGGCTGCAAGAGCGACTGCCCGGTGAATGTGGACATAGCCACCTACAAGGCGGAGTTCCTGTCGCACTACTATGAGGGTCGACTGCGTCCGCGGCACGCTTATTCGATGGGCCTGATTTACTGGTGGGCTCGACTGGCCTCGCAGATGCCGGCGCTCGCGAACTTCTTCACGCAAACGCCGGTGCTGCGCGATATCGCCAAGTGGCTTGGCGGCATCGCGCCACAGCGACAACTACCGCGTTTCGCGCGGCAAACCTTCAAGGACTGGTTCCGCGCTCGCGTTCCGGCCGCTCACGCTCCCAATATGCCAGTCGCGATCCTGTGGCCCGACACGTTCACCAACCACTTCCATCCCGAGATAGCGAAGGCCGGAGTGGAGGTTTTGGAAGCGGCCGGGTACGAAGTCTGGGTCCCGGAAAAGTCGCTCTGCTGTGGCCGGCCGCTCTACGACTTCGGCATGCTCGAAACGGCCAAACGAATGCTACGGCAGATTCTCGACACCATGCGGCCGCAGATTCGGGCCGGCATCCCCGTTGTGGGCCTGGAGCCAAGCTGCGTCGCTGTCTTTCGCGACGAGATGCCGAATTTCTTCCCGTACGACGAGGATGCGAAGCGCTTGCAGGACCAAACGTTTTTGCTGAGCGAATTCCTGAATCAGCATGCCCAGGACTTCGAGATTCCACCGCTGCACCAGAAAGCGATGGTTCATGGCCATTGTCACCACAAGTCGGTCATGGGCCTGGACGATGAACGGGCCGTGTTGAAGAAACTCGGGCTCGACTTTGAAATTCCCGAGGACGGCTGTTGCGGCATGGCCGGTTCGTTTGGCTTCGAGCGCGGCGACCATTATGAGGTCAGCATTGCCTGTGGGGAACGCGCATTGCTGCCAGCTGTCCGCGATGCCGGCGCGGAAACGCTCGTCGTTGCCAACGGCTTTAGCTGCCAGGAACAGATTGCGCAGACGACCAACCGTCGGGCCTTGCACCTGGCCGAAGTGATCCGGATGGCGTTACAGCAAAATGGTGCTGGTCACTCAGAAACTGACGGTTTAGTCCGGAAAAAGAATTCGCGCCGCGAAATATTGCCTATGGCGGCGCTCGGCGCGGCGGCAGTTTTGGTCGGGGTGGCATTGGAAAGCGCGCTGACGGGCAGGCGATAAGCGCTGCAACTGCGAATGGGCACCGGACTTGCACACCTATCCGGTGGCCGCCAATCCATTCTCCTTATGTGACTCGGTCTACCAAGGACGAGTATTAACCATTCCGGGCCTTCTGCGCGGGGGTGAACGACATGAAATCAAAACAGCTCAGTCAAACCGGCTCACAAATGACGTACGCGCTGATTTTCGACACGGGCGACGAGGTCATTCATGGCCTTACCGATTTCGCGAAATCCCAGCGCCTGGCCGGCAGCCATTTCACGGCGATCGGCGCGTTTCAGAACGCGACGCTCGGCTATTTCGATTGGTCGAAGAAAGACTACAAGAAAATCCCAGTCCGTGAGCAGGTGGAAGTTGTGTCGCTGGTCGGCGACATTGCCGAGGATGAAAGGGGACAACCGAAAATTCACGCCCACGTAGTTCTGGCCAGGTCCGATGGCGAGGCCTTGGGCGGGCATTTGCTCGAAGCGCATGTGCGGCCCACCCTGGAAGTCATCCTGACAGAATCTCCCCAGCATCTTCATCGCAAACATGACCCGGAAACCGGCCTGGCGTTAATTCGGCTGTAACTTGGGATTGCCCGCTGTGTCGGCGCGATCTCCTGCCCAAACAATTAGCAGGATGGTTGGGCGTTGGGATTTTGACAAGGCCGGATGGACGCCATCCGTTTGTGTACTATAATTGATTGCGTATTGGAATTTGATAGGGCGCTTCTGGATGCAGGCGTGCTTTTGTTTGGCAAGCTGCATTTCCGTGCAAGGACTGTTATTGCAAAGTCCGTTGCTCTCGATTGGCAACTCTGAGCGTCACGTTAGCCCTGTCTAAGAAATCAATTGTTGGTGCCGATTTCTGCGGCACAGCAGCGTGGTTCCAGTTTGACCATCTATTTGTTCTGATCGTCGGAAGATGCAAGGGGGCATGCTGGAAACAAGCGTGGCCGTCAGGCTGCGCTTTGGGGCGTGTCTGTCGAGGGGGCAGACCGCCCCTTTTTCCCATGCGCGCGTTGCCGCCCTGTGGGAATGAATGGTCGCCCTTGGTGTTTGGTTGCCCATCGCCCAACGAACTTTTGGATGGGAGATTGCCGATGCGCGTTCGCAACAAGATCGATGACACCACGCACCAGGCCGAACTGGAGTTGCAGCGGTTTGGCGATGGTCATTCGCAATATGTTCTTTTCCTGCACGACTCCGGTGGCCAGCCCACCGCACTCGGAAGCATGGTGGCCGCCATTGCCTGTGAACTGATCGATTACACACGTCAAGAACTCATGGCACTGCGTCTTGCCGGATTCCGTCTGCCAATCGCCAGTCAGAAGAAACCGATGTTAACGCGACTGACCGGACTCTTGCGCACCGCCAAACAGAAGCCCGGACGACGGCGCGCGCGAACCGTTAAAGTAGGAATTCGGCCAGGATCCTTCGTCGAGCGGAAGACGACCGGCAAGGAATTGGCGCACAACCGAACGCACCCAGGTTGCAGGGAAAAGAACCATCACCGTGCTCGATCGGCAACAAGGGCCCGGAGCAGTGGTGGACGCATAGCGCTGCATCGTGCAATCAGCTAGCGGCTCAGTGTCAGCGGATTTGCGAGCCGGCGGGTTTATCCCGCCGAGACAAGCCCGGCGGCTCGCCGATCAGCCGAAATCTCAAATGCATTGAACTACTACTTGCGGCGAGTTAGGTGCAGTTCCCCAATGTGCGTTTTCCGATATCGAGTCCGTTGAATTTTGGCACACTGAGAGTGGCCTGGCTCGCC
>DATGHS010000568.1:0-2993 GCA_035307785.1 Gemmataceae bacterium
CGCCCTGGTAGCGGTTGGCCGCGATGCCGATGCCGATCGAGCTGTCGGCGACCGCCGGGCAATATAGCGGGATGCCGGCCCTGGCCGCGGCGGATACGATTCCGTCTTCTTTGGCGTGCTTGCCGAGCTCGCGTCCCAGCAGGTTCAGGAATTCGCGCGTGGTGTAGGACCGCTTCTGATCGAGCGCCCCGGCGAAGCGGCCGATCCACTGATCGTGCTCGCGAAACTTTTCCTCGTCGGCCAGCACGTCGTACATGCGGTCGACCAGGTTTTCCGCCAGCAGCACGTCGTCCACCAGGTGCGAGCCTTGGTAGTGAAAGTTGCCCTTGGTCTCGTGCAGGTCGTGGAAGAAATTCGCGCCGGTCGAAACCAGGCAGTCGATCAGGCGGTTTTCGATCATACGGACGACCAGGCGGCGCATGCCGGCCGGCACCATCGCGCCCGACATGCCCATCAGGATGGTGCAATCGTCCGCCAGCATCCTTTTCCAGACCTGGTAGGCCACGCCCAGGTTCTTGCCCTGAAAGGCCGTGCCCCGCATGCGCTCGAGAACTTCGGCCGGGGTGGAGGCGCCCACCGGGTCAAACGGGCGCGTAGGTGTAGAAAGAAGCTGTTTCTTGTTACGAGTGTGCTTCATTTTGTGGAAGAAACTGTTGCCGGAGGGGAAAGCCTATTGCAGACGGGGCCGTTTTTGTTCGTTCCAGACCAAGCCGTCGAATATGGCGAGCACCTGTTTCCGGTAGGTATAAACGCGCTGGAGCGATTCCCGAAACGACTCTTCAAAGTCCCGCGCTTTCAGCCACTTATCCAGAAGCGAACGCGGCACGTCGATGTCCTGGCGCAGCCTTTCCACCGCGTGGCCACGCAGAAACAACCCGTAAAAAAAGGCGGCTTCCCTTTGTGGCGCCAGGGGGTCGAAGTCGTCTCTCGCCGTCATAACGCTCTCAGCGAAAATGTAAGTATAGCCGTCCGAGTTGCATTCGATCAAGTGTTTTTGGCGGCCATTTACAAACCGTTCGAGCGGCAAACCTGCACGAGTTTCGGGGCGCGTGTGACCGCGGCGGCCAGCCCAAGCTCATCGAAGAACATATCGGCAGAATGAATTCGGGAAATCAGGAGGTTAGAGGGGCACTGCGCGCACGATGAAGCGGTCGGGCGCAGGTCCAACGAAGTAAAACGGATAACAGGTGACCAGGGTCAGCAGGGGCTTGCTCGAAGGCGCCAGGACCTTGGTGGCCGAAGGCTTTACCACCTTGACGGAATCCACGCGGTAACGGAACCGGCCGTTCCAGGTGGTGAATATAATTTCGTCCCCTTTGTGAACGTGCCGTAGCGGGCGGAAAAATGTGTCGCGATGACCGGCCAGAACGACGTTGCCCCCTTGCCCCGGCCATGAGGTGCCAGGCAAATGGCCGATGGCGTGCTTTAGCGTCCGGGCGCTATCACCCTCGGCGACCATGGCTGAGATTCCGAGCCGCGGAATCTCGAGGCGCCCCAGGACGGAATGTGGATGGGCGGCATGCGCCACGACCCGGGCCACCGGGGTGGCGCGGTGGGAGAGGATGCTCGAGAATTCACGGCTCTGTTGCCGTTGGAACACCCACGCTTCGGTCCACACCATCGCGCAATAGCCCAGAAGCGTGCAGCCGCCGGCAACGAGGACAGTGCGGCAGCAGCGGAGAACGAACCCGCGCCGGGCGAACTTCAGCATACGGCTGAAAGCTGATTCTCATGGGATATCACCGGCGCGGCCGGCCGGCGAGTGGCAGCCCGGGCCGCTGCCGCTCGCTCAACCTGTGTCGCGGTCAAGCTGTCCGCCGGGCCAGCAGCCCGAACGCGGCGCCGGCACCGATCGTCAAAATGCCGATCAACGCCAGAAGCGGAAACGGGCTGGCGGTTGACGGCATCTTCGCCGCTCGCGAACGGGACGAAGACTGTGCCGGTTGTGCATTCGTTTCCGGATGTGTCTGGACTGCCTGCGCCATGGCGACCTGCTCTCCAGAGGGCTTCACCGCGGTAACGGGCGCCTGTTTCATGGCCGTAACGGGCGCCTCGTGCATGGACTTCACGGGCTTGATGGTGTTGGCCGCCATGGAAGAAGGCATTGAGAGCACGTTCTGGTTGGTGTTCTTGGCCAGCTCCATCGCGCGTGAGTTTGGATAAACGAACTCGAAGCCGTACATATCGCCCGGATAGAACCAGGCCTTGAGGGCTTCGGGCGCTTGGGCTTTTCTCTCCTCGAACCGGATCACCGTCTTGCCCGTGGGTTCGATGCGATAGTCGGGGATGGCGAGCAACGTTGCGTAAAGGTGGTTTTGGTCCTGGTTGAAAATCTGCACGATGTCTCGATTGCTATCCGAATCCGCCAGCTTGAACATGTAAGTGCCGGCCGGCAGGACCTGGCCCGGAATCTCGACCGGTTCGGTGAAAGTCACGGTCGTCTGCTTGTTCCACTCATCTGCTCTGGCGGTCGAAAAAAGTCCAGCCGCCAGGAATGCGACGCCTATGGTCGCGAGAAATTTGCAATTCTGCATGGATAATCGCCTCCACTTTTTAAGTTCCCGCCAACCGCGGAGCCAGACAATGCCATGAAGAGAGTAGTTTTGAATCAGACAGATCGGTAGGTGTGAAAAACGGCACGTTCGCGTGCTGCGGCGCGCGATCAAATGTGCGGAAGGGAACGGAAGCGAAGGGTCTTTCGAGTTGCATTGGGGCGGTATTGGTTCAGTTTCAAGTTTTGCTTAGGAATCGCCTTACAAGCTCCCATACCCAAGCCAGAACACCTACGATGGCCGCGTAGCCAATTCCGTTGCACGGCGGAAGTATCCACTCCCAGACGTTTGGGTATGGACCGTGGACACCCCCCGACCACACCATGAATGGAAAAGACAAAACAAAACCTGGCGTGACCAGTGCTCCCAAGATGGAGTTGGTTAATGTGGCTGGCACTTCGTGGAACAGGAAAACTAAGCCCATTCCAAGGCCGACAAGGA
>DATGHS010000569.1:0-9567 GCA_035307785.1 Gemmataceae bacterium
GTGGAGATGTCGCCCCACCATCAACCCTGAAAGGGTTGCATCGTCCTCCGCCCAGGGTAGCGGCGAAGCGCCGCAACCCTGGGCTTTGGGATGTAACGCCTTCGGCGTAAAAACCAGCGTCGAAAGCCCAAGTAAATAGTCAAATTTCATTAGGGAAGGGGGACGGGGGGTTAGGTTGAGGGACTGCCTATTTCAAAAGGCACCCTCTTGGCTAACGCGCGATATCGCGTTGCGGCATGGACTGGGGACCGTGTGACGACAGCTGGGCTTGTTCGCCGTCCTCAGAGCCCGGCGGCAGCGAACGCCAAGGATTGGGAGAATGGCCGGCGCGGACGCCCTCTTCGTACAGTTGCTTGATTTCCTTCGGACCAAATGACGCGTTGTTCGGGTTAATTGCGAACTGCTGGGGCACGGCCGCTAGTTGAAATTTCATGCCCGAGGCCAGCGAAGTGGTAAACAGCCGGTAGAGATCGCCACGAGCTTCGGCGTACATCAAGGAGGAAATGGAACTACCCGCGACTGGGATAAATCCGGGCCGCACCGGCGCCGGGTCGGCGTAGAGCTTGCCTGCCACGATGATATAGAGGTTGGAACCCGCCAACGGCCGCCGGCCCCGCAACGATTGAGCCTGTTCCGGCAGGCGCAGGAACATCGAGGCGCTCGCGCCGCCGTCCACATGCAGTTCGGATCGGGATTGGCCATTGACCTGCACATCGATGGGCACCGGCTCGAAAAAGCCTGGAATCGAACAGGAAGCCAGCATGATCGTTTGGAACAACTTCAGCGCTTCGGCATCGCCGCGGCTGGCGATGGCCCCCATGTCCCACACGGCCAGTCGTTTCGTTTCCAGGTTCGTGGTGCCCACGTATAAGCGCCGGCCTTCGGCATGTGCGTTGGCCACGGCGCGCAAGAGTTCCATGTCCACTGTGTCCTCAATCAGCCGTTGCAGCGGCTCCGAGGAAGCGAACGACGAACGCCGAAGCATCGCCACGGGCCCGCGCATGCGGTAGATCTTTTCCGCATTGAGGTCAGACAGCACACTGGCGAGCTTATCGTCCCATGCCGGACCTACGAAAGCGAAGACGGAAACCAGGGCGCCGGTGCTAACGCCGGTGACGCAGTCAAATTTCGGCCTGGTGCCGGCTTCCGACCAGCCGACCAACATGCCGGCGCTAAAGGCGCCGTACGGCCCTCCGGTGGAAAGCACGAGCACGTTATAACGCGGTCCACCGGGCTTGACGGAGTCGTCCTCGGCTAATTGAGCGACTATCCGGTTGAGGGTTTCGGCATCGACGCAGTCTTCTGCCGCGGTGGCAGAATTCGGCGACGGCGTCCCGCCGCGCATCGACAGGCAACCTGCCAGCAACAGGAGCCCCGCGCATGCAGGCAGACACAGTGCAACTCGGAAATGAAGCCTGAGGTGCGTCATTTTGACCTCTCCGGGTGAACCGCCTTGAAGGCCGGGGTCCAATAGCGGTTGAGCACCAGAAGTGCAATGCCAGGATGCGTGGTGGCAAAATGGGAGTTGCCGGAGGATTGCGCTCACTGGGCGCATACGATTGCAGACAAGATCCGGTAACAAGATGCAGCGGTCTGTCTCCAGGCAGGCGATCCGCTAACGGTTTGATGGCCGTCTCCTCGGGCCAACGCCCTGACGGGTATGTGGACACGTTTACACTATTGGGGCGAGGGGCGCAAACAAGAATTGGCATGAACGCGAGGTGAATTACGGAATATGCTGACCGAGCCATGATATGCTGACCCGCGCCGGTGCATAGCGACTTGAGGCCGGTACATTGCCACTGGATGACCGTGCATAGCGACTTGGCGTCAGTCAGCATAATCACATGTTCGGCCAGACGAGCCTTTCGATTCTGAAGGGTCTGAGGGGCATCATGACGGTCAGTATCACATGCCGATGTGGCAAACGGCTGCAAACGCGGGACGAGTTGGCTGGTAAGCCGGTGAAGTGTCCCGCCTGTGGAACTGTGCTCAAAGTCCCCGCGGCTGGTAAGCGCTGCCCATCTTGTGGGTCGCGCTTGCCGACAAACGCTGTCTTATACGTTAGCTGCGGCCTCGACTTGCGCACCGGAACGAAGCTAATTACCGTCCGTGAAAAACCGACATCCACGCCCGAGGGGAAGCGCTTGCTCGAAGGGAGGTTGGGCCACCGTGGTATCTCAACGACCTCCTACGGGATCGGGGGAGGGCTCATCACCTCCCAGTTTACGACCACACCGTTCCAGGTGAAGCAACCCCGCGGATGGCGTGCTCACCGCGGGCTGCCCTGTTCGGTCTGCGGGGGAAAGGTCGAAGTGATCGTTTACAGCTATCTCATGGGCTGGATACGTTACTTGTTCGCGCTGTGCTTGGTGATGCTCGTTATGGGGGGCATCGCCGCCAGCCTTATCAATGAAGGCTTGCATCGTCACGAGAATTCTTTCTTCTGGAGTGGAGTCGTGCTTCTGGCCTTGTACCTTCCGGTAACGATCCTGTATTTCGCCCAGGTCTCGTACGTCCAACGTGCAATCACAACAGTGGCCGGGGACCACGATCACCGAATATTTCCCCCCGCCGGCCGCGAATTCCGAGATTGGGATTAGCGGGTTTGGTCCAATGCCCGGAGTAGGACTAAAACGGCGAACCGTCTTATGGCCTTGCCGACTTGAATAAAAACAAAACGGACGGTCGCGCCGTCGGCTAACGACGTGTGGCGTTCGTTTTTATCAAGCCCTCTCCAAAGTTGTGGCACGGTCACCTGACCGTGCCACCCGCCGCTGACCGAAGGTCTCCAATCGCGTTGCCGCCGGCCAATTTGTCACCATTCGATCACCGTAATCGGCGCAGCGCTCGGCTCCTTCCCTCCCGATATGTACCAGGCTGCGGACGAATAGCGCCATTGCTCGGCAGAGCGCACCAAACCCTTGCGCCGGGGATTATCGTGCAAATAATCGAACTTCTGCTGCCAAAACGGCTCGGTCTCGATGGCCTCCGGATGACGGCTGGGTTGCCAGAAACGCCGCTCGCGGTCGGCAGTTGCTTGAGTGCAAAGTGTTTGATGGAAGCAGGCAGGGAAATGCCCCTTACCGTAATCGCTCAGTTGGCGGCCTGTGAATTTGCGAAGGTCTGCGAGCGTGCGCGCCAGGCGCTCGGAATTGAAGTCGGCATCGAATGCAAGCAAATGCATATGCGTCGGCATGATCACGAACGCATTGATGCGCAGATTTTTTTGCTGATGGCAAAAGCAGAGACTGTCACATACGATCTTGCAAGTGTCCTCTGCAACGAAAACCGGCAGCCACGCGACGACAGAATAAGTGAGGTAGTAGACGCTGGTCTCGGCAGAAATGCGATACGTTTCCATGGCCCTGCTTGTAGCGGGCCGAACGTGGCAAAACGAGGGACCTGAGTGCCGTGGGCGGGCAACGGCGAGGGACGTGGAGACCTTCGGTCGAGGGCGGGTGGCACGGTCGGGAGACCGTGCCACAACGCGGGGAGGCACGGTCGGGAGACTGTGCCACAACGCGGAGACCGTGCCACAACGCGGGGACTGGGGTGTAGCGGAATTCGCAAGAATTCCGATGTCAAGGGAACTCTTGCAATTTCCGCTGCCGGAATCTATCAATTGCCTTCCAAGTCCTTCAGACCGCCGCTGTCCTTCTTGTACAGCGGCAGATAGCGGTAGTAGATTTCGAGGGTCAGCAACGCCATGCAACTGGTGAACAACCGGCCGCCGGCGCTGCCGGTGATCGACTGATCGGGGTCCCAGCTGCCTTCGTTCTGGCCATTGCCCTGCGGAACCTGCAGCTTCACGAGCCAGTCGCGCATGCGCGGGTTCCAGAATACGTGCCATTCCGGACCGTCGTAATTGTGCACCACCTGGCTGGCGTAGTAGAAGTAGTAAATATCCAGCGCGGCATTCTTACCCACTTCAGGCGGCGCAATCTTTTTCAACTCGCCGATGCCCGCGACGATGGATGGATTGTGCTGGCCCCAGCCGAGGTACTGCCGGCAGAGCAGGCCGACTGCCGTCATCGACGGCGAGCCGTTCTTGTCGGTGTAACCATAGGTCGCGCCGGTCCGCGAGGCGCCGCCGGAGACCGAATCGAGGAACGACATGGCTTTTTGCAGCGTGTCCTTCGGCACGCTGAGGCCGGCCAAGTGGCCGGATTTCATCGCTTGGATCTGCCAGCCCGTAACCGAAGTGTCGCCCGCCTGGCCCGGACCATAGCGCCAGCCGCCGGCCGGGTGCTGCGCCTTGACGATGAACTCGATGGCCTTCTGGCACGGATAGTGAAGCTTCGGATCCTGCGTCATGCCGAACGCTTCGCACAGGGCCATGGTGGCAATGGCGTGTTCGTACATGTTTTGCGTGCCGAAATCACCGGTCGGCCGCTGGAGCTTGAGCAAGTAATCCACGCCCTTGGAAACGTTTGGCTGGTACAGGATCAATTCCTTGTCGCGGAATTTGGCGCCGCCCTTGTGGGTGTAGCCGGCGGCAAGGAAGGGTAGAAGGGCGATGCCGGTGCTGGCGACGGGCGCCTTGGAGCTGCCGTCGGATTCCCAACTGCCGTTGGCTTTTTGCACCTTGGCGAGCCAGATCAGGCCGCGAGCGACGGCCGCTTCGGAGGCTGTATTGCCGCCGCCCTCTTTGGCCAACTTCTTGCGGGTCGCGGCACTGCGACCGAGAGAGCCGATGTTCAAGCCCGCGGGCCCCATCATGCCGCCCGGAGTGCCCAATCGGCCCACCCCATCCATTGAACTTTCAATTCCCCCTCCCGTCCCACCCTCGCCAACGCCGGGCGGCGGCGGCACATTTTGCGCATTGCCTTCGCCCATGGTGCCGATGGCTTCGTCTGGAAAGACCTTGCCGGGCACGCTGCGATCATCGACGCGATCCACGTTGTAATTCGTAGGCAGGCTCGGTTCGAGGCCGATGTCCTGATTTTCCGGGTTGAATTCGTCCATTTTCTCTTCCATGTTCGTGTTGATTTCCGCATTTTCATGCGCGGCCGCGCCGATGGTCCTGCCGCCGAAGATGAAATTCAGCAACAGGAAGATCGAGAACAGCACAACATGTATGCCGAGGCTCAATAGCCAGGCGGGCACTTGCCGTTTGAGAACACGATCGGGGTCTTGTTCGCCTCCAAAGGTGTCCATGCGGATGACGGGCGGCCGGTCGGTCTTGGCCGGAGGCGACAGTGTTGCAGAAGGTACGGCGGGCGTGACGTTATCGTTCGCCATGATTGCAGTAAGCCTCCAGAGAAGGAACGCAAAGCGCGCAAAGCGTACGCTATCGCTGATGAAGCGATCAAGGGAACCGCTATGAAGCAGCGATTTCGCCTGAAAACGTGGGCTCCACGCCCTCAAAGCGCACAACTGGAATCAGTTGGCGTTGTCAGACGGGTTTCATCTCGCACCATTAGATCGCAAGTCGTCGGGCAAAGTTCCCGAGGTGGCGGAATTTTTTTCGGAATCGGCCAATAAAGAAGCAACGGGGACATCAAAACTTTTCGTGCGTCGGCAAGGAAAGGCCCTATGTTCAAATGGATGGAAACCGGTGGCGAAGTATAATTGCGAATGGAGGTGAACCATGCCCGTTCATGATTGGACCCGTGTGGACGCGGGGTTGTTTCATCATTTCCATCAAGATTGGTCGACAACCCTTTGCAATACACTGAATACGGGCGGATTGCCCTCGCAATACTTCGCATTGTTGGAGCAAAACATCCAGGGCCCTATTCCCGATGTTTTGACGTTGAAGCTATCACCTGGCGGGGACGTGTCGGATGATGGCACGTCGACATTAGACGTAGCCAAAGCATCGCCGCGTGCTCGCATGGTTCGCCGCAGTGATGTGCAAAAATATGCGGCCAAGGCCAATCGTATTACAGTTCGACATCGCCACGGCGACGTGGTTGCCGTTATTGAAATCGCTCGCCAGGCAACAAATCGAGCCGAAGCGACTTCCGCACCTTTGTTGAGAAGTCCGCTCAGTTGATCCAGCAGAACATCCACTTGCTCGTAGTTGATCTTTTCCCGCCGGGCAAGCGCGATCCACAAGGCATCCACAAAGCCATTTGGGACGAAATCGAAGAAGAAGATTTCGAACTGCCGCCGGACAAGCCGCTTACCCTGGCCTCGTACGACGCCGGCCCGCCGCGCGTCGCCTATGTCGAGTTCGTCGGCGTGGGCGACCCGCAGCCCGACATGCCGCTGTTTCTCGAGCCGGAGACCTACGTGCCTGCTCCGCTGGAGGCGAGCTACGCCGCGACGTGGGCTGCCTTTCCGAAGGCGCTGAAGGGGCTGCTGGAGGCGGTTTGATTTGAGATTGGGTGTTCGTTGGCGTTGGAAGAAATGCTCACTCCGGTAGCCGCAGGATCCACGTCGAGTGCATCTCCGTCACCAGGGCGACATGCCGCGGATCTGTCGCCGGGGCCATGGCTTCGATATGGCGGGCGAACGTGGATTCGTAGCGTTTCTTTTGATCCAGGCCCCAGACGACGATCTTGTCTTCGTCGAAATCGAACTTCACCAGGCCCACGATGGCTTTGCCGTCGGCGGTGAAGCCGATCTGGGCAACGCCGCCGTTCATGTCGATGCGGAGCGATTCGAAGGGCTCGTCGCCATCGAGCTTCCACACACGGGCAAACTTGGCCATATCGCCGGTGACCAGCATCTTGCCGTCGGGCGAAAAGGCCACGGCCATGGCCGAGCCTTTCATTTCGAGCGAATGTTTCACCTTGCCGGCGGGTAGCTCCCAAAGTTTGACGGTGTTGTCGCGGTAGCCGGCCGAGGCTAGCAGCTTTCCATCGGCCGAAAAGGCCAGCGAGCGGATGGTGTGCTGGTGGCTGCTCAGCGTGCCCTTCAACTCCTGTTTGACGCCGGCCACGTTCCAGAGCTTGATCTCGTGGTCGGCGCCGCCGGAGGCCAGCGTTTCGCCATCCGGAGCAAAGGCCAGCGACCAGACGGGGCCGTTGCGATGGGCGGACCAGCCGCCCACCAGCGCCGGCTTGCTGACCGAGGAGACGTTCCAGAGGCGGAGGTTCCCTTTCGAGTCGCCGGCCGCCAGCAGCTTGCCGTTGGGCGAAAAGGCCAGGCACAAGATTTCCTTGTGCTGCATGCTGGCCGGTGACTTCAGCGTAGCCAGATCGTAGAGGCGGACAATGCCCTCGGGCCCGCTCACAGCCAGGAATTTGCCATCGGGGCGAAAGGCCAGGCAATCCATACGGCCCTGGGATTCATCCAAAACGGCTAGCACTTCACCGGGGAGCTTCTTCGGCTTGTTCGTGGCGGGGATTTTTTTGGGTTCCAGTTTTTCAAGGGTGGAGGGTTCGCGATCTTCCTGGGCTAAGGTGGGAACGACAACGGCGAGGGTAAAGCATAGGCTCAACAAACGAACAGGCATGGCAGAGCTACTCCTGCGGGGAGGGCGATACTTTTTGGAATAGGGAGACTCTTGTAATGGAGCAAGCCGGACCCGCGGGGCTCGAAGACGCGCCCCGCGGCTTGCGTCGGTCAACCAATTAATAAGACGCGAATGTCCATCACATTGGTTTCGGTGGGGCCGGTTTTAATCAGGTCGCCGGTGGCGGCGAAGAAGGAATAAGCATCGTGGCGAGCCAAAGACTCCTGGGATTGAAGGCCTAGTTTGCCGGCAATTGCCAGTGTCTGCGCGCTGGCGACAACGCCAGCCGCGTCCGTGGGGCCGTCTTCGCCGTCGGTGCCGCCGCTGAGGATGGCGACGTTTTGTAGGCCGGATTCGCCAAGCTTACCGAGCATGGCGAGGACGAATTCCTGATTGCGGCCGCCCTTGCCGGGGTTGTCGCCGAGGGTAACGGTAGTTTCGCCGCCCAGAAGGATGCAGGCGGGGCGGGCGATGGAGACCTCGTTCGCCAAAATGGCCCGGAGGACGCCGGCGCAAGCGATTGCCACTTCGCGCGTCTCGCCTTCGATGAAAGAGCCGAGATTCAGCACGTGGTAGCCCAATGCTTTGGCCTTCGCCTGGGCTGCCGCGAGCGAATCGGCATTTCGGCCGATAATGCGGTTGACGACATTGGCCGAGATTTGCTTCGGCGTTTCCGGAATCTCGCCGGCCTGGCCCCGCTCCAAGTGGCGGCGTACCGTTTCCGGGACTTTTTGCCAGAGATCGTAACGGCGCAGCACGGCGATGGCATCGGCGAACGTCGTGGGGTCGGCCACGGTGGGGCCGGAAGCGATCACGTCCAGCGGATCGCCGACCACGTCGGAAATGATCAGCGCGATAAGCTTTTTTCCACGAAAGGACTGCGCGAGCCGGCCGCCCTTGATTCGCGACAGGTGCTTGCGGACGGCGTTCATCTCGTTGATGTTCGCGCCGCAGGCGTGCAAGAGTTTCGTCGTGGCTTGCTTGTCGGTCAGCGAAACCCCCTCGGCCGGGGCGGGCAGCAGCGCGGAGCCGCCGCCGGAGATCAGACAGATCGCAATGTCGTCCGGCCCGGCGCCCGCCAGCAGCGCCAGCATGCGCTCGGCGCCGGCCACGCCTTCGGGGGCCGGATGATTGCTTCCGGCTGGGCGACCGGCATGCAGCACGATCTTGCGCAACGGCTTAACTGCGTCGGCCGGCACATTCACAACGCCTTCCGCGCGGTCGAGTAAGGTCCCGAGCGCGGATTCCAGCCCGCGGGCCATGGCCGGGCCGGCTTTACCGGCGCCGACCACGAGAATACGGCGGGCGGCAAGATCGACTTGAAATTCGCGCAGCGCTTGTTGAACAAGCGGCTCGGGTTTCGCGGCAGCGAGCCCCGCTTGCCAAATATCGCGCGCGTGCTGGCGTAAGGCGCTTTCCCTCATTGCCCGCCTCCTGCTCCGCTTGGCCTCGTGGCTAACCGTCTTGGGATCATTTACGTAATCTAACATCTGCGGAGGTTATTGCCTGTATTGGAGAAGGTTTTGTGGCTCGAAAATTCGATTTGCACATTCACACGTCCCGTCATTCGCCCGACAGTCAACTCGATCCGTTTGTGCTGGTGAAGCGAGCGCAGGAAATTGGCCTCGAAGGCATCGTCATTACCGAACATGACTGGCTCTGGACCGACGAGGAATTGAACGAATTGCGGGCCGCAGCGCCGGAACTCGTGCTTCTGGCCGGCATTGAAGTGTCGGCCCAGGCGGGGCACATCCTGGTTTACGGAATCCACGATCCGTTTGCGTTTCCGAAAGAAATATCGTGGGCGGACTGTTGCTACGAAGCCCATCGGCAAGGCGGGGCCGCCGTGGCGGCGCATCCATTCCGCTGGAATCAGCCGTTCGAGAAAGTGCTGGAACGGCAACAACCGGAGCTCGACGGTTTGGAGTTGATGACTTTCAACATGGATGCCAATATGCGCGAAAAGGCCGCGACCGTAAAATTGCAACGCGGCCTGGCAGGGCTCGGGTCCAGCGACGCGCACAAGGCCGAAACCGTGGGCTGGTGCTACACCGAGTTCGAGCCTGATATCCGCACCGGCGCCGATCTGGCCGAGGCGATTCGCAACCGAAGATGCGTGGCCAAAGCGCGTCAAGCATAAGCCGATACGAAAGCCAGAT
>DATGHS010000570.1:0-3682 GCA_035307785.1 Gemmataceae bacterium
CAGCCGCGGAAGCGATGCGGCGAATTCTCGTCGAGAATGCACGGCGGAAAAAGCGCTTCAAACATGGCGGCGACTGGCAGCGGATCGAACTGAACGCCGAACAGCCCGCCGCCGGCGGTTCGCCGGAGGAACTACTCGCGCTCGACGATGCTCTTTCGCGCTTGGCGAAGGAAGATGCCCAGGCGGCGGAAATCGTGCAGTTGCACGTCTTCGGCGGCGCTTCCGTGGATGAAGCCGCCGATTTGCTCGGGCTATCGCGAGCCACGGCCTTTCGGCACTGGGCTTACGCGCGGGCATGGTTACGGTGTGAAATGGGCAATTAAGCCGCTAGGCTCGAAGACTCGCCCTACGGCAATTGATGTCCAAGCCGCAGGGCGAGTCTTCGAGCCCTGAGGGTTATTTTTTATTTTCCCATGAGACCCATATGGCCTATCCGTCGCATAGGAATATAGGCAGCTATCCCAGACTCTTTTTGCCCGGCAATGGGGACTCGCCATGCCAGCCGACGCCAACGCCGTCAAAGCGATTTTCCTCGCGGCCATCGACCGCCCCACGGCTGCGGAGCGCGATTCGTATTTGCACGAAGCCTGTGCCGGCGATACCGAGCTGCGCCAGCGCGTCGACGCGCTGCTGAAGGCGCATGCCGAATCCGGCAGCTTTCCCGATTTCGCGGCCCTGGCGGAAGATAGCGGCGTGACCGAAGGGATGGCGCCGACCCCGGACGATGTCACGGTGACCCGAACGGGGTCGACCGCCCACAGCGAAGACTCGATTCTGGGTTTTCTCGCGCCGGCCCGGCAACCGGAAAACCTCGGTCGGCTAGGCGATTACGAAATCCAGTCGGTAATCGGCCAAGGCGGCATGGGCGTCGTGCTGCGGGCGCTCGACGAGCGTCTCGGCCGCATTGTGGCCATCAAGATTCTGGCGCCGCAATATGCCGCCAATGCCGCCGCGCGCAAGCGCTTCCTGCGCGAAGCCAAAGCCATTGCGGCCGTAACTCACGAACACGTGGTGGCCGTTCACTTCGTTTCCGGCGACAAGGACCCGCACCCTTATCTGGTCATGCAACTGGTTCAGGGTGTTTCCCTGCAAGAGCGACTCGATCAGACCGGCCCGCTGGAAGTGAAAGAAATCCTGCGTATCGGCCTGCAAACTGCTCGCGGCCTGGCGGCCGCCCACGCGCAAGGCCTCGTCCATCGCGATATCAAGCCCGCGAACATTCTGCTCGAAAATGGCGTCGAGCGCGTGAAGATCACCGACTTTGGCCTCGCCCGGGCCGTCGATGATGCCAGTGTCACCACCTCCGGCGTAATTGCCGGCACGCCGATGTTCATGTCGCCGGAACAAGCGGAAGGAAAGCAAGTCGATGCCCGCAGCGACTTGTTCAGCCTGGGCAGCGTGTTGTACGCGCTCTGCACCGGCCGACCGCCGTTCCGCGCTACCGGCACGATGGCCGTGATGAAGCGCGTCATCGAAGACAACCCACGGCCCATTCGCGAAGTCAATCCGGATCTTCCCGATTGGCTCGAAGCGATCATCGCCAAGCTGCATGCCAAGAAGCCGGAGGATCGCTTTCAGAGCGCAAAGGAAGTCGCGGAGCTGCTGGAACAGCATCTGGCTCACTTGCAGCAGCCCAGCAAAGTGCCGATGCCCGCGATGGTGGAAGTGCCGGTCGCCAAAACGACCGAGCCCGCGCCGGAAGAACGGCCGTGGAAGCAACTGCTCGACGCCCCCGATTACTTTAAGCGGCTGGTGCAGCACACTCTGGCGTTGTTGGCGTTCGGCTGCATCGTTCTGGCATTTGTTTCCTTCCTGTCGCTTGTAAGCGCTGGGCCAAGCGGCGCCATCATCGCCGCCGGCGTCATGATCTTGAACGCCGCAATCCTCACGTTTGTCTGTAGCCTCGTCCGGCAAAAATGGATCGTGCAATACAAGGGCCGCTTTATCCGTTTCGAGAATTCGGCCGTCACGGGGATGAAATTGTTTGTCGATGGCCAGCGGGTTGCGCGGGGCGGCATCGCGATCGAGCAGGAATTCTACGCGACCATTCCCGAGGGCCCTGGTGCCGGCGATCAGCTGCGCGTGCTGGCGTACGCCGGCTTCTTTTCATTCCGTTGCCAGATCTTTGTAACGGAAGCGATTCCCGCCGCGGTTTCCTCACCGCCGCAGAAGGCGATTTCCGACCGGTTGGCGAGAGCCCGGCGCCGGCGTCGCTGGTCAGTCGCGATTCCCGTCCTCGCAGGAATGTTCGTGATTGCGGCAGTTTTGCTCGGACGCCCGATGTGGCTTTATTCCACCAATACGGGCGAACTGACCATAAGCATTGAGAATCCTCCCGAATTTCAGAGGTTCGAAGTTGTGCTTGTACCGGGTCGCGAGATGAGGACGGGAAATGGAACAATTCAGGATTCTGGCATCCGTTGGATTGTCAAACCCGGCCAAGCATTGAACTTGCAGCCTGGAAAATACTGGGTCGAGGCCTTCGACACCAATGGCTCGACGGTGTCACGCTGGCGCGAAGAGGGTGGCGGCGTGCTTGCGGGCTATAGCACCTATAAGGATGAACAAAAATGCACGGTGGAGGTGAAGCGCGGCGAGCGCGTGAAGCTCTCCATAATCAACTGGAGCAAGGCCCCGTCGCTGCCAGCAACGATTGTAGCCGACAAAGACGTCCTCCAAGGCACCTGGGTCGTAGACCCTGCCGTACTGGGCTCAGCCCAATTCGCAGGCCAGGAATTGACGGCAGAGGAGGCCAAGCAGATCAAGCTCGTCTTTACCGGCGGCCAGGTTCGCTTCCACATGCCCGGCGGCAAAGTCGAAGGCGGCACCTTCAAGCTCGACTCGTCCGTGAAGCCAAAGGAAATGGACGTTATCGACATGAACGACCAGAAGGGCCTATTCGGAATCTATGACCTCTATGGCGACGTTCGCCTAAGTATTCGCATGGGACAGGAGAAAACGCGGCCGAAGGACTGGACATCGAGACTCAGCACAACGGAATGGATGCTGGTCTTACATCGAGCGCAGGCAGAGCCGCAATCGGATAAAGACCTTCTGCAAGGCACCTGGATCGCGGAGTCGGCGGAACTTGCTGGTCAGCAACAGTCACCGGCACAGGTTAAGGAACTGAAAGTCGTGTTCACTGCGGGACACGTGCGCGTCACCCGGCCCGGCGGCAAGGTCCAAAGCGGCACATTTAAATTGGATACGAGCGTGAGCCCTAAAGAGTTTGATGCCATCGGTGATGATGATCATATGGGCATGATAGGCATCTACAAGTTCGAGGGCGACCGACTGCACTTTTGCTTCAGCGAAGAAAAAGAGCGGCCGAAGGAGTTCAAATCGCAACCCGGCAAGCGCTTTGGGGTACTGGTGCTGCGGCGCGAACCCGTTTGTCAGTACGGGGCTGATCACGCAATTCCCGATTGGGGCGTCACGGTCGACCCACAAAAGAATTGCAACTTTGCGGCTACCAGTTCGGACTTGACCATCAGCGTGCCGCCGGGGCATCGGAATCTGAATCCGGCGCCGCCGTTCCAAAACGTCTCGGCCCCGCGCGTGCTACAAAAGGTGAAAGGTGACTTCGACATCCGGGTGCAAGTGTTGCCGTTTTCGCGGCCCAAACCCGGCACATCGAGCAATGGCCTCAACAGCTATGTAGGCGACGGCTTGCTGTTGTGGC
>DATGHS010000571.1:0-3945 GCA_035307785.1 Gemmataceae bacterium
GTCGGCTTACGTGCAGATGTTGCAGCAGCAAATGCCGCCGCACGCCCGCACCGACATTCAGCAGTGGTACGAAGTGTTGTAAACAACTTTAAAGTTCAAAACAGTTTGTAGCCGGGAGCGTTTTGGAGCCGGGAGCGCGAGCGACCGGATGAGAGACCCGGTCCCTCTTCCGGTCGCTCGCGCTCCCGGCTCCGTTATTTGCTTGCTATCGCCCTCCGCCTCCGGTATCGTATGGCTTGCTGCCGTCAAATCTCTTTTCGAAACGGGGGTTCCTGTCATGCGCAGTTGCATCATCAGTTTGGGCGGCGCGATTCTACTTGCCCTCGTGGCCGCCGCGGTGCGAGCCGACGACGCCGAAGACAAAGCGATTCAGTTCATCGAGAAGCTCGGCGGCAGCGTTGTCCGCGATGAAGAACGCCAGTCCAAGCCGGTTGTCGAAGTCTGTCTCCAGGGCACGCGCTTCGCCGATGCCGACTTGAAGGAGCTGAGCGCGCTGAAGGATTTGGAAGCGCTCGACCTCTGCGCCACGAGGATCGCGGACGATGGTCTGGCCGAATTGACCGCGTTCAAGCGACTGCAAGTGCTCAATCTTTCATGCACGAAAGTGACCGACGCGGGTCTGAAGACGCTTGCCGAAGTGGAAAAGTTGCAACGCTTATACGTACTGCGCACGGCCGTGACCGACGACGGCATGAAGGAATTGGCGGCAACCAAGAAGCGCTCGAGGCTCCGGGTCGTCGGTCCGGGAACCGCAGGAATGATCGAACTGCTGACTCAGGGCGGCGGTAACAGGGCATCCGAGGCGGCGGTGGTCCGGGGTCTCATCTGGCTCGCCGCCGCACAGAAAGCGAACGGAGGCTGGGAATCGGACGGCGCCCAAAAAGCTCCCGTGGCAGGAACCGGTATCGCGCTTTTGCCATTCCTTGCTGCCGGCCACACCCACAAGGGCGGCCCGATCATCAACGGCAAGGATGAGGCAAAGTACGTCAAGAACGTCGCCGATGGTATAGACTTTCTGGTCAAACATCAGCGCCCGACCGGCGACTTCGGCACGCGAGACATGTACCAACACGCCAATGCCACCATGGCGTTGTGCGAAGCTTATGGCATGACGCAAGATGCCAACTTGCGCGGCGCGACGCAGAAAGCCGTTGATTTCATCGTCAAGGCCCAACATGCTGCCGGCGGCTGGCGCTACATGCCCAACCAGGCTGGCGATACCAGCGTCACCGGCTGGCAAATTCAGGCCCTGAGGTCGGCGCAGCTTGCGGGCCTTGAGGTTCCCCGAGACACGTTGACCAAGACGATGGAATACCTCGATTCCGTCGCCGGGGGGACCAGACTTGCCAGCACGACTTACGGCTACACCGACAAGAACGGCTCGCCCTCTATGACGGCCGTCGGCCTGCTCTGCCGGCAGTACTTGGGCTGGAGCCGGACGAGGCCGGCAATCACGATTGGCATTCAAGAATTGAAGAAGATCCCGCCGCCCGACAAGGGCAAGCGGGGGATGTTCGATATCTACTACTACTATTACGCCAGCCAAGTCGTTCACAATTGCGGCGGACCGGAGTGGCATATTTTCTGGAATCCGCTCATGCGTGATTGGCTGATCAAGCTACAAATTGTCGGCAATGAGCATACTGCCGGCAGTTGGGATCCGGATCAATCGATCACTGGTTCGGCCGGTGGCCGGCTATTTACCACCTGTATGGCCTTGCTCACGCTGGAAATCTACTATCGCCACCCGCCCGGCTACACGCCACGGTTTGAGGGCCTCAGGTCGCTAGAATAGCGTGTAGCGGAATTCGCCAGAATTCCGCTGGGGTGCAAGCGGAATTCTGGCGAATTCCGCTACGGTCTTTTGCCTGCAACGCTTCTCATGTCCACCGCCGGCATTATCCTCTGTGGCGGCCGTAGTAGCCGGATGGGTCGGCCGAAAGCCTGGCTGCCATTCGGCCCGGAACTCATGTTGCAGCGCATGGTGCGCATCCTGAGCGAAGTAGTTTCGCCGATCGTTGTTGTCGCGGCGCCGGACCAGGACGTGCCGCCGCTACCCTTAACACTTGCTCTCCTCCCGCTTCGGGGGGAGAGGGCTGGGGTGAGGGGGGTGGGGGGCAGCGTATTATCCGCGTCCCTCACCCCCTCACCCCCGTCCCCTCTCCCCCGAAGCGGGGGAGAGGGGAGACTGTTCATCGTCCGCGACGAGCGCGAAGGCTTTGGCCCGCTACAAGGCCTGGCCGCCGGCTTGCAAGCGCTGCAGGGCCGTGCCGAGGCCGCGTATCTCTCATCTTGCGACGTACCGTTCCTCCAACCGGCCTTCGTCCGCCGGATGATCGAGCTTCGCGGCGAGCATGCGATCTGCGTTCCCCACGTCGGCGGTTATCATCATCCGCTGGCAGCCGTATATCGGATCGATGTGCTGGACACGGTAAACCAACTGCTTGGCGAAAACCGCCTGCGCCCGGTGTTCCTCTTCGAATCATTGCCCACGCGCATTGTCGAAGCACAGGAGCTCGCGGATGTCGATTCGACTTTTCAATCGCTGCGCAATCTGAATACGCCGGAAGACTACGAAGCGGCGCTGCGGGAAGAAGAATTCACCACAAAGGTCACAAAGGACACAAAGAAGAATTGAAGAATTGACAAAGACATTTGCAGACTCAGAACAAGGATTTTTCTTCGTTCTTTCCTATCTTTTCCTTGTCGTCCTTTGTGTTCTTTGTGTCCTTTGTGGTGAAATTCCATGCCTCACCCTGGCGACAAGTCGAAATTCCTCCATCGCATCAGCCACAAGCGCATCGAGCCGCCGCCCGTTGCCGCTGGCGGCGATGCAGCAACGCTCATCGACAATGCCTTCCTCTCCTACAACGCCGGCCGGCTGCGCGAAGCTTGCCAGATTCTCACAAAGAGAATGCTCGATGAGCGCACCACCGTCGCGCTCTCACTGAGCGGGGCGCTCACGCCTGCGGGGCTGGGCATGTCGTGCCTGGTGCCGCTGATCGAAGCCGGCTTCGTCGATTGGATTATCAGCACGGGGGCGAACCTCTACCACGACACGCACTTCGCCCTGGGGATGGACATGCACCAGTCGCGGCCGGGGCTCGACGACCTGCAACTGCGCGAGCATTCGGTCATTCGCATTTACGACATCGTGTTCGATTACGAAAACCTGCTCGGCACCGACCGCTTCTACCGCCAGCTTTGCCGCAGCGAGCCGTTTCAGCGCACCTTCGGCACGGCCGAGTTCCATCACCTGGCCGGCAAATACATTGCCGCCCGCGAAGAGGAAACCGGCCGCAAGGGCAAGAGCTTCGTGGCGGCGGCCCACCGCTGCGGCGTGCCGATCTTCACCTCCAGCCCCGGCGACAGTTCCATTGGCATGAACCTGGCCGCCCTGCAACTCGAAGGCAGCAAGCTGCGCATCGACCCGCTGCGCGACGTGAATCAGTCGGCCGCGATTGTGTTCGCGGCCAAGCAGCAAGGCGGGGCCAGCGGCGTGTGGATCATGGGCGGCGGCTCGCCCAAGAATTTCCTGCTCCAGACCGAGCCGCAAATTCAGGAAGTGCTCGGCCTGCCGGAAGCCGGGCACGACTACTTCCTGCAAATCACCGACGCCCGCCCCGATACCGGCGGCCTGAGCGGGGCCACGCCGTCGGAAGCCATGACCTGGGGCAAAGTCGATCCCGAGCAACTACCGGACACGGTGACGTGCTATTTGGACTCGACGGTGGCCCTGCCGCTGATGACGGCATATGCGCTTGCGAAGCGACCGAAACGGCCGCTGAAGCGCTTAATGGACCGCCTGCCGGAACTGACGGCGAACCTGGAGCGCGAGTATCGTGCGCGGAAGGGCGAGGCGCGGCCGGAGTGAGACGCATACGCCGTGAATATGGATGAAAGCGGTTACCTAGTGTCCTGAGTTAGAAATTCGTTGAATTTGGC
>DATGHS010000572.1:0-5581 GCA_035307785.1 Gemmataceae bacterium
CCCAGATCCTCGGCGGCAATGGCCGACTTCACGCGGTCGGCAACTTTGGCATTTTTCCCCAACACGCCGACTTCCTTGCCCGCCGGGCAACCTTGCCCAAAGAAAGCGAAGATGATCAGATCATCCTGGCTCGCTTGCTGGCACACGGCATCGACGGCCGCCAGGATATTTTCCCGAGTAGCTACTTCGCTGGGCCTGCTCGCGTCTTTCTTTCCCAAAAGCAAATGGACGTTGCTTGGGTTGGCGCCCAAGTAATCCTTGGACGTGACAATATCGTAGAGTGCGGTCACATCGGCCTCGGCGTGGTGCCGGGGCTTGATCGCGGCATCGTAGTATTGGTCGATCCCAACCAGCACGGCATGCGTATGCGGCAAACCTGTGGATGGGGGAGCGGATTGAACGGGACGGGAAATGACAAATGCCATCGCCAACATCGCCACAACGGAGATGCGCGAATACAGCTTCGACATGAACGGATTCCTCAAATTGTTCTGGGAACGGGTTGGTGGGAACAACTCACCGGCTGGCAGCAAGGACAAAGCGCAAGAAGAGCCCAGCCATGGGGCGGCATTCCGCGTAAACATTCGTTCCTACAATTTTCGCGGTTTCGGCCAATATCTTCAAGTGCAACCGCAAGCCCTTAACCCTAACGCGAGTCTTCGAGCCTTGCGGGTCAAGCGAGGGCGCTTTCCGCACCCGCGGGGTTGTATAGGAATAATGCCAGCTTGGAGCGCGCGGCAATACATCACACAAATTCTATGAGAGTCTTTCGATGCCGACAATTTCGCGATTTGCGGTGGCCACGTTCATTTTGATCATCGCCTTGCCGCTTCTTGCGGAAGAAAAGCCCTCCGTCGAACGAGCACCTGCGCCGAAAGAAATCATTGAGAAGAAGCCTCCCCTGCCCGACTTGTCCGAATTCCGCACGGTGGAAACGGCTATCCAAACTAAGCTCGGCAAAGCGGTACCCAAGTCCGCAGCCCAGCCCGGCTATCTGGGTGTCCAGCTGGAATCCGCGGAAAAAGGCCGATTCGTCATCGGCTTGGTGGAGCCGGATTCGCCCGCCGCGGCCGTCAAGCTGCAAAAAGGCGACATCATCGAGAAGATCGACGGCCACACGCCAGTGGATTCGATCCAATTCCGCGAATTGGTTCAAGCCAAGTCGCCGGGCGAACCTGCCAAGATCACCATTCAGCGTGCCGGCAAGCCGTTGGAGATCACGGCCACGCTCGCCGCGACCAGCCGGCCGATGCCGCTCATGAATTCGCGCACCGACCTGGGTATTCGTACCTCCGAAGAGGAAGACGGGCTGCGTGTGGACCGCGTATTTCCGTCCTCGCCGGCCCAGGCTGCCGGGGTGAAGAGCGGCGACTTGATCATCAAGATCGATCAAACCTTGATGCACGCCGGGCTGCGCATTAGCGACGTGATTGCCGAAAAGGCCGCCGGCGACAATGTGACCGTGCGTATTCGCCGCGATGGCAAGGAAATCGATCTGAGCGTCAAGGTTCCCAAGGTTGAAATGGATACGTCGCGCATGAGTTGGGATGCCCGGTCGCTTTCCATTTTCAAAAAAGATGTCTATCACCTGGCCGTGCTGATCATCGAGTATCCGGATGGGGAGCACAATCCAAAAATCACGCCGAAAGACTGGGAGACCGCGCTTTTTAGCCGCAAGACTTACAACGACAAAAGCGTGACGGGGCAAAAAGTCTACGGCAGCCTGAACGACTATTACCACGAAATTTCCTGCGGCAGATTTCGCGTTGAAGGCAAGGTCTTTGAGCCGGTGAAAGTGAGCAAGAAGCGCGCGGAATACACGAACGACACAAACCGGCTAGCCTTGCTCACGGAAACCATCGACAAGCTGCTGGCCCGCGACGGCAAAGAGGCGCTGAAGGAGTTTGATGGGCTGTGCTTCATCTATTCCGGCAACCGGGTGCAAACGAATCGCGGCGGCTTGTATTGGCCGCACCGGGCGTCGGTCAACCACAACGGCAAGCGCTGGCCGTACTACATCTGTCCGGAGGGCGGCGGCACGATGACGAACATCAGCGTGTACTGCCACGAATTCGGCCACATGCTCGGCCTGCCCGATTTGTATGCCCGGCCGGAGAATCCCGGTTCCGAGGGCGTGGGTGTCTGGTGCGCCATGTCGAATCAGAGCGGTGGCGGGCGGCCGCAGCATTTCTCCGCCTGGTCGAAAGAACAACTCGGCTGGCTTCAGCCTGCGATCATTGATCCGACCGTGAAACAGAAGTTGATTCTGTCGCCGGTGGAAACTTCGCCGAAGGAATGCTTCAAAGTGCTGGTCCGCAGCGACGGCAGCGAATACCTGCTGCTGGAAAACCGGCAACGCAAGGGCTACGACGCCAGCTTGCCGGGTGACGGCCTGCTCATCTGGCGCATTCTCGACGGCAAGCCGTTCCTGGAAGAGTCGCACGGCATCAGCGGGCCCAGCGGGCCGCGCAGCTACTTGAGCATGGTGCCGTTTCCCAGCAAGGCCAACAACGCCTTCACTCCATATACCACGCCAAGTAGTAAGTCGCGGAAAGGAGGCGGCTTGCCCGTGTCGATTACCAACATTCAACGCTTGAGCGATGGCCGAATCACGTTCTTTATTGGCTACGAATCGTACTGAGGTCCGTGGCGCCGCGCCGCAAGCGATACTTCGCCGCTTGCGGCGCTTCAACGTGTTTCTCTTTGCGACGATCATTTTCGCGCTTGCGCACACCCAGTCGCCGCTCTACTATTCCAACCAACACCAGTACTTTCTGCACGGCCTGGCCAAAGCCGGCCTTGGGAATCTCCAGGAAGACTGGCTGGCGAATACGCGCGACCCCACGCCGGTCTTTAGCGCCGTCGTGGAATTTACCCATCGGCATTTGCGCGATGAAGCGTTCTACGTTTATTACGCCATCATTTTTGGCATCTACTGCTTCACGCTGTTGAGTCTTTTCGATTTCCTGGCGCCGAATGCGTCGTTTGTAATGCGCCTGGTCTTTTTCACCGTACTGGTGGCAATTCATGCCGCCGTTGCGCGCTGGGCCAGCGTCGAATACCTCGATCGCGATTTCCCCTGGTATCTGCAAAGCGGGGTGGCGGGCCAATACGTATTGGGGCCCGGCTTACAGCCGTCGGTGTTTGGGGTGCTATTGGTCAGCTCGATTGTGGCCTTCGTGCGCCGGCGGCCGTACCTGGCCGTATTGTTGGCCGACCTCGCGGCCATCATGCACTCCACCTACCTGCTGATTGCCGCTCTCGTTACGCTGGCCTATCTAATCCTGCTTATCCGCGAACGGCGTTTTCAAATTGCCATCATCGCGGGCCTGTGCTCGCTCTGGGCAGTACTGCCGATCGTTTATTACGATTGGCGAAACTTTGGCCCGTCTTCGGCACAGGAGTTCGAGCAGGCGCAAACGATCGTGGCCACGATCCGGATTCCGCATCATGCCCAGGTGGAGCGCTGGCTCGACAAAACCGCGGCCGGCCAGTTGATTTGGATCGTGGCTGCATGGTGCTGGACCTGGCGGACAAGGCTGTTTCCGATCCTGTCGCTGCTGATTCTTTTCGCGCTGGCACTCTCGCTCATTCAGATTCTGACCGGGAGCCTGACGCTGGCCTTGCTCTTTCCCTGGCGCATGTCGGCCGTGCTGATGCCGATTGCAACCACGGTGATTGTGGCACGGCTTCTCTCGTTCTTGGACAGCCGGCTGCACACGGCGCCGCTCTCGGCACGCGTATTAACCGGGGGTATTTGTTGCGCGGCACTGGCGGGCCTGGTGATCGGCGGATGGACCATCTCGCGTAAAGGCCTGAGCTACCGGGTGAACTCGGCGGAAGACGGGTTGCTGAACTTCGTTCACGATCACAAGCAGCCGGGCGATATTTACCTCTTGCCGATTTCGATTCCCAAAGTGGGAACCGGGGAAAAAGGCTCCGTGTCCACCAGCTTTACGCCGCCGCCGCGGCCGAGCCCGGGATCGAATCTGATTCCGGTGGATTTGCAGCGCTTCCGGCTCTCGACTGGGGCGCCGATTTTTATCGACTTTAAATCCATTCCGTATCAGGATCGCGAAGTGTGGGAATGGTACACGCGCTTGCAAATCATTCACAAGCTTTACGAAGAGAGCCGTTGGGACAGCCGCGAAACGCGCGAAACGCTGGCGCGCCATCGGATTACGCACGTGGTAACAACGGCGAAGCAGGAAATCCACTCGCCGCATTATGAATTGTGCTACTCGGACAGCCAGTATCGGCTATACAAGGTGCGCTAGCTAATCTTGGAGCCGGGAGCGCCAGCGACCGGATGAGCGACGTCGTCGCTCATCCGGTCGCTGGCGCTCCCGGCTCCGCCATCTATTTCTTCCCCTGCCGTTCCGGGCGCAGTTCGCGCACGGCCTTGCCAGCTTGCCACATTTCGCTGTCGGCCACTTCCTTCAATTCTTTCTCCAGGCGTTGGCGGTAGTCCGGGCGGCTATTCACATCCAGCGTGCGCCGCGTTTCTTCGCCGGCTTCCACCTTGCGATAAAGCTCTTCGAACAGCGGCTTCACCACGTCGCGGAATTTTTTGAACCAGTCCAGCGCGCCGCGTTGGGCCGTGGTCGAGCAATTGGCGTACATCCAGTCCATTCCGTTTTCGGCGATGAGCGGATAGAGGCTCTGCGTGGCCTCTTCCACGGTCTCGTTGAACGCTTCCGAAGGACTATGGCCGTGCTCGCGGAGCACTTCATATTGCGCTAGCCAGAGGCCGTAGATCGCCCCCATCAGCACGCCGCGTTCGCCGGTGAGATCGCTGACGACCTCTTTATGGAACGTGGTCTCGAACAGGTAGCCCGAGCCAATGGCCACGCCGGTGGCCAGGCAGCGGTCGCGGGCCCGGCCGGTGGCATCTTGATGAATGGCGAAGCTGGCGTTAATGCCTTTGCCTTCCAGGAAATGGCGGCGGACCGTGGTGCCCGAGCCTTTCGGCGCCACCAGGATGACATCAATGTCTTTCGGCGGCACCACGCCGGTCTGGTCGCTGTAGACAATCGCGAAACCGTGCGAAAAGTACAGCGCTTTGCCGGCGGTGAGATGCGGCTTGATCTTCGGCCACATTTCCTTTTGCCCGGCGTCCGAAAGCAAATACTGGATGATGGTGCCGCGCTTGGCCGCTTCTTCCACGTCAAAGAGCGTTTCGTTGGGCTTCCAGCCGTCGGCCACGGCCGCATCCCAAGCTTTGCCGCCCGGACGCTGGCCCACGATCACGCGCACGCCGTTGTCGCGCATGTTCAGCGACTGGCCTTTGCCCTGCACGCCGTAGCCGAGCACCGCGACCGTTTCCTTCCCCAGAATCTGCTTGATCTTCTCCGGCGGATAATCACTCCGCTCGACGGCTTTTTCCACGATATTGCCGATTCGAATCTCTCGCATGCTGTACCTCAATTCGGTTCACATAAACAAGAATTATCATTGGTTTTATTCACATCGCAGATCAGAACAAGGACACAAAGAACACGAAGGCAGCACAAAGAGCACAAAGATTCTCTGCGCAATTGCTCTTTGTGATCTTTGTGTCTCCTTTGTGCTCTTTGTGTCC
>DATGHS010000573.1:0-5369 GCA_035307785.1 Gemmataceae bacterium
GTGTGCGACTGCATGATCTTAAATTCTTCCGGCGTCAGCTTGCCGGGCTTGCGAAGGATGGAGTCGTCGATGCCGATCTTGCCGATGTCGTGCACGGGCGTGCCGATCTTGATGAGTTCAATATCTTTGGCCGGCAGGCGCAAATGCTGCGCGAGCATCACCGAGAAGTTCGTCACGCGGGCCGTGTGGCCGCCGGTGTACTCGTCGCGCAATTCGACTGCTTGACCCAGTACGATCAGCGTATTGTGGAACAAGTCGCGTTGCTTCTGCATCAGCTGGGCGCATTCAATGCCCATGGACGTATTGGCGGCCAGGGCGTCGGCGAGGAACAGGTCGTCTTCCGTGAACGGCTTCTGCCAGAAGTTGCGGTCGAGGTGCAGCACGCCCAGGCGCCGGCGCGGGGTGCGCAAAAGCACGCACATGACCGACGCCATCGCCCCATCGGCAATGCTCTGAGACATCTTCAGTTCCATGTCTTCATCTACACTGCCGCACAAGACCGATTCGCCACCCTGGAAGCAGCGCTGGGCCAGCTTCTGGCTAAAGTGGAAGCGGCCGGACGCATCGCCGGCCATGGCTTTCAGCTGCAATTTGTTGTCGCCGTCGGCCAGGACGATAGCTCCGCGCTGGGCATCTAGCACGGCCACCGCATCTTCCAAAATCGAATGCAGCAATTCGGTTTCATTTTCCAGGTGCATCAGGTGCTGGCCGGCGCGAAGCAGCGCCAGCAGCTGTTCACCGGGCCGCGGGCAGCGATTGCGGTCAAACGCCAGGCCCAGCACGGCCTCTTCCCATGACTGGTGCGACGTGGCCTCGACCATCATCGGATCGACAGGGCTTTCCGGTGGGACGCTGTCGTTTAATTCCACGATCATCGCCACTTTGCCGAACTGCACGATATCGCGCGAATGCAGCGGCCTCTCTTCGGCCCCCAGGCGAACGCCGTTGACAAAAGTGCCGTTGGTGCTGCCCAGGTCGCGCACGATCCAGCCGTGCGGACTGGCCCGCAATTCAGCATGCTTGCGGCTCACAGAGCTATCGTCGAGAACGATTTCGAGCGTCCCCAGCCGGCCGGCGCGCAGGATCGATTCCGCTTCCCACGTCTTGCCTTTGATTTCGCCGCTAATGCCGCGCAGGCGAATGAGTTGTTTCAAACCGGTTCCGTTCCTGCTCGGATGTTCCGAGCTGCGTTCTTGCAAATTGCTGCTGCGGTCCAGACCCATGATTCAAATCTCCACCCGGCGGCGAATCGCTGCCCGCTTTTTGCTGCCGTTTTCGGGGCGTATTATCCCAAGCATTCAACCATAGCTTAATTTTGACCGTCCGGATAGTCGCCAAAAGGAGTTTCAGTTCTGGGTCAACATCCCTGGCGGAATTGCCTCGCTGCAATAAGATCATTCCACACACCAGCCGACTGATTTTCTATCCTTTTCGGCTTGATGCGGGCCCTTTTTATTAGACGTTGGCGTTCCCTTGGAGAGTTCCCATGTTTTGCTCCTCCCGGCAAAGACATATACTCGTCGGAGCCGCTTCGGTCCAGTTAATTCTGTTCTTTTTCGCGCTTCCGGCAACAGCTCAACCGCCTGCTTTCGTGATTCCGCCCGATCCGCAAGCGCCAACGATCAGTTTGCCGAACCCATTGGGCGCCAGCCCCGGCACTACCGTCGAAGTGACGCTGACGGGAACAAACCTGAACGATCCCGTCTCCCTGGTTACCGACTTTCCCGCAAAAGTCGGCTTTCCGATCGACGCCAATAACACGAAAGACGCGGCCAAGCTTCGCGCCAAGATCGAAGTCCCGCCGAATACGCCCGTCGGTTCGTATTCCTTGCGGCTCGTCACGAAACAGGGTGTTTCCAACTTCCGCCCATTCTGTATCGACGATTTACCCACGGCACCGTCCGGCACTGGCAACCGCTCGAAATCCACCGCACTGAGCATTCCAGTGCCGTGCGTGGTGGCCGGGCGGGTCGACGGGGAAACTTCGGATTTCTACCGCATCACCGTCAAGCCGGGCCAGCGCCTGACGTTTGAAGTCCTGGCCCGCCGGCTCGGCAGCAGTCTCGATCCGATTATCCTCATGCACGACGCCAAGACCGGCCGCGAAATTCCCAGTCTTTACAGCGATGATGCCCCCGGCCTGCAGACCGACGCTCGCTTCGGTCACACCTTCAAGGAGGGCGGCGAATTCCTGGTTGAAGTTCGCGATAGCACGCATCGGGGCGGGCCGGATTTCTGGTATCGGCTCCGCATCGGCGATTTTCCCAGCGCTATCACGCCGTTTCCGTTGGCCGCTCAACGTGGCAGTAAAGCCGTCGTGCAATTCGCCGGACCCGATGTCGATGGGGTGTCACCGGTTTCGCTGGCCACCCCGGCCACGCCCGGTTTGGAAGCAATTTCCGTTGTCCCCAAGGGCGCTCGCCCGTTCAGTGGCTGGCCGGTGTCACTACTCCTGACCGACTCGCCTGAGATTGTAGAGCAGGAACCGAACAACGAACCCGCCAAGGCCAATCGCGTTCCCGTGCCCTGCGGCATCAGTGGCCGATTTTTGGAGAAGTCCGACCTCGATTGTTACGTGTTCGCGGCCAAGAAGGGACAGCGTTATTTGATCAATTCGCAGACGCATGAGCTGCTTTCGCCGGCCGAAGTGTATATGACGCTGAAGGACGCCAAGGGGGCCGAAGTCGCGAAGAGCAATCCGCAAACCGGGGCGGGCATCGACTTCACCGCGCCCGCGGAAGGTGACTACACGCTGGTGGCCGAGCATCTGAATTATGCTTTCGGCCCAAACGAAGTCTACCGCATTACGATCACGCAGCCCGCCGCGCATTTCGAGCTGGCCCTTTCCACTGACCGCCTGAACATCCCAACCGGCGGAACTACGGTGATTCCGATTCAAAGCCTGGTCCGGAGTGATTATGCCGGGCCAATCGAAATCAGCGTCGTGGATAATCCGAATCTTAGTGGCTCGATCGTAATAACGACCGCCGCAGCGCCGGCGCCGAATCTGCCAGTCGCTCTGCTGCCGGTCACGCACAAGGCCAGTGGGAAACCGGAGACGAATCAGTTTCGCGTGCAGGCCAAAGCGACGGTCAATGGCAAAGAAATCCGCACCTTCGCCAATGTGCAAGGCATCGTCCACCAGAACTTCGGAAATTTGCCGTTCCCGCCGCGCGAGTATTTCCACATCGTGCACGATGCCATAACCGAGCCGCCGTTCCGGCTGGAGGCCAAGTTCACACCGGCCGATGGCGTGCGCACACTGCCGGCCGCGCTCAAGGTGACCGCCACACGAACCGCGGGCTTCGCGGAGGACATCGGCCTCACTGTGCTCGGCCTGCCGCCGAATGTCACCGCGGCCGCCAAGCCGATTGCAAAGGGCACCAACGAGATTCAGTTCCCGCTCACTGCCGCGGCCAACGTTCCGCTCGGGCCGGTTTCAGTTGTCATCAGCGGCAAAGCGAAGTTCCAGAACCGCGACTTCACGGTCCCCGTGGCCGCCACTCTGAATCTGGTGCTGCCGTTTGAATTGAAGGTGGACGCTCCACAGCCGCTCAAGCCTGGCGATAAAGTAAGGTTCAAGGTGACCGCCACGCGCAAAGCCGGCTACAACGGCCCAATTGACCTGGAGGTAAAGAACCTGCCGGCCAACGTGACCGCGCCCAAGGTTCAGATTCCGATGGGCAAAAACGACGTGGAAATCGAAGTTACCGCTGCCGCCAATGCCGCGGCCGGTGATAAAGCCGACGTGAACGTGACCGGCACCGCTGCCGGCCAGCCCGTGCCGAGCGCGAACTTTGCCGTGAAGGTAATCGTGGTGAAGAAGTGATTTTGGTTCACCCTTCCCTTTAGGGAAGGGGATTAGGGTTAGGTTGAGGAACCTTCACCTAACCCCCCCGGCCCCCTTCCCTCAAGGGAAGGGGGAGAACACGTAATTCTTTCCTCAAAAGGAGCAAACCTTGCGACGATTCCTTTTCTGCTTGTGCCTGCTTCCGCTGGCCTTCCCCGCCCTCGTGCGGGCTGACGAGCCCAAGAGCGAAAAAGGCGTTTGGACGCCCACCGAGTTGACGGCTGGCGGCCAGGCGGTACCGGCTGATCAGCTCTCGGCAATGAAGCTGACGCTGGGCGACGGCAAATACAAAGTGGAAGTCAACGATCAGACCATCGACGCGGGCACCTACACGGTGGATACCAAGAAGAAACCGTGGCAACTGGTGATTACCGGTTCAGACGGGCCCAACAAAGACAAGAAAATCCTGGCCATCTCCGAAGTCTCTGGAGACACCATGAAGGTCTGCTACGACCCGGCGGGCAAGGAGTATCCGAAGGATTTCAAATCGACGAAAGAGAACAAGTATCTGCTGATCTTGTACAAGAAGCAGAAGTGAAATAACGGAGCCCACAGCGCCAGCAAGGGACCTCGTTGCTGGCGCTGCGGGCTCAATTACTGAGCGGACTACCGCTAGTTTATTTGTTCCGTTTGCCGAATGGATTCTCGAACTTGATATCCACCGGCTTGCCGATCATCTCGGTCCAGGTCTTCTTTTGTTCGGGCGTGAGAATGTCCACGAATTTCGATTTGTACTCATTCGCGATGACATCGCGCTTTTTCTTCGTGTCGGGGTCGAAGCCCTTGAATTCCTGCATTTCCTTGCCCATGGCTTCGCGCGTTTCGGTGAACTTCTCTTTTTGACTGTCGGACAGCGTAATCTTCTTCGCTTGTTCCGTCAGTCCCAGCATCTTCTGAGCATTTTCGTCCATGGTGAAGAGGGCCGGGCCAACCACTTGCAACTGCAGTTCCTTGAGACGCGTGACTTGCTCCGGCTTGAGAGATTTCACGAGTTTTTCGGCTTCTTCGGCCGACTTTTCGCCTATCTTCTTGAAGGCTTCCATCTTCTCTTCTTTGGTACCGTCTTTGGGGATGTCCTTAAACATCTCCATCGTCTTCTCATTCACTGCCTTGACTTGGGCAATCTGGTCGTCACTCAGCTTCAATTCCTCTTGCACCGTCTTGCTGCCAAGCATACGAGCGGGCGCGGCGTTGAAGGCGCCGCCACCCATGCCGCCGCCAAAACGGGGCTGCTGGGCCAGCACCACCATGGCGATTCCGCCCGACAATAGCAATGCACCAAACAGACGCAAACGCATGAGATGATCCTCCTTCTGGGGTTCTGCGAGTACAATGCGACGCTGTGTATAACCCCGCGAGGCGAGATGTGTTTCGCGGACTGCCGGGATTCTAATAAAAAAAGCCGCGGCCGGCGAGATAATAATCTCGCCGGCCGCGGCACTGAAGTCAGCTGATCGTAATTACTGCCCGGAGGGCCGCACTTTGCTGGGTTGCGGTAAATTCGGAGCGGGCGGCGGGT
>DATGHS010000574.1:0-14609 GCA_035307785.1 Gemmataceae bacterium
GAGGGGGCGAGAGCAGTGGCGCTTGCGGGCCGCTCGACCCCCCTCACCCTAACCCGCTCCCCCCGAAGCGGGGGGAGCGGGGGAAAACTGCGCCATCCGACGTTCCTGGCGCGCTCAATGAGCGCTCGCGCCTGCGGATCGACTCGACCCGAGCACGCAGCGCGAGCAAGTGTCTCCGCCTCGACCACGGCCTGCACGTCGGCCCAGCCGGTTTCCATGCCGGGGGCGTATTGCACCAGGTCGTGGAAGATGCGGTCGGGGTCGGCGACGGCCGGGCGCTGGTAGAACAAACTCGACACTGCAGGAATTCGTGCGACTGCCGAATGCGGCCAGCCCAGAACCAGCGGATCAGGTATTTTCTCCCAATCGGAGCCGAGGACTGAGCCTGCGCCCAGAGCGAAGCTGGGCTCGGTGTCAACTTCGCCAGTAACCGTCAGTAGTTGATCTGATGGCCTCGGCCGCAGATACAGGTACGGATTGAATCCCGGATAATTGCCGTTGCGGTAGCGGCCATTCGCGCGGTCGGCGAACATGATCGTGTTGCTGGTTCCATCCAACATCGAGAACATGCTGTTGGACGACAGATTGATGTTGATATTGCCGCTTAGCTGCGAGCCCCATGGTGCCGTCTGCGGCCCCATCCAACCATTCATGAGCAGTCCGTCGCCGTCCCAATCCAACGGGCCGTTGGCGTTCCAGTACCCGAGGCCTTGATTGGCGGTGTAGTGATACGGCACCGACCGCACGGAGCCGTTTGCCATGAAGACATCGCGGCGTTGCGGTGCTGGGGGCATGTTCGGATTCGGCGGGAATAAGATAAAAACCGGGTTGCCGGCTATGTCCCTAACCGCCGTCGAACCAGCGGCGAGCTGTACTTCGGGTATGCCGCGAACGGTCGAGGGGCGGTTGCGGTCCTTGCGCTTCTGGCTGAGAGAGATGAGCCTCTCGTTCTTCTGAATTTCCTTTGTGTATGTCACGGCAATCCTCATGCTGTCAGCCTGTGACGGGATAAAGTACACAGTTCCATTCACTAATTGGAACGAGCCGCCAAGGTCGCGCTGAACACTGCCGTCCACATCCACAAATCCGCGAACTGCGAGCGTTTGATTCCCCAAGTCCTTCCGCATCCGCAGCGTCTTATATTCCAAAGCTGTGTAGAAGCCGCCAAGTTCCGGGCGGTCGCTGGAAATCGGCAGAGGGATCAGCGGTGCATTTTGCCCATTGATGTCCAATCCCTTCAAGAACGGAGAACTCGATTGTGCTGGCGATCTCAATGGAAACATGCCGTCGGTTGGGCCCATCTCACCAGTGACCGTGAGGATAACGTCCGAATTCTGTGTTCCCTGGTACGACAATGGAAGATCTCGTGACCACACCAACACCGGCGGCGCATTGCGCCAGACAATCGTCGCCAGCACGTCGTCAGCGCTCTTCTTCGGCTTCTGGTCCGGGGGCGGCGGGGCGGGGGGTTTCACCACCTCGATCTTTTGCGGACAGGGGTAGATGGCCCAGTGGTCTTTGCGGCCGCGGTCGATGTTGTACTGCTTGTACATCGCCTCGTTTTCCAGCACCAAGAGCGACGTGAACGGCGACATCACGTACAGCTTCTTGCTCAGGTCGGTGATCGCGGGCTGGTTCTTCTGGCTGTCATCGGCCAGCAGGCGGTCGATTTCCAGCTTGCCCCAGGTGCGCGGCAGGTAGCCGGCATTGCGGCTCACGCTTTCGAGCTCGATCTGCGTCTCGAACGCGCCCCCCCCTCGCTCGCCCCCTCCAGGAGGGGATGAAGTGGTGCCCTTGATCGTCAACAGCCCCGGCAATGCTTCGCCAACCGGTTGCCGCACCACGGCACATAGTTCCTCCCCGGCAGCCACGCTCGGCTCCATGAGCAACCAGTCGCGCCCCTGGTTGTCCTTCACTGAAAGCTGCTGCCAGCGCGGGGCCATGAGGGCCGAGAGGAATTCAAACGCCCGCCAGCTCACCGGCTCATCCGGGTTGATCTGGGTGAAATGCCCGGCCGTGCGCTCGGCCGCCTGCTTCATGAACGAGCGCGACCAGCGCTTGCCCACGCCAATGCCGGCATAGTGCACGCCTTCGGGGATGCGCTTGACGAGGGCGTCTTCGCGGCGCTCGCCGAGGGCAGGGATGGCGCTGCCAATGTGGAGGAGAAACTGATTCCCCAAGCCCGCAGGCAAGTCTTCGAGCCTGCGGGGTTGTTGAGTGATAATCTCCAGCGCCTGCCCCAGATCCAGCGCCCCAATGAGGTGCGCTTTTTCCAGCTGCGCGATCGCGCTTTTGATGTTTTCCGGCGAAGCGGTAAGCGGCTTTTCGCTAAGCCACTGGCATTGCGTGTTCGCGCTCAAGATCTGGAATGTGTCACTGTGTTCCAGGTTCTCCAGGATGGTGTGCAGGATTTCGATCTGCGTTCGGGCCAGCAGTGGGTCGCGGTCGGCGCTGGTTTCGAAGAGGATGAAGAAGTGCTTGCCGTCACTGTTTTGGCGAACCCCGCCCGTTAGGGCGGGGGTGTTGGCATTGGTGCCGGCGTCGGAATTACCCCCGCCCTTACGGGCGGGGTTCGCCATGGCATCACGGGCGGGGATCGCCATGGCGGCAGAGGGGTTGATTTCCGGCCGCCATCGCAGCATCACATACCGCTGCCCCTCATACTCCATCGACGAGAATTGCACCGGCGGCCTTCCGGCGATGCCGGTCAGTTCCAGTTGCACGTCCTTGTCCAGCTTCTGATTGTTCGCGTCGCTTTGCAAAATCACATCGCGGCCATCCATTACTGGCTTCAGTAGGTGCGACGGGCTGTTCCAATGGAGCAACGTGCCGTCTTTGACGCGGAACTGGATCGAAAAGTCATCGACCAGTTTCAGGTTATGTTCGAGCGGGAAACGGTAGCTCATTTTGCCGTTCAGTACAGGCAAACGCTGGGTGTAACTGAGGATGATGCGCTTCTCTTGGCGGCCTACGAGCGGGAAGACGCGCATCTTGAAGGTGCTGCCGTCCACCCATTCCAGCAGGGCCGGGTCGCGGCGCGCGTAGCGGATGGTTTCAAAGGTGTTGCGGGCGTGGTCGCGTTCGGCCATGCCGCCTTCCATCAGTTCGCCGTTCACGTACATGGCCAGCCGGGAGATCGAGGCATCCGGCGGCAGCGGAAAATAGAACGTGCCTTCGAGTTGCTGCCATTCGTGATTGAAGTAGGTCTGGTCGATGGTGGTGCGGGCGAAGCCGTCTTCGATGTGCACATCGAGATGGAATTTCCGCAGGCTGATCTTCGCTTCCTGGCCGTTGGGGTTAAAGGCGAGCAGGGCCCCGCCGGTGTGCTGGTTGGCGGGAACCAATGGCGACTCGGCAAACAGATCGCGCGTCCAGTCGAGGACAGAGCTGGCCCGCGGAGCTGGGGCAGGTTTGCCATCGGGCAGCAATTGCTGGCCCGCTTCCAGTACCGAATCGAGGCCGCTCACCTGAACCTTGCCTTGCGTGACCACGACGCCGGTTTTGCCGCCGATATTGGTGACGACGAATTTCGTGCCCAGGGCAGTGACTTGCTTATCCGGCGTGCGGACGAGGAAGCGCTCGTTCGGATTCGGCGACACTTCGACGAAGATTTCGCCGGCTTCGAGCGAAAGCTGGCGATTCGCTTCCACCCGAATCGAGGTATTGGCATTGAGGAAGACGAGCGAACCATCAAGCAGGGCAACTCGCCGGCGTTCTTTGTCGCCGGTCTTCAGACTGTTGCCCGCAGCAAGCGTTTCCGCCTTCACCGGCTGGGGCCGAGCCTTGGCGGTGAGCCAGCCGTCGGTGTCGTCGAGATTCTGAACCTGGCGCGTCTCTATCGGAGATTTCAGGTGCGCGCGGTAGCCATGCAGGAACAGGCCCGCGCAAGCGACCGCCACGGCGGTGCCCATGAGCCAACCGAGAATGACGCGCCGGCGCAGCAAGCGCGGATCGAGCGGCGGCTCCGCCGGATGCGCTGCCGCCAGCAAACGCTGCTGTAGGCTGGCAACAAACTCCGGGTCGGGGTTCTCGGGGTGATATGCGACTTGCAGGAGACGCTCGATATTTTGATCCGCTATCGGGTTCATGGCTTGATTCCTGTTCCGAAAACAGCCCACAGATAAACACGGACTTCGTGACACGGATTTACACGGATCAAAAAGAATCAGATCTAATTCTTATCCGTGTTCATCCGTGATATGAAATCCGTGTTTATCCGTGGGCTCATGATCCCAAACCCAAATCCAGATTCTTCGTCAGCGCCAGGAAGGTCTCGCGGAAGGCTTGCCGGGCCCTCGTCAGCATCGATTCCACGGCCTTCTCGCTATTGCCGGCTTTCATCGCCAGCACGCGCACACTTTCGCCGTTCACGTATTTGCCTTCCAGCACTTGGCGATATTGCGGCGGCAGCTGGGCCATCGTCGCGTTCACCAGCGCCCGCGTTTCTTCACGCTGGAGCAATTCATCCGAGAAAGGCGCTTCATCGAGCCGAGTGAAGATCGCGCGCAAATCGGCATCCATCCGCGCCCAGAGCAGCTCCAGCGAGACCGTGTGCTTGTCGCGATTTAGCACGCGGTGGATTTCGTTGCGGGCCAGCCCAGTGAGCCAGCCGAAGATGTTGTTGTCGGCGCGCTCGGGTTCGTAGTGGGCCAGATCGCGCAGGGCGCGCATCAGCGTTTCCTGCACCACTTCTTCGCACAGGTGGCGATTGCTACCGACGCGATGAAAACAGAAGCGAAATAGCGGCAGCAGCGCCTCCTCGGCAAGGAGATGCACCGCCTGCGGCTGCCCGGCCAACGCCTGGCGCTGCCAGTGCTGATCGAATATGGCTTGCAACTGGTTCCCTCCCGCGCTTCTGGGGGATTATGTTAGGCGCGGGCAGGAATCCTTCGGGGAAATGCAAATTCGAAATCCGAATATCGAAATACGAAACAAATTGTAAATCCGAAATTCAAATGACTGAAACGGTAGCAATAATTCCTATGTCTCTGAAATAATGCGGCCTGCAGTTCGCACCGCTCGCCGCGATGCTGAGTACTGAGTACTGAGTACTGAGTACTGACCAAACTGGCTCAAAAAATTGACCGCGCAATTATCCTTCAAAACAACAATTCCAACGACCGAAACGAGCCGTCCGCCGTTTCGGTCATTGGAATTTTGAATTTTGGATTTGTTTCGAATTTCGATATTCGAATTTCGGATTTATCTTTGATTACCGTCTCCAGCCACCCACGACCGCGACTCCCACTGCTGGCGGCGGCGGCGGTCCGACGACCACGACCGGTTCGTCGTAATAATAGCGCGGCCGGCGGTAGGCGGCAGTGTTTTGCATTTCGGTGATAACGGCCTGGCTGACACCGTTTTGCTGCAGCCAGACAATCCAGTCGGCATTCAGGTTATAGCGGGTGCCGCTGGTGCGGATTTGGTTAATAATCAGATTGTCACTCACGCCCTCTTTCGACATCTTCACGATCTCTTCGGGGCTAAGCGCACGGGCAGTGCGAGCGGCCGCCTGTTGTTTTTCCTTCTGATCGGCCGCATTGCCGGCCAGGGCGCCGACAGCAGTGCCGACACCGCCGCCGATCAGCGCGCCTTCCAGGGGTCGGTGCCGGTCAGCCAGCGCGCCAATCGCAGCGCCAGTCCCGCCGCCGATCAGGGCGCCGCTTTCGGTATTATTCGGCGAGCTGGCGCAGCCGCTGAACATAGCCAGGCCGAGTACAGACAGTAACAGCTTTTTGTGGCGTGTGAGCATCTTCGCACTCCCCACTGAATTCCCTCCCCCCTTGTGGGGGAGGGTCAGGGTGGGGGGAGGAAGGCTCACTCACGCCCACCCTGACCCTGCCCCATCAAGGGGGAGGGCAAGACCCGTTCAGCGCCCCATACCGCATCCTGCGATTGCCGTCAAGGGCTGGACAGAATCGGCTTCGCTTGACAGGATGATAGTTTGCGACCGTTCACTACCACTATCGCCAACAGGAAGAGAACATGCGCTGCAATCCGTTGCCTTGGATCGTCCGGCCAGGCTGGCTGGCTGGCATATTCGCTATCTTGCTCCCATTTGCCCTATTCGCGCAAGATTCCAAATCCGCTCCGTCCGCCCAAAAAGTCACCACCGTTGAAGGCATTACGGAATACCGCCTGCCCAACGGGGTGCGCTTTTTGCTTTTCCCCGATTCTTCCAAACCGCTGGTCACCGTGAACATGACGGTGCTGGTCGGTTCGCGGCATGAAGGTTACGGCGAAACCGGCATGGCTCACCTGTTGGAGCACATGCTATTCAAAGGCACGCCGAACTTTCCGGAACCCTGGAAGTCACTGCGCGATCACGGCGCGCGCTTCAACGGCACCACCTGGCTCGACCGGACCAACTACTACGAAACCATGACCGCCAGCGACGAGAACCTGGATTTCGGCATTCAGTTGGAGGCAGATCGCCTGGTGCACAGCTATGTGAAGCGCGAAGATTTGATTTCGGAAATGACGGTCGTCCGCAATGAGTTCGAGATGGGCGAAAACAACCCGGAAATGATTCTTCGCCAGCGGATGATTGCCGCGGCGTATGAGTGGCACAACTATGGCAAATCGACCATCGGCAACCGCTCCGACATTGAGCGGGTGCCCATCGAGAACCTGCAGCGCTTCTACCGCAAGCATTACCAGCCGGATAATATTGTGCTCGTCGTGGCGGGAAAGTTCGACGAAAAGAAAGCCCTGGCGCTGGTGGAGAAATACTTCGGTGTCCTTCCCAAGCCCAATCGTTCGCTCGACACCACCTGGACGGAAGAGCCCACGCAAGACGGCGAGCGGAACGTGACCTTGCGGCGCGTCGGCTCCGTGGCCGTGGTAGGCGCGGCGTACCATGTCTGCGCCGGTCCGCATCCTGATTTTGCGGCCGTGGAAGTGCTGGCCAACGTGCTGGCCATGGAGCCAGCCGGCCGGCTCTACAAGAGCCTGGTCGAAACCAAGAAAGCCAACCGCATCATGGGCTTTTCCATGGGCACCCATGACCCCGGAATGTTGGAACTCTACGCCACCTGCGATCCGGACAAGGTTGAACCGGTACGGCAGACAATGATCGAGACCCTGGAAGGGATGGCCGCGAAACCGATCACGGACGAAGAAGTCACCCGCGCGCGCGCGCAGTTGCTCGCCGACCGCGAGCAGTTGATGGGCGACAGCACGCAAGTGGCGATCAACCTGACGGAATGGGCTGCCAACGGCGACTGGCGGCTGTTTTTCCTGCACCGCGACCGGCTGGAGAAAGTGAGCGCGGCCGACGTGAACCGCGTCGCCCAGCAGTACTTGCGAACCAGCAACCGCACGCAGGGCGTGTTCGTTCCGACGCCGAAACCGGAACGGGCGGCGATTCCCGAAACGCCGAAGGTCGCTGAGTTGGTGAAGGACTATAAAGGCCGGGCCAATGTGGCTGCCGGCGAAGCGTTCGACCCCACGCCGGCCAACATCGACCAGCGCGTGCAGCACGTGAAGATCGAAAATATTAAGGCGGCGCTGTTGCCCAAAAAGACGCGCAATGAGATGGTGCACCTGAACCTGGTCTTGCGCTTCGGCAATGAAGAATCGCTCAAGGGAAAAATCACGGCGCTGGACATGCTGGCTTCGTTGCTTGAACGCGGCACCAAGAAGCACACACGGCAGGAAATCGCCGACACCTTGGACAAGCTGAAATCGAAAATCAGCATTTCGGCAGACACCGGCGTCTTGATCGCGACTGTGCAGACCAAGCGCGAAAACCTGGCCCCGACGCTGGATTTGTTAACCGAGATTCTGCGGGAACCTTCGTTTTCGGAAAAAGAGTTCGAGCTGCTCCGAAATGAAATGCGCGCCGGGCTCGAAAAAGGCCGTACCGATCCCATCGCGCTGGCCCGCGTCGCGCTGCGGCGCAAGATCGCTCCCTATCCCAAAGACGATGTGCGTTACGTGCCCACGATCGAAGAATCCCTCGAACGTCTCAAGGCGGTCACGGTGGAAGACGTGAAGGAACTGTACAAGTCGCACATCTCCGCCCAGGTGGGCGAGGTTGGCGTGGTCGGCGATTTTGACAAAGAAGGCACGGTCAAGCAACTTCAGAACCTGTTCAAGGACTGGAAGTCGGATGTGGCGTACCGGCGTGTACCGCGGCCAGCCCATCCGGAAGTGCCCGGCGGCAAAGAGGTCATCTTGACTCCCGACAAGGCGAATGCGGTGTACCTGGCCGTGCAATCCTTTGCCGTGGGCGACAAGGATCCGGAGTACCCCGCCCTGGAACTGGGCAACTACGTGTTCGGCGGCAGCGCCTCCTCGCGCCTGCTGAACCGCGTTCGCCAAAAGGAAGGGCTGTCGTACAGCGTGGGCTCCCATGTTCAGGCTTCGCCGCGCGACAAGGCATCGATCTGCATGATGTTTGCCATCTGCAATCCGAAAAACATCGACAAGGTGGATGCCGCCATCCTCGATGAAGTGGATAAATACCTGATGAGCGGACCGTCGCTCACGGAAGTCACCGACGCGCAAAAGGGCTGGCTGGAGGAGCAAAAGAGCGAGCGCAGCGCCGATTCGTATCTCGCTCAGCAACTGGCCAATAACGAAAACCTGGGCCGTACCTTCGCCTTCCAGGCCGATCTGGAAAAGAAGGTCTCCGCTCTGGGCCCGACGGAAATCAAGGACGCATTCAAGAAATTCGTCGATCCGAAGAAGCTGATCATCATTCGCGCGGGTGATTTTCAGAAGAAGGCAGAGAAGTAACAGCTTTTCGCCCTCTCCCCTCGGGGGAGAGGGTTGGGGTGAGGGGGCGAGAACAGTGGCGCTTGCAAGCCCCCGTTCCCCTCACCCCCGTCCCCTCTCCCCCAAGGTGAGAGGGGAGATTAAATTGACACATCGAGGTCGTCATGAATTTTCGCACTACGTACATCCTTTTTGGCGCGGTCGCCATTGGCTTGCTCGTCTTCATCGTCGTGATGAGTGTCGGCTCGCGCGGCACGGCCGAGGATTTCGCGCTGCGCTCGCTGCACGAATCCGCCAAGACCGACGATCAGGTGCGCAGAATCCAGGACGAAATCGACACCGTGGAAATTGAGCGTGTTAACCCGAAGGGCGACACGCTGGTATTTAAGCGCGTTGGCGAGCGCGACTGGAAATTGCAGCAGCCCTACGAGGCGAAGGTCGATGCGAACCAGGTGCGCTCGATTGTCGAGGGCCTGGTGCACGCGCGCATCGACAAGACCGCCGATTTGTCGCCGAATCTTGGCCAACTTGGGCTCGACCCGCCCTCGGTCGTCGTAATCCTGCGCAAGGGCGACAAGTCGTATTCCCTCAAGCTCGGCAACCTGACGCTCGGCGGCGTGCTGTTCGCCGTCTCGCCCGATGCCCCGAAGGAGCCGATGGCGATTTCCCGCACGGCCGTCGATGCACTCTTCCGGCAGGGAACCACGAATGTGGCCACGGCCGGCGAGGCTATGAAGTCAATCACCGACTTCCGGGCGCGGAATCTACTCGTGGATGGTTCCCCCGTGCCGTGGGACAAGGTTAGCGGCGTGCGACTCGTTGAAGGCAAAAAGGAAGTGGCTCTCCAAAAGGCGCCGACGGATGTGTTCGGGCAAGCAACGCCGGCCGGAAGCTGGGTCTTCATGAAGCCGGAAGGATTCGGCCCCGTGGACATGGAAGGCGATGCCCCGGGGCCGGCGGGCGAAACGATTGCCGGCCTGCGGCCCATGCTCACGGCTCTCTCCGGCCTGCGCATCCCCATCATCGCCGACGAGGTAAAGGAAAATCCACAGAATCTTGCCGAATACGGCCTGGCCCCCGGTCAGGATTCGTGGCGTGTGGAACTCGACATCACCGGCAACGGCACGGAGGTGCTGCACGTCGGCAAGAAAGTGGAAGAGAAGCCCCCGGAGAAACCCGATCCCAACAAGCCGGCCCCGATTCCGAATGAAAAAGTGTGGGTCCGCCTCAATAACGAGAACTTCATTGTGCAGTTTCCCGCCAAGACGCTGGAGCCGATCCGCAAGCTGATCGATCATCCGTCGCTCTTGCGCGACCGCAACTTGCTGAACGTGAGCATCCCCGCGGTGGACGCCATCGACATCAAGCTGCCGGGCGAGAAGAAATTCGAGCTGCGCAAGGTGGCCTCGACGGTTCCACCGCCGCCGCCCATGCCGGGTGGTTTTCAACCGCCTTCGCCCCCGCCGCAATGGCGCATTTATGAAGAAGGCAGCGAGGTTTCGGAACCGGCCAGCTTCCCCGCCGTCACGGCGCTTTTGAATGCGCTCACGCAACGGCGGCTCATCCGCGACTTCCCCGAAGGCGGCGACGATAAGACGTATGCGCTCGATCAACCCGTTGCCGAGATCGCGATCTGGCAAGAGGGCATCGTGCCCGAAAAAAAGGAGCCGGAAAAGAAAGACGACAAGAAAGATGGAAAGAAAGACGAGAAAAAAGAGCCGGCGAAAAAGCCCACACTCAAGGGCGAGCCGAGCGTCCGGCTCAAGTTCGGCAAAAAGGAAAAAGATATTGTCTACGTTCGCCGGCAGCTTGGCATCTTTTCGGCCATCGTTACGGTACCGGATAACCTTTTGCCGGTGGTCAGCAAGAAATACGTGGATTACCTCGACCTGACGCTGCCTTCCTTCGTGCCGTTGCAAGCCGTGAAGCTGTCGTTCAACCGCGGCCCGGTGAAGTACGAGTTGGAAAAAGAGAAGAACGACGCCACGGGCGCTGCGTGGAAGATTGTGCAGCCGGCCGACCTTGCCGGCCGCACGGCCGATTCTTTCCGCGTGCAGCAGATCCTCAATACGCTGAGCACGCTGCACGCCAGCCGCGTCTTCACGCGCAAGGCCACGGAAGCGGACCTGGCCAGCTGGGCGCTGAAACCACCGCACATCGAAGTTTCAGTCGCGTTGCAAGATAATGCCGAGCCGTTCGCAGTGCAGATCGGCAAGGAATACGACGACAAGGCAGAAGGCAAACAATACGTCTACATGCGCATGTCCGGCAAGGACACGGTCTTCCTGGTGGACAAGCGCGCGGCCGATGCATTCCTGCAAGGCGAAATTCAGGACACGACCATCTTCCGGCTCGATCCAAACAAGGTGCAGAGCATCAAGCTTACCGGCTGGAAGGATGCGCTCCGGGAGGCAACGACGCTGGACCTGGTCCGCAAGAGCCCGACGGAATGGAGCTTGAAAGGCAAGCCGGACGTGAAGGTCGATGCTCAAAAGGCCGAAGAATTCCTGCAAAGTCTGGCCCTGGTGCGCACCGAAGGCTTCGTTTCGCAAAAGGGCGAACCGAAGCCGGACTACGGCCTCGACGTGAAAGACAAGGCCCTCGCGATCGAAATCACGCTGGAAGGCGAGAAGACGCCAATTACCCTCACGGTGGGCGCACCGGAGAAAGACGGCAAGACGTACTACGCCACCAGCAACAAAGCGCCCGGCGCCGTATTCCTGGTCTTCAAGGATCGCTTCGAAGAAGTGCGCAGGGACCCGTTGTATTTCTTGAAGAAATGACCATTGCGGAGCATGGGCCGCGTATGCGGCTGGGTTCAGCCGCGGAGCAGCCCGGCCGCGAACGCGGCATGTAACGGCGGCATCTAGCCGCCAAGAAGTGTAAACGCAGGCTGAGCCGAGCACAGATGCGACGGCCCACCACGACTTCTTCACCGTGGAGGGCGATGGTTGCGCCGAGCGATCGGATGCATCGGCCGCAGTGTACGATCCAGATTGCCGCTTGTCATTCAAAAATCCGTTTCATTTCACGAAAAGGCGTTTCGTTTCATGGGGGATGTATGTTTTTCCATGAAATGAAACGAAACCGCTGCTAGGAAGGCGCGTCAGTGCTTCGCGCGCGATGAGCCCGCAGCGCGAGCAAGGGATGTCCCTTGCTTGCGCTGCGGGCTCATCGCGGGTGCTTGCTCGCGCTGCGGGCTCCGAACTATTTCAATGCCCGTCTGGCGGCTTCTTGTCTTTCTTCTTGTCCTTGTCCTTTTCCGTCTGGTGCGATGGCGTGCCGTTGGGCGAACCACCAGGCATCGGCGTGCCGCCAACCTTTGGCAGGCCACCTGGAGTCCCGGGCGCGAACGGTGACGATCCCGGCGGCGGCGTGCCAGTGCCATTCGGGTGCATGACATTATTGCCACTCGGCGTGTTGTTATTGCCGAATGGTGGCGGCGTGCCGAGCGGCGGCTTCGGGGGGTTGTTGTTCAGCGCCGGATTCAGCGGCGGACCACCGGTACTGTTATGCGTATTGTTGCCGTTCAGGGCCGGGTTCACCGTTGTGTTGCCGGTGTTCGTATGCGAGTTGTTGGCGCCGCCCGAAGCATTGCCCGAGGCGTTACCGGTGTTGTTGTGCGAATTGCCGCCGCTCAATGCCGCGTTCGAGTTGGTGTTCCCGGTATTGGTGTGTTGATTATTGCCGGTGAACGGCAACGGCGTCGAACTCGATTGCCGGCCCGGCACGTTGTTCGGATTCACGGTGTTCAACCTCGCGGTGTGCGGCGGGTCGCCGGCTTTCGTCGGTACCTTGCCGCTTGCCACCAGTTGGCTTTCGGTCTGCTGCCGTTGCTTCGCCACATTTTGAATTTGCTGGCTGTTCTGCACGAACTGCTGCTTCGCCGCCGGCGTTACCGTGGTCATGCGAACATTGTTGATGGTGTTATTCGTCGTATTCACCTGATTGATGTTCGTGACCACATTGTTCACGTTCGTGATGTTGGTCACGTTCGTGATGGTTGTGGACTTATTGATATAGGTGTACTTGTTCACGATGGTGGGGTTGTTGATCACCGTCGGGCCGGTGTTGCCGATGTTGATCGACACCGACAGGCTCACCGGCGGCCGCGGCAGATCGCCGGCGTACCGAGCCACGTACACTTCACGCATCGCCGGCTCCCAGTACGGGTCGCTTCGGTAGGTGAAGCGATAGTAGCTGAACAGAGGGTCATAAGCATACGAGCGGCCGAAGCTGACGCTGAACCAGGAATGGTAGCCGATGCTTGTGTAGCGGGCTTCGAAGTAGTCGCCGAAGTAGTAGTGCGTGCTGCCAGTGCGCACGAACAAGGCGCCGTAGAGCGAATTGTCGTACACGACGAAGGTCGGCGAATAATACCAGCCCGGCCGATAGGCGACCACAGGGCTGATGTAGACCGGGGCGAACAACAGGCCGCGTTCGCGCAACGGGAAGTCCCAGTAGCCTTCGATGAAGACATAGCCGGCCGGGGTCCAACGATAATGCGCGGGAATCCAAACCCAACCCGGGTGGTATTCCACCCACACGCCTGGCCGCCAAACGTAACGGTAGTCGTTGTAGTACCAGCTACCAGGAACATAGACGTGTTGCTGGCTGGGAGCGGGAATCGTGGGTCCGGTTTCGATCGATGCCGGCGGCGGCGGCAAGTATTGTTGTTCGGTCTTCTGCTCCGGGGCCCAGTAGCCCGACACCCACTGGAAACCGCCGTTCGCATCGCGCCAGCTTCCCGGAACCCAGGTGCGGCCGGGCGGCGGGGTGCGCCAGAAGCCACTTACCCAGAGGAAGTCGTTGCGGGCATCGTCCCAGGCCCAGTAGCCGCCAATCCACTGCACACGGTCGCCTTCGGGCCGCTGATCGGGCGGCTGCTCTTCGATGGGCGCCGGCGGCTGGCGATTGATAACGTGGGTTGGAGCGGGCTGGCTGTCTACGGGTTCTGCGAAGGCTTCGTGGATGGGGCCGCGAGTTTGCACTTCCACGCCCTCGGGCTGTTGCGGCGGCTGTTGCGCGCGGACCACGGCCACGGCCAGTATCAGGCCCAGCGTGGAGAGTAGGAGGCAGGGTAAGATGCGCGACATATTGGAATTCCTGAAGGGAGTAAATTTGGGATCATCTTCGTCGCTTGCGAATCAAGCGAGGAACGAACCTGCGGCTGGAAACTTGCGCGGCAATAAAAATCGGCCGCGCCTGGCAGGAAACGCACAGACCGGCCGCTATGTACCGATTCTTCCGAATTGTGGCAATGGAGAAAATGATGAGGGTATTCGCTCGCTCCGCTACGAAGACTCCGCGTTGCGGCTAGCCACCGCACACCTACCACCGGAATTGCACGCCAAGATTCACGCCCTGAGCGATGAAGCCTTGCTGGCTGAAGAGCGCCATTGGCCGCGGCGGGACGACGGGGGTCAACACGGGCGGCGGCGGCGGCGGGTTTGGCACACGCGTGAGGTCAATAACACGGTCAATCTCGGTGCCCGGCCGAATCACGCTGAACCAGTACAGGAAATCGTAACCCGCGAACACGCGAATGCTCGGCGTGATCTGGTAGCCGAGATTCAACCGCACTTCCGGAACGAAGGAGAAATGGTCCTGGGAAAAGACGCCAATGTTTGCGCCGGGCAAAGCCAGCAAATTGCCTACGAAACTCATCACCGCGCCGCCGGGTTGCGTGTGCACTTGGCTGCCGTTGATCACCAGGCTCTCGTGCGTATCGCCTAGCGCGATGGACCCACGCAGATCGACCGACCAGCGGCCATTACGCAGTTCCAGGTTGGTTCCTACCTGCCCACCAAAGAAGAGGTTCTGCGTGCCGAAAAAGTCGGTCCCCACGACGCGGGTACCGGGAATGTCGAACGGATTCGGATTGTTGG
>DATGHS010000575.1:0-4639 GCA_035307785.1 Gemmataceae bacterium
TTGCTTGCCGGCAGTTGTTCTCGTGGCGTTCGCACAAAAGCGAATAAAAATAGCACTAGCCAGGTCGCATCCATTGCTGCGAAACCGAGCCACACGCCGGCAACGCGACCCAGGGAATACAAAATCGGAATGGCGAGGGCGAAGCCGGCTTTCTCCAGCAGCGCCGGCAGCATCGCCATGCGATAACGAACCGGATTGGTTGCGATCACTAAGAACATGAATTGCCAGGCCAGCGTCACGCCGAAGAAGCCGTAATAGTATTCGGGATGGGTAATGGGCGGCGGGTAGTCTTGGCTGGTCTGCTGCTCCAGAAAATACGGCGGCGCGACCATGAGGATGCCGGTGCTACCGGCCAGCAAGAAGACCCACTTGGCGAAACGCATGCTGCGTTACTCCCGCTTCCAATTCTTCATAAGATGCTGACTGCCGTGGCCGGCAAACGGCACACAGCGGCTCCGTCCATTCTACGGCAGGAGCGGGCTGACCGCGGTCGTGGAAATAATTGCCCTGCTGAAACGAACATCTTCTAGTCGTGCGCTACGAGGTCGGCGTGCAATAACCATTTGCGTTGAGGGCGCCATGAACACCGTTCCATTCACTTTGGAAGAAGTCTACTCGGGATTCGCGAACTGCCACGGCTTGATTCGCGACGAGGGCGAACATCTGGTTCTCGAATTTCAAATTCAAGACTCGTTGGTGGGCCTCATCAAGAGCGGTGTCAAGCAGGTACGGATCCCGCTGGCGGAACTCGCCTCGGTGGCGCTGGAACGGAAATGGTTCGGCATGTCTACGAATATCGTCATTCAACTGTCCCACATGCAGCCCGTTCAGGATGTCCCCGGCATGAAGCAAGGGCGGTTGGTGTTGGCCATCGCTCGTAAGGACCGCGAAGCAGCCGCGAAATTCGTGGCCGACTTGCATGTGGCGGAAGAACGATAGAAAATCGGGCAACGGTTAGAAAAGCAGAACCGGCGTGTTGTGGCCGGGTCTCCCGACGTCTCCTGACCCGGCCATATGTTTGGACCGAAGGTCTCCGAAAACGCCTGAGACGTTCGGTTGGGCCGATGTGGCACGGTCCGGAGACCGTGCCACAACGAGCCTGAGACGTTCGGTTGGGCCGATGTGGCACGGTCGGGAGACCGTGCCACAACGAGGTTCGGTCGGGCCGATGTGGCACGGTCCGGAGACCGTGCCACAACGAGAAAAGCAGCAGGCTGGACTCCGCGGCCGTAAATTCACCGGAGGGGCGGTACAATTGTGAAAAAAAGGGTCCGCAGGCAAATCGTCTGGGTCGCGGTGGCTTGCAGTGCCGTGGCCGGCATTGCGGTCGCAATGATCCTCCTGCGCGGCGACCCGACTTACCTGGTCCAGCCTCATACGCGCGGCGGCACGCCGTGGGGACCACCGGTCCCCATTTCCTTTCCCTATCGTGCGATCTCAGTCACCATTTTGGCGGTAAGTTTGGTCGCCGCCGGGAGGCGCGCCGTTTCGGCCGATGGAATGCTGCTCTGGCCCCTGGCGCTGGCCGGGTATGCGCTGTTTATTCTCGATGTCATTGTTTCCGCAATGGCCGGCAAGGCGTTCCCCGAGTTTTTGGCGGTCGTATGGTTCACGATTCCCTTGCCGCTGCTGTTGTACTCCGAGCCTCTCGCGGAACCTCTAAAGGCGCCGGCATGGGTGGTTTGGGGGCTGTGTTTTCTCGTGCTGGCCGGGCGGCTAGTGTGGTTGGTATTCGTGCAATTCAGCGCATGACTGGGTGTACGTAGCACATCGAAGATTACGTTCCCGTAATGCTCAGAGCGTGGTACGAAGAAAACAAAAGACAGGTCAAGTTAAGCCGGCACAGCGGTTGCGGTTCATCCAATTGGCGTGGCATTTGCAACAAGACCTGGTTTGAGACAGTTCGGGCCACTTCAATTGCAACCCTAACGAGGTGCGAACATGAACCGCTTTGGCTCCGCTCTATGCGTGCTTTCACTTCTCGTTTTCTCGACGGCAGGCTGGGCAGGAGATTTACCTCCCCAGCGCGATGACGCCGCGATCGTCAAGGTGGTCGCCGACAGCAATGAGGCCGCCAAGAAAGGCGACTGGCAGCGCTATGCCGATTTCGTCGATCCGCAGAGCCTCGCAGATTACAAGAAGATGTGGCAGCCTGCGTTGACGGCCGCCGCCAAGCAAGGTCCGGACCAACAAGCCGAACTGCTAAAGCTGTTTGACAACGCTGCGGATCTCAAATCGATCATGGCCTTGAAGCCAAGGGAGTTCCTCGCCGCTTCAATGAAGGGAATGGCGGCGCAATTCAAGCAAGGGCCGGTGAATCCCCAAAACGCTGATCACAAGGTTATTGGCGTGGTTCACGATGGAGAGGATCAGGCCTACGTCGTGGTGCGTATGAGCCAGAAATTCGGCACGGCGGAGATGACGAAGGTAGACGTTGTCGGCGTCAAACGAAGCGGCGCGGAATGGCGCATGGAACTACCCGACGTGGTCCGGACCCTGGCCGAGACCATGGGCCGAATTCTTCCGAATGTAGAAAAAGCAGACCGCGCGACCATTCCGGACGTACCGAAAAAATAGTCAGGGAGGCGGCCTTCCTAAAGAGTGCTCTTAAAGCGAAAAAGCCCCGCAAGCGCGGGGCTTCTTTCGTCGCATGAATTCAGGATTAGAGCGGTTCGGCAACGCGGATGCGGTTGCGGACGCGGCGGCCGTCGAGGATGGGCCGGACGGCCTCTTGAGCCAGTTGCTTGAGATAGTAGCTGGGGACTGTGCCCGAGATAACGATTTCCTGGTCGGTCTCCTCGACCTTCAGTCGCCGGAGCAATGGCTGGGGGTTTTGGGTGAGCACTTCCGCGGCATGCGGGCGGCTCCAGATGGTGGCGGACATGGAAATCGACCTCCTCTAATAAACACAATGGTCGCGGCTTCCAGCGCTGACAGCACCGATGCTCAGGTTGGCCCGGGTCGTGGAGGTGGTCGGAATACGCCTACCAGCCTCCTTGCCCAGCCGTCCCTGGGCTATTCCTCAAGTCCGGTGTGTTGCGTATCCACCGGAAATCCTAGCCAGCCTGGGCGGTTAATTCAATCATTTTTTTCATTTCTATGGGAAATTCTTACCGGGACCGGGCCGGAAACTCTACGCAACCGGATTTTCTTAACAGTGCGGAAAAAGCCGGGTGGTGGGGCGGAAACGACAGTATCGGTTGTGCGGTCGAGCGGAAAGCAGTTCGTAGCGACCCGCTTTAGCGGGTCGTAAAAATGACCGGCTAAAGCGGGGTCGCTACAAGCTTACCTCGCGCCAGCGCGCGCGGATCTGGGCCGGCGAGGCGGTCCCCGTAGTGCCGAGCTGCTGAATCGTGATGGATGCAACCAGGTTGCCGAATTGAGCCGCCTCGACCAGGCTGACGCCGGCCGCACGGGCGCAGACGATCCCGGCACTCACGCTGTCGCCGGCGCCAACGGGATCAATGGGACCGCTTACCGGGAAGCCCAGTACATGTTTCGGCGCTGCTCCGGGTTCGGCAACCACCATCCCTTCTTCAGCACAGGTGCAAAACACCGGCCGCCCTTGCGAGCGCGCCAATTCGGCAACGGCCACGAGCAACTTGTCTTGATCGGAACCGGCCGAATTCCTGTTTCCCCGCTCCCCCAGCGGGGGGAGTGCGGCCGGGGGTGAGGGGCTGCACTCCCGGAGATTCGGCTTCAGGCAAACATTGCGAAACTCGCGAATCTGCTCCCGGCTATCGGCCAACACGAAGCGCCGCGGATCCGCGGCGCCGAGTTCGGCGAGCCGATCCCGAACGCGCCGCGTGACCACACCGCAATCTGCTTCGCTCACTTGATCCAGTACGACGAGCGCATCAACTCGCGGCCAAATCAGTTCCAAATGGCGAATGATTTGTTCCTCCGCTTCGGCCGGCGTCGGCGTGCGGTTCTTGATGTCGAGCCGGTTCAACTCGCGCGCCGGCTGACCGGGTTCAAGTCGCATCGGCTTCGCGTAGGTTGGCGTACGCCGGGCCGGGAACGAAAGGATGGCTTCCGGCGAAACCGCCGGAATGCGCGCCAGCGCTTGCCGGAGTTCGTAACCCTCCCCATCATCGCCGATCACCGCCACTGGCACGATGCTGCCGACACCGAGGGCCGCGAGATTGTTGATCACCGTTCCGGCCGCCCCAGGTTGCGAACGAACTTGAACAACTTGATATGCCGTCAGTCCCGTCTCCAACGACGGCTCGTCAAGCCCGGCGTCGATATCGAGATAGCGGTCCAGGAAAAGATCGCCCAAAACGCCGATGCGGAGGCGTGGTATGCGCTCCAGGATTTGTTCGAGTAATGGATCAGTGAGCATCAATTCCTCCCCCCTCTCCCTCGGGGGAGAGGGTCGGGGTGAGGGGGCGAGAACAGTGGCGCTCGCGAGTCCCTTTTTCCCCTCACCCCCATCCCCTCTCCCCCGAGGGGAGAGTGGAGAAAATTTCACAGCGCCATCCGGACGGCGGCGTGCCACAGGTGGGGGATTGTCACGCGGTGATCGCCTTGAATGTAAAAGCTCTCGCCGCCGTCGGCCACGGTGCGCACCAGGATCGTCTTCCAGGGCCGGTAGTAATAGCGTGGGTCGGTCTTTGGGGCTTCGGTACGCGTGTCA
>DATGHS010000576.1:0-19868 GCA_035307785.1 Gemmataceae bacterium
ACTTCGGCGAACGGCCGGTGATGGGCTCCGCGACTGGCGAAAAGTAACGGTAGGTCCAGCGTCCGGCCAAATCGAGGCGAGCACTCCACAGGCAGTCCGAAACGGAAGTCAGAATCCGCCGCATTTCTGCTTCAATTTTGCGCAGACGGTTGTAGGCCGCGCGCTGCTCGCGTTGATCGCGAACGGTGATCAGCCCCAAAACGCCCGATTTCACATGTAGGCGTGCGATTGTGACATTTACCGGTATCCAAACTCCCTCCGAGCTGTTATGCAGCAAGAATCCGTCGCGAGCATGAAATGCGGTCGAATAACGATAGGCGTCTTCCAAGCTCTCGGTGGTTTCGGAGCCCTCGGGCTGAAGGAGTTGCGAAATGGGCTCGCCCAGCAGCTCCTGGCGCGCCTGACCGCTCAGCCGTTGGGCAGTTGGGTTTACATCCAAAATGTGCCCGGTTGCTGGATCAATGAGGAAAAGTGCGTCGCCGGCTTCCTGAAACAAAGCTTCGGCCAATCCTTCCAACGGCGCTGCTGGAATCATGGAAAAACGCCGCCCCGCATAATCGTATGGTCTTGGTCAATCGGTCTTGAGCATTTCATAGCATGCGGCAATGCCAGAAGCAATGAGCCATTACCGACCGAAGAGCATGAAAAAGCACGAATGTGATCCACATCGAAACAACGCGATCACCAGGCGTGAACGCCGAATTGAGCGAGCGGGAAGTATTCAGTACTGCGTACTCAGTACTTGAGAACCACCGCTGCGCAAATACAACTCACCGGCCAACAATCAAGGCACGAATGCTCGCTTATTCGTAACGCAGCGCCTCAATCGGATCCAGTTTCGACGCTTTCCAGGCTGGATAGTAGCCGAAGGAGATACCCACCGCAGCAGAGACGGCGACAGCGGCCAGCACCGCAAGCCAGGAAGTCTCAGTCGGCCAGTGCAGAAACGTTTGCACCATCCACGAGCATACCCAGCCCATCAGCACGCCGGCGGCCCCGCCAAGTAAGCAAAGCACGACGGCTTCCACCAGGAATTGCCGGAGAATATCGCGCGGGCGAGCCCCGACCGCCATGCGCAAGCCGATTTCCCGCGTGCGCTCGGTGACGGACACCAGCATGATGTTCATGATGCCCACGCCGCCGACCACGAGCGAAATCAAAGCGACGGCCAGCAGCAGCCGAGTCATGAGAGACGTGGTGGAAGACAGCGCCTTGGTCATTTCCGCCATGTCGCGCACATTGAAATCATCGGGCTGGCCGGCCCGGATGTGATGCCGCTCATGCAGTAACTGCGTCATCTGCCGAATGGCGATCGGGATGTCCTCCGGCGAATCGGCCGCGACTAGAATCTGATCCACGTTGGTAAAGCGCACGGGCAGCGGCGTGTCGGCGTTCTGGGTAGCCGATACCGTGGGATACGTGCTCTGGGCGCTGCCGGGGTAGATGGTGCTCAGCGTATTGACTTGCTGCGTGGGATCGGTGCTTGACGTTGCGGCACTTTGGTTGACGTTGCTGAGCGTTTGGCCGGCCACCCGGAATTTGATCGTTGTCCACGGCGCCAGCACGATGTCATCCTGGTCGAGCCCCATCATGTTCGCGCCTTTGGCGCTAAGCACGCCAATGACCTTGAAACCCACGTTTTGAATACGGATTTCTTTGCCGACCGGAGATTGACCTTGGAACAGCTCGCGAACCAGCGTTTGGCCGATCAAGCACACGCGGCCCATATTGCGGACATCGCGGTCGGAAAACGGCTCGCCTTCGGCCAAGTCGTTCCAGTCACGAACTTGCAGAAAGGAAGGGGTGGTGCCGTAGATGTACAACGGGACCCAGTTTTTGTTGCCGTACACCACTTGGGTGCGGGCCCGGACCACCGGGGCCACGGCGCGCACCGCTGTGCATTCCCGCAGGATCGCATCGCCATCTTGCGGCGTCAGCGTGATGACGCTGCCGGAGCCAAATGTCACGCCGCCGCTGGAAGCCGTGCCCGGCTGGACGAGCAAGTTGTTGGCGCCCATGCTGGAAATGGTCTTCTGAATGGCCGACGACGAGCCCTGACCGATTTCCATCATGGCAATGACCGCGGCCACGCCAATGATGATGCCCAGCGTGGTCAAGCCGGAACGCAACACATTGCGCATCAAAGCCTGAACGGCCATGATCACCGTGCGATACCATTTCTTCATGACGCCCTCGCTTCCGCAACCACGGGGATCGATTCATCGGTATGTTTGGTGTAGGCGCCGGCCTCGATGCGGCCGTCCCGCATACGGATCACGCGTTTGGCATGGCCGGCTACGTCGGCGTCGTGCGTCACCAGGATGATAGTGATGCCTTCTTCGTCGTTCAGTTGCTGAAACAGGCGGAGAATCTCGGCACTGGTCTTGGAATCAAGGGCGCCCGTTGGTTCATCGGCCAGCAGCAAGGCGGGATTGTTGATAAGCGACCGCGCGATGGCTACGCGCTGCTGCTGTCCGCCGGAAAGCTGCGACGGATGGTGATCCATCCGGTCTCCTAGCCCCACCTTCTCCAAAACCCGCGTAGCGCGCTTAACGGCTTCTGCGTCCGGCACTTCTTTAACCGAGTACGACAACGGCATCATGACGTTTTTCAGCGCGCTGGTGCGCGCCAGCAGGTTGAACGTCTGAAACACGAAACCGACTTTGCGGCTGCGCACCTCGGCGAGCTGATCGCGCGATAAATGTTCCACCGATTCCCCGTCCAGCCAGTACCGGCCGGAAGTGGGCCGGTCGAGACAGCCGAGCAGGTTCATGAGCGTGGTCTTGCCGGAGCCCGATGCGCCCATGAGCGCCACCATCTCGCCGCGCTCAATCCTCAGCGACACGCCCTTGAGCACCGGCAAATCCACCTGCCCGAGCTTGTAATTCTTGTAAATGTCTTCTAATAGGATCAGGGACATAGCTCATGCATTCCTTATAAAGTGCGATAAAGCCCAGGGACCGCAGTCCCTGGGGCACTCATTGGTCAATTACTCTTTTTCTGGAACATTTGCGGCGTAAATGGGTTCGTCGTTCCGCCACCGCCACTCCCTTGTTTTACCTCACCCACCACGACTTCCATGCCTTCCGTTACGTCCTTGCCGCTTACTTCGGTATTCACGCCGTCGGTCCAGCCGATGTGAACATTCACCGGGCGAACATAGCGGCCCGATTGTACCCAAAGAACGCCGCGGTCAGACTGTTCCTTAGTCGTGCTCTTGTCGCTTTTGTCAGTCTTGTCCTTCTTACCTTGCCCCTTTGTCGGTACTGCAGTGGGATCGATCTGCGATTGCTGCGGCATCCAGCGCAGGGCGGCATTCGGAACCAGCAACGTATTCTGATGCTCGCCAACCTGGAAGGAGACATTGGCGGTGAGATACGGCAACAATTTGCCGCTGGAGTTATCGGTGTTGATCTCGACGGTGTACGTGATGACGTTTTGGGTCATTTGGGCGTTGAGCCGGATCTTATCGACTACGCCCTTGAATACTTCAGTGCCAAATGCGTCGCACGTGAAGGTCACGTTCTGGCCCGGGTGAATCTGGCCAATATCGGCCTCGTTCACCGGCACCCAGATCTGCATCTTCGTAAGGTCCTTCGCCAGGAGGAAAAGGCTGGGAGCCGTCAAGCTGGAAACCACGGTCTGGCCAACGTTAACACGGCGATCCACGATGACGCCTTTCACCGGCGATTTGATGGTGCAATAGCTGAGGTTTTGCTGCGCCTTCTTCAGGGCCGTTTGCGCCTGGTTCACCGATTTCTGGGCTTGATTGTAGCCACTGGTCGCCTGGAGCACGGCCGCTTCGCCGACTTTCAAGGCCGATTCGGCCGTGAGGAAACTGGCTTTATATTGGTCGTACTCCGAATCGCTCACGGCACCGGTGTTTTTACGAATCTGGCCAACGCGATCCCAGTCTGCCTTGGTCTGGTCATACTTGGCCTGAAATTGCGCCAGGTTGGCCTTCGCGCTCTGTAGATTGTCTTTGGCGACCAACAACGCGGCATCCGCCACCTCCTTCGCGGCTACGGCGGTGTCGACATCGGCTTGATAAAGCGTGGGGTCGATGTTCGCCAGAATCGTCCCTTCATCTACCCGAGTGCAATAATTGATGGACTTGGTGGAATCGTGCGGGTCCTTCCCTAGGCTCAAGATTTGCCCCTGCACTTGAGCGCCCACGTCGATGACCTCTTCCGGCTCCACGGTACCGCTGGCGCTGATGGTGAACATCAAATCGCCGCGCGTCACCTGGGCGGTTTTGAAGGTTGGAGCCGTTGTAGCATGCTGCCAGTACCAGAAGCCAGTCACGCCGGCGCCTGCTACGAGCAAAATAACTACGCTAATGATTATCCACCGTCTCATGGCAAAAACTCCGGAGAGATTCGGAACGAATTAGTTCGCTTCAGACGTTACTGTATGTAGTCCCACACTTTTTAGACCTTCCAGGTGCCGGCCCAGTCGCGCAAGCAAGCCGTGCAAGCGCACTTGTTCTTCCACTTTGAGCCCGCCAAAAACACTCTCGATCTGCCGTTGGTGACTGGTCAAAACGCGCTCCACCAATTGCCGCCCTTCCTTGGTGAGCCGAATGAATTTGGCCCGGTGGTCGGTGGGGTCGGCTTCGCGGGCCACCAGGCCGGCGCGCTCCAATCGGTCCACCACGCCGGTGACGCTGGCCGGGCGAATCAGCAGCCGCTCACTCAGAACGCTGACGCGAAGCCCGGTTGCGCCCTCTTTCTCGGCGCGATGCAAATTACGAAGCACGCCCCACTGCGACCCGCTAATGCCAAAGCGCGCGAAATACGGCTGCATGGCCCGCTCAACGAGGCCAAAGACACGGAGGAACTCGCGAAACGCGCGCGTCGCCTCGGAATCGACGATCGCTGGGGGAACTGCAAAGGACATCATTGGCCTCCAGATAATTAGCTCGCTAACTAATTATCGTGCCTGACCTTTTGCAAGTCAAGATGGCTGTCAAGAATTCTGCGAGTTTTCCGGTAGGGAACAACAAGCTCCGGTGGGGCCCTGCACAGCTTTTCTAAAGCGCTATCTTTCACTCCTTATAATAATTCCTCGAAATGGGAAAACCATGAGTAAGGCTGCTGTTTCGCGGATAATTCGCGCGAAGCATGTCCCCACGCAAAACATGGTCGTTGGTTTGATTCCGCTCATTGGTTCCAACCTGCGAAAGGCCAGCCTGTGCGCACTTTCAAGAGCTTGAGCGAGCAGGAGATTCTCGCGCTGGCCATTTCTCTTGAAGAGGAAGACGCTCGCATTTACGACGACTTCGCCGATGCCGTTCAAGCGGATTATCCAGCGACTGCCAAATCGCTCCAGCAGATGCGCGCCGAGGAAGACAACCACCGGCATCGCCTGATCGATCTTTATCGTCAGAAATTCGGCGACCACATCCCTCTCATCCGGCGCCACGACGTTCAGGGCTTCGTGCAACGCAAACCCGTCTGGCTGGTACGTCCGCTGGGACCGGCCGCCGTGCGCAAACAAGTGGAGCTGATGGAGCTGGAAACCAAGCAGTTCTACGCCCGGGCGCTGGCAAAGACAACCGACGCGGGAATTCGTCAATTACTCGGTGATCTGGCGGAAGAGGAGCGCAAACACCAAGCGCTGGCTGAGGAGTTGGAGGCAGAGCGCAAGAAAACCGGAGTTGAAGAGGAAGAAGCTGCAGCGCGCAAGCGGCTGTTCGTACTGCAAGTCGTGCAACCGGGCCTCGCCGGGTTAATGGATGGCTCGGTTTCGACGCTGGCTCCGCTTTTCGCCGCGGCCTTCGCCACGCACAAGAGCTGGGAGACCTTCCTGGTCGGCTTGGCCGCGGCGCTCGGCGCCGGCATTAGCATGGGTTTTGCGGAAGCGCTCTCCGACGACGGCAGCCTGACCGGCCGAGGCCGGCCGCTCACGCGCGGCATTATCTGTGGCCTGATGACCGCCGTAGGTGGTCTGGGCCACGCGTTGCCTTATCTGATTCCGAGTTTTTACTCGGCCACCGCTTTGGCGGTGGTCGTGGTTGTCATTGAATTAGCCGTGATTGCCTACATCCGCCACCGCTATATGGACACGCCGCTGGTGGCCGCCATTTGGCAAGTCGTGATCGGCGGCGTTCTTGTCTTTCTCACCGGCATTCTGATCGGCAGTTCCTAACCGCTGCATTTCGTGGCACGCGGGTTGCACTTTCCTGCGAATAACTCGATCTGAGGGGGGAACCTACATCCAGGAGCATCCCCATGGCCACCATTTCCGTACAGACACAACCCGATACCCAACCATTGCCGGTTCAAGCGGAGAGTATCACTCGCTATCTTGTGCCGATTGGCCGGATACTGTTCTCGGCCATTTTCATCATGGCGTCGTTCGGCCATTTTTCGCGGCCAATGATTGAACACGGCGCCGCCCACGGAGTGCCTTTCGCGAATATCCTCGTGCCGCTGTCGGGCCTGATCGCCCTGGCCGGAGGGCTTAGCGTGTTGCTCGGCTGCTGGACCCGGCTCGGCGCCTCGCTGCTGATCGTATTTCTGATTCCGGTCACGTTGACCATGCACAACTTCTGGGCGATGGCCGATCCCGCGCAGGCGCAAACGAACCAGATCATGTTCATAAAGAACTTTTCGATGATCGGTGGCGCGCTGATCATCGCCTACTTCGGCGCCGGTCCCTGCAGCATCGACCGCTGGTGGGAGCGCCGGCGGATGGGAAGAATATCGTAACCGAACCAATTTGTAGTGACCCGTTTTAGCCGGTCAGTGGGCCAGACCCGCTAATGCGGTTCACTACCAACTGATGTTCGCACTCGCCTGCGAACATAAATGATCGCCGCGATCAATCCTGCCAGTGCGCCCAGATAGCTGCCGGCATGTAAACATCCGACAATCACAAATGCTCGGACGTTTTCCAGACCGAAGGCATGTTGCAGTAGAAGCCAGTCACTAGAATTTTTGTGGCGCGTTAGCGTAAGCCCGAACAACGCGCCGGTGAACCCGCCGGCAGGGCAAGTAGTGAGCAGAATGGCGAACGAGCGCAGCGTGCAACTCCTTCGCATCGCTCGTGGTAATCGCACCAAACCGGCTCTTGCCACAAACCAGCCTGCGGCCATGCCTACCCAGAATGAGCCCAGGAATCCGACTTCGGATGCGAAGACTCGCGGCGGCCAGCCAAAGTCGGCATAGGAAAATTGCCGCGATTTGAATTTCAAAAAGTACTCCGGAGAAATGGAGTAGGTGACCTGATCGTGCAGCGCGCCATAGCACCCAGCGACCACCGCGCCCAGGAATGCGATGCGCAGCATTCCCGGCAGTTGTTTAATCGGAATTGTCGGGTACAGCAAGTTCATGGCAGCAAAAGCTTCGGTGACGCAATGTGGCTAATTCTATTTGACTGAAATGGCGCCGACTCCGCCAATCTGCAATCAAGTATCGCGCCTGTCGAGAAAAAGGATTGTATGGTTTTCCAGTGCGGTATTCGCATCGCTGGGCCGCGCGGTTGATGATCAAAGAATTCCAACGAGCACTGCCAGCCGGCTTCCGAATATGAAAGGGTGTCGCGCAGGTCTTGCGCGTGACTTGTTCGCGCAGAAAAAATCGCATTTACCAATAGCTTCGGCATGCTTTTTCTACGAACTTGGTGAATTCGTTGGAAATCAGAGCGAATTACTATGGGGCGGGCAGTGAATTCGGCCGCGAATGCCCAACATTCTCATCCGTCGTTCATCCTGGAGTCTTTGACTTCGAAATCGCCCGCCTTGTATAATCCCACTATGGACCGTTTGGTTCGCGGAGGAATTTCCATGCGCCTGCCACTGTTTTCCTCCCTGATGCTCGGCTTAGCACTCCTGTCCGGCACTTCGCGTTTGCAGGCGCAGGAGCCCGCGGCCGAGGACGGAGTGTTCATCGTGGTGAACACGCCGATTACGAGCGATGTGGTCAACCTGGTGAAGGAAAAGACTGAGCGCGCGCGCGTTCGCAAGGACCGCATTATCCGCACGGTTATCTTCGATTTCAATCCAAGCGATCAGGATGCGGCCACCCCCGACTTTGCCCCTTGCTATGAGTTGGCCAAGTACATTCGCAATCTCCATGAGCTCACGACCGTCGCCTTCGTCCATAAGAAGGTGTTTCGCCACACGGTGCTGCCGGTGCTGGCATGTAAAGAGCTGGTCATGGGCAGCGATGGCAGGATCGGCGACGTCATTTCTGATCCGAAAGCCCCTCGAGATGAACTGGAAGAACAAGCATACGCGAAAATCGCCGGCGAGAACCGGGCCGCCATCGTTCTGAAAATGCTCGATCCGAATGTTGAAGTCATGCGCGGCCGCAAGAACGGGGCCGAGTTCTTTTTCGACCGTCGCCGGCAGGCCGAAATGGTGAACCAGGGCGTGGTCGGTATTGATCAGACGCCCGTTTTGACCGCTGGGAAAACCGCGTTGCTGGATGGCAATGAAGCCTTTCGGATGGGACTGTGCAAGTTGACGAACAAGGATTCGTGGCAACAGGTCGCGGAAGCATATGGCCTTTCGGCCAATAGCCTGCGCGAAGACCCATTGCAGGGCCGCGCGCCCGTGGCTTGCCATATTTTGTTGCATGGCAAAATTGATAACGCTTTTTCCGAGACCATCACCCGCCGTATTCATCGAGCGGTCGGTCAAGGCGCCAATCTCTTGATTCTTGAATTTCAGGCTTGCGGCGGGGGCGACGCCAACACGGCCCGGCGCATGGCGGAAAATCTGCGCGAATTGAGAGACAACAATCTCGATCGTGCTCCGGTAATGACCGTGGCCTTTATCCCCAGAAGCGACGACGCGACCGACGTGGCTACGTTCATCGCGTTCGGTTGTAGCGAAATCGTTATGGGTAAAGATGCCACACTGGGTGACTTCCGCAGCATGGTGGGAGTCGGATCTGCCGGACCACGGAAATTCAAGCAGGATCAGGGCGAAGCGCGCCAGGATCCCAAACTGGTTGCCGATAACCTCGAAGATCTGGCGAAGGAACAGGGAATTTCGCCGCTGCTGGTTCGTGGCATGTTTGATCCCGATCTGGAAATTGTCCGGGTGCGCAACCGAGTGGGCGGTTCCATTGAACGGCGCCTGTTATCGGCGCAAGATTATGCCGATGATCAGAAATCGCCCGATCCGAAATGGCAGTTGGAAAACACGATAAAGCACAAGGGGAAAACACTGGTGTTGTCGGCGCAGCTGGCCAAGGATTTGGGGGTAATTCGCGACATCACCGAGACGCCGAACGTCCGAGACGTTTACGCGAAATACGGTCTCGATCCGCGTACGGTGCGCGAAGCCTCGCCGGACTGGCTCGACGCGATTGCCGAATTCTTGCGGCACCCCGTGGTCTCGGTGCTGTTGGTGATGATCGGCGCGATCTGTCTCATTCTGGAATTGAAGATGCCGGGAGCGACAGCGCCGGGCGTGATCGCGGCCGTGTGCTTCGTCCTGTTCTTCTGGTCGTACTCGCAGTTGAGCGGGCAGATTATCATCCTGGCCGTGCTGCTGTTCATCCTGGGGCTTATTCTTATCGGCATTGAAATATTCGTAATGCCGGGGTTCGGCTTTGTCGGCATCAGCGGCATTGTCCTCGTGATCATCGGCCTGGCCATCGCCACCGTCGAGCGCATGCCACAATCCGGTTCGGATTGGATTCATCTGGGCGGCACACTGGCGAAATTCGGCATCGGCCTGGCAGTATCTGCCGTGGGGGCGATCGTTTTGGCTCATTACCTGCCAAGCATTCCCATTTTAAATCGGCTGATCCTCACGCCGCCGAACCAGAGTCACGAAGGCATCGAAGAAGCGCATCCGTTGCCAGGCGTTGAGCAGGCCGTGGCGCTGCTAGGGGCCGTGGGGAACTCGGCGACCGACTTGAGGCCATCGGGGATGGCTAAATTCGGGGAACAGTTTGTAGATGTGGTAACAGAAGGAAATTTCATCCCAGCCGGTGCAAAAGTGCAAGTAATCGAGGTCGAGGGCAATAGAATCGTCGTGAAAGAGGTCTAAACAAGCCGCTTGGCGAGCGCAGCGAGCCACGCGGGTCCAAATCCATGAACGATCTGACCCTCGGCTACATCCTGATCGGCGCCGGCTTCGGCTTCATTTTTGTGGAGATGGCTTTCTCCACGCATGGCATGTTCTTGGTTCTCGCCCTATGTCTCGATGTCGTGGGCGTGATTCTTGTGTTGATAAATGCCGACCGGTACACCGGCCTGCTGACGCTGGCGGCTGTTGTCCTGTCGTTCCCGCTGTTGCTTGGCTTTGTGTTCTACCTTTGGCCGCGCACGCCCCTGGGCCGGCGGATGATTTTGCGCAAAAATCCGGAAGAAGACGAAACCGTAGCGACCATGCCTGTCCTGGTGGAGCTGGAGCAATACCGGGGGCGCATCGGCAAGGCCGTGACACCGCTGCGACCCTCGGGGGTAGTAGAATTCGATGGCCGGCGCATTGACGCAACGTCGGAAGGATTGATGATCGAGCCCGAAACCTGGGTTCGCTGCCTCGATGTGAAGGCCGGTAAGGTCATCGTTCGCCCGATCGAGGGGAAACCGCTCGGTGACATGGAAACCATGGATTTTTCATGAGCCGAAATGGCGTTCGGGGCGTAACATGCTAGGCAGACTTACCTCGAAACGCAAAGGGACCATTCCATGCAAGCATTTCTCTTGTTTGCGCAAAACAAGCCGGGCGGTGAGACTCCTGATGTCGGCAATATTCTGCTGGTGGTAGGCGTAATTGTTGTCGCCATTCTGGCGCTGATTTTCCTGATTGTTTTCTTTAGCTTCTTCGGCCTGTGGATTCAGAGCTTGCGGAACGGCGCCGGCATCGGCCTGGCCAATCTTGTCGGCATGAGAATCGGTAAGGTGGATTATGCCATGGTCGTGCGGCAGAAGATCGCGCTGGTGCAGGCCGGTGTCAAGGTGAACACCGGCGATCTGGAAGCGCATTACCTCGCCCGCGGCAATGTGCCCAAGACCGCGACGGCGGTGATTGCCGCGCACAAGGCTGGGATCGAGTTGCCCTGGAAGACCGCCGCGGCCATAGACCTTGCCGGCCGCGATGTGCTCGATGCCGTGCGAACGAGTGTGAATCCCAAAGTCATTGACTGCCCCGATCCGAACAAAGGCGCTCGCACGCTCGACGCGGTCGCTCGCAATGGCATTCAGCTCAAGGTGAAGGCCCGCGTCACGGTGCAAACGAAGCTCGAACGGCTAGTCGGAGGCGCCACGGAAGAGACAATCATCGCGCGCGTGGGCCAGGGCATCGTATCTGCCATTGGCTCGGCTGACGACCATAAGGCCGTGCTGGCAAACCCGAGCATTATCGCCAAGGAAGTGCTCGACAAGGGTCTCGACTCCGCCACCGCATTCCACATCGTTTCCATCGATATTGCGGATGTAGAAGTGGGCGAAAACATTGGGGCGAACTTGCAGGCCGCTCAAGCCGCCGCTGACCTCCGCGTGGCCCAGGCCGAGGCCGAGAAACGGCGCGCTGCCGCCGTGGCCCGGGAGCAGGAAATGATCGCTGCTGTTCAGGAAAACAGGGCCAAAGTTGTGTTGGCCGAAGCTGAAGTGCCCCAGGCGATTGCCGCCGCATTCCGCGATGGCCGGCTCGGCGTGATGGATTATTACAATCTCAAGAATCTGCAATCGGATACGGAGATGCGCAACGCAATCGCCGGCTCTGGTTCCAAGCCGAACAGCACCGACCGGCCGAGCTAACCCGACAGAAAGCCCAGGGACTGCCGTCCCTGGGCTTTGAGGTCAACCATGTCTAACGATCCACGCCGCCCTCGCCGGCCACGGCAAGGCGATCCCGTTTCCGACATCGAGCGCTTCTTGAAGGAAGTGGATCGGCTGCGAAAGAAAGCCTCTGATGAGGCCCGGCCGCAAGATCGCACTGAGGAAGCAGTGCCGGTGGAACCGGTGCGCCGCCGGCGCGTGGAACCACCCCGACCGGTGGTCAAGCCCAGGCCGCGCGCCCGACTGCAAGATGAACCGGTGCCCGTACTGGAAGTGGAGCCGGTCGAGCGCCCGGTTCGACAAGTCCAGGCGGTTGACTTTACACCTACCCCTCAGCCTCCTCCTCCACCGGTGGTCGCGCCCCTGCCGCCGATGCCGGAGACCAAGTTCAATGCCACCGCGCCAAAGGCGCCGGCTGTAACTCCTCCGCGCCGAGTTGCGACCGCGGCTCAAGTCCGTTCGCTGCTCCAGGCGAACAACCTACGGACGGCCATGGTTTTACGTGAAATTCTCGACAAGCCGCGCTGCAAGCGACCGCCGAGCTTATAACGGCGGTTCATCTAACTTCTGACATCGACAGGTCTGCCGTTTTTCACGAAAATAAACGGTAACATGAGGATTTTGCACACCGCGGATTGGCACCTTGGTGACCGTTTGGGCCGGATTGACCGCACCGACGACCTGCGCCGGGCCGTGGAGCGCATTGCCGCTTATTGCCGCGACGAGCGCGCGGACGTCTTGCTGGTGGCAGGCGACTTGTTTAGCGAGCTGGCCCGACCCGATGGGCTACGTGACGCCATTCGCCATTTGCAAGAGACATTTGGCCGCTTCCTGCACGAAGGCGGCACCATTTTGGCCATCACCGGCAACCACGATAATGAAGGCTTCTGCCAGACGCTGTGGCACGCCATGAGTTTGGCGTCACCGGCCTCGGCGGCAATCAATCATAAGGGAGCCATCGGCCGTTTGCATCTGGCAACTGCTCCAAGCTTATTGCGGCTGCCGGATCGCCGCGAAAACTTCGACGTGCAATTTCTGCTGATGCCTTTCCCGACACCGGGTGCTTACCTGACTGATGAGCCGAGCCACCGCTACACCAGCCTGGACGAAAAGAACCGGCACTTGCTCGCGGCATTTAGCCGGAAATTGGAAGCGCTACGAGCCGACGCCGGCAATCACGGAGCCACACCCATGGTGCTGGCGGCGCATGTCTCCGTGACCGGCAGTCAGCTTTCGACTTTGTTCCGACTCAATCGGGAAGAAGACCTAGTGCTGGCCGACGAGCTTTTGCCTCAGGACCTAACATACGTTGCCCTGGGCCACATTCACAAGCCGCAGTTTCTGGCCGGTCGCAGTCACGTGCGCTATTCCGGCAGCATTGAGCGGCTCGACCTCGGTGAAGCGCAAGACACCAAGAGCGCAGTCCTGTTCGATGTAAACGCGAATGGCCTGGTCGGAGAGCCAGTGCTGCTGCCGCTCGATGCCACACCGATTTACGAGGTCGACATCGTGAGTCCCAAGGAGCAGCTTCCTACGCTGGCCGAGCGCTATGCCGATGCCCATCGCGACCTCGTGAACCTGCACATCCGCTACACCGCCGGGACCGACAGCCTGGAAGAGATTCTGCAAAAGCTCGATAAAATCTTCCCGCGCTGGTACAGCCGCGACTGGCATGAGAGCGGCACCCTCGGCGCGGCACTCACCACCGGAGACAATTGCAGAAGCAAGAGCTTCGAGGAGACGGTGCGTGAATACCTGGGCACGGAGCTGGTGAACCATGCGGAAGAAGAGCGCGACGCACTGCTGGAGCGCGCGGAGAAGTTGTTGAAGGAAGATTCGTAGCTCATTAGTCCACGGATGAACACGGACTTCGTAACACGGATCAACACGGATTGGAATTCCTTAAAAACCTGAAATCTTGATCCGTGTTCATCCGTATAAATCCGTGTTCATCCGTGGGCGATTAGGAGACGCAGGAGCTGGGAATGATCCCCAAGCGCATCAAACTGTCCGGCTTCCTCTGTTATCGCGAGGAGCAGGAAATCTCCTTCGACGGTTCGTCGCTGTGGATGCTGTCGGGCGTCAACGGCAGCGGCAAGTCGAGCGTCTTCGATGCCGTGACCTATGCCCTCTTCGGTCATCATCGCGGCGGCAGCCAGGGCGCGACGGAACTCGTCACCAAGGGCGAAAACGGCTTCAGTATCGAGTTCGAATTCACGCTCGACGGCGGATTGTATCAAATGCGGCGGACGCTGCGCCGCCGCGCCACCGGCACCCCAGCTTCCACGCAGCAAATCAACATTTGGCGCGATGACAAGTGGCTCCCCGTGGCCGACACCCATCGCAGGGCCGACTTCGACGACTGGGTTCGCGATCATATCGGCCTCAACTACGAGACCTTCACGTCGTCGGTGCTGCTCTTGCAAGGCCGGGCGGAGAAGTTGCTCGATTCCACCGCCAAGGGTCGGGCCGAAGTGTTGGCCAGTATCGTTGATCTCGAGCGCTACCAGCGACTTCACGAACGGGCCGATGCGCAGAAGAAGGAATACAAGGGTCACGTCGAGACACTGCAATTTCAACTGGCCGCGCTGCCAGAAGTAACGGAAATGGAATTGCTGGCGGCCGCGAATCGAATCGAGCTTGCCGAAGAAGCCTCCGGGCAAGCGCAGGCTGAAGTCGAGCGTTTGCAAGCACTGGAATTTCAAGCGCGCCAGTGGGCTGAAGTGGAGCGACGCCTGGCGGCGGCGCACGCTCGTCGGCAGGAGGCCGGGGCGCTGCTTCAAGAAGCTGAGACCATTCAACGCCAATTGCGCCGGTTGCAGGAACTGCGCGAGGTATTGCCCCACGTGCAGGTTATATGCCAGCAACGGCGCGAAGTGGAGCAGTCGGAAAGCCGCACGCAGGAGTTGCTGCAGCAGGTTCACGACTGGTCGGAGAAAGCCGAAAAGAATGACCATCTGCTGGCGCAGGTTCGCCTTCAGCGCGAGAATCTGCAAAAGCGCCTGGCCAGCGACGAGAAGCAAGCGCAGGATCTGGCCCGGCAGCTTCCCGAGCTCTCGGCGGCACTGGAGCGCGTGAAACTCGCCGAGCAGCGGCGCGAGGAATTGCAGCGTCTGGAGGGCGAACTGGCCCGATTGCCTGCCGATGTGGCGGAACGCGTGTTGAATGCCCAGAAAATCGTCGATGAACTGGTTGGATTGCAGCACGCACTGTCGCCCCTGTCGCGGCTGTTCCAACAACGCGAAGAGTTGCGGCGGTCGCTTCAGACGCTGACTTTAGCTCAAATGGAAGAGAAGAGTATCGAGGCGCGTGGCAAAGAACTCAAGGCCCGGCATGATGAAATCAAGCCGCATCTCGATTCGGCTCGGGCCGGTCTGAAGATTTGTGAAGAGAAGCTGGCCTCGGAGAAAGCGCTTTGGCAGCAGGCCAACGGCCTGTGCAGTGAATTTGAGATGCTCGAAGGCTCGAAGATTTGCCGCGCGTGCGGCCAGCCACTCACGCCGAAACACTACAAGGAAGAGCGCGGCCGCCGGGAGAAGGAACGCTACGAAGCTGAAATGCGCGTCCGGCAGGCGCAGGACGAATGGCAAACAGCCCGTGAGGCGGAGCAGAACTTCGGCGAGCAGTTTCAAAAGAACGAGCAGGAATTGCTGGCCGCGCGCGAGGCATTTCGCGATTCCCAGAAACTGGCCCAGCAAGGCTTGAAAGACAGTGAACGGCTCAAGAGCGATTGCGAACGGGCATACCAGGAACTTCCCGAACCCTTCCGGAGCCGGGTGGCGGCCTCGCCGCCTGCCGACTGGCCGGCCACGACTTATCCCGCTGCGTCGGACGTCGAAGCAGCGAAACGCACCGCGCACAACCTGGCGGCGGCGCGCCGCGATTTGGAACAAGCCCGGGCCGGGCAAACGCGCTGGAGCAACCTGAATGCGCAGCTGGGCGCGCTTCGGCAAGCCCTCGATGATCTCGCCGCCACCCTACCGCGCAATCCGCAAGAGGTGCGCCGCGAATTCGTGCGCCTCGATGCCGAACAGAAAGCCCTGGCCGGTCAGCTTCTCGCATCGCGCGAGGCCGAGAAAGAAGTTCAGAATGAATTAGACCGCTTGCATCGCGAGCGCGAAGCCGTTCAACAGGCGGTAGCAGAGCGCCAGGGCAAGCTTCAGACTGAAGAAATCACGCGCAGACATTGCCAGCAGGCGCTGATCAGCGCCCGCAAGGCCCTCACGCCCGACTGGCAGCAGCAGGCGGACCATGTGGCCCTGGCAGAACTGAATCATTTACGTGCCGAAAAGGAGGACCTGGAGAAAAGCGACGTGGAAGCGCGCGCGGATCAACTTCGCCAGGTACAAATCGAATTGGAGTCGCTCAAGCAAACGGTGATCGATTTGGAAAAAGAGCGCGAGCAATTCCCGGCGGAAGCGCGCCGCCAGGCCGGCGCGATTCAGGTAGAACTCCAACAGGCGCGAGTTAGCGCTACCGGTCGTGTTGAGGAACTTCATGCCGCCCGCACCGAGCGCAATCAGCTCGAATCGCGCCGTCAACAGCGCGAGCAGCTTCGCGCTCAACTCGGCGAAGCCGAGCGCGAATGGAATCGCTACAAGCTGTTGTCAGAACTGCTGGGCCGCGACCGGCTGCAGCGGCACCTCGTTCGCCAGGCCGAACGCCAGATCGTCGATTACGCTAACAACGTGCTCGACCGCCTTTCGAGCGGTCAATTATTGCTCCGGCTTTCCGGAACCGACGACGGCGCGGCCGATCGCGCCCTGGAACTGGAAGCGTACAACCGGGCCACTGGCCAGAGTCCGATCAACGTCGCCTTCCTCAGCGGCAGTCAGCGCTTCCGCGTGGCAGTGAGTTTGGCACTGGGCATCGGCCAGTACGCCAGCCGGCAGCATCGGCCGATCGAGTCAGTTATCATCGATGAAGGCTTCGGCTGCCTCGACCGCCAGGGCCGCCAGGTCATGATCCAGGAGCTGCAAAATCTCCGCGGCCACCTGCATTGCATTTTGCTGGTTTCGCACCAGGAGGAATTCGCCGACGCGTTCGCCACCGGCTACCGCTTCGAACTGGCTGACGGCCATACGCGGGTGACACGGATTCAGAAATGACGTTTTTTGGTTCCCGGAATATGCTTGTCCATGGATCATTCCACCGGAATGGGGACAGACCATGAGCGTTGCCGACTTGCGTGCCTATCTCGAATTGTCGCGGAAGAAGACAAACGAGTTGATGGATGCCGTGGCCAAGCTGCCAAACTCGGCCGAGGCGCTGGCATACCGACCCGGCCCCGGCCGCGCGCACCTGGCCTGGCAACTCATGCACATCGGCGCGACTGACGACCGGCATTTGTACACGCGCATGCGGCCCGGTCAACCAAAGGAGCCGGAATACGTGCGACGCTTCGCTTTCGGCAGCGTGCCAGACGAGAATATCCCAACGTTGGACGAGATTCGCCGTTACTTGAACGAGCGCCGGCAAGACTTGCTCGCCCATCTGGCCACACTAAAGGATGAAGACCTGCCCAAGAAGCCGCACGATCAGGCGCCCTACACTTACCAGGAATGGATTCCCGTGCTGGCCCTGCACGAAGGGCACCACCACGGCCAGGCGCATCTCACGCTCAATCTGTATAAAGCCTCGAAGACCTAGTGCCGCTTGCGGCGGAGAAAAGGACACACTTACATGCCTACCTATGTCAACATTTTTCATCTCACACAAAAAGGCGTGGAAAACGTCCGCAAGGGGCCGGAGCGGGTTTCCGCGGCAAAGAGGCTCTACCAGGCGGTTGGCGCGAAGATCATTGCCTTCTACATGGTGATGGGCCAATACGATGCAGTGGTCATTAGCGAGGCGCCTGATGATGAAACGGCTACCAAGGCTGTGTTGGCGCTGTCGTCATTGGGCTATGTGCGCTCGGAGTCGATGCGAGCGTTCACGGAAGATGAATATCGTAAACTCATTGAATCCTTGCCGTCGAGCTATGGAACACCGCAAGAGCGTTGAACAACTGTGTGCCGAGCACAGCCTTGATGTCGCCCAGCTGGCGGTCAAAGCCGGCTTGGATGAGGCGCGGGTGCTGGCCATCGTGCAAGGCCGCTGGCTGCCCGGCCCGTCGGAGCGCGACAAGATTGCCGCGTCTTTTGGCCTGAAGCGCGACGACATCGCCTGGGGGCACAAGGCCCAGATCGCGCACGTATATGGCCATGGCCCCCAATTCGGCCGGAGCCCGTGATTATGGCAGAAGCGCAAAAATCAGTCGATGACCTATGCCGCGAGCAGCAAGTCAACTATCAGGAGCTGGCTGCGAAAACGGGGCTAGACGAGCAGCGCGTGCTGGCTATCGTTTTGGGCCGCTGGACTCCAAGCCCTGCGGAACGGGAGAAAATTGCCGCGGCCTTCGGACTGAAGCGCGAACAAATCGTTTGGGGCCACAAGACGCCGATTCAGCATATCTACGGGCACGGACCGGGGTGAGCGATTGAGATTCGCATGACCGAATCCGAATGGACCAAAAATGATAATGCTTGGGAAATGCTGGAGTTCGTGAACTCCAAAATCAGCGAGCGCAAAGCTCGCTTATTCGGGATCTGGTGTTGCAAACACGTCGGCCATCTCCTCACCGATCAGTCCAGCCGGGCCGCAATTGAAGTGGCTGAACGGTATGTAGAGCGACTTGCAAGCAAAATTGAATTGAAACGAGCAAAACGAGCGGCTGAAACGAGAGTCGCTGAATTGGATTATCAATTCCACATAGAATGGGAGTCATGGCAGCGGCAGGGGTACCGAAATCGAAGCGACTTGGATACGGTAGAAAGGCAGCGTGATGCAGCGCGGACTATGGTAGAACTGACGCACCGAAATGGCGTAGTGGTTGCAGTACGGGCGATCTGGAGCGGCGTACAGTCGGCGTTGCGGGATCGACCAATTGATTCTCAGGTTTTTCGCCACAATGCAGGCGATGCCCTTCGCGACATTTTCGGGAGTCCTTTCCACCAATCATTTGTCGATCCTGATTGGTTATTATGGCGCGGTGGCACAGTACCCAAGTTGGCTCAAACAATCTACGACGACCACCGCTTCGATCTGCTTGCGATTCTGTCCGATGCTCTGCAAGAGGCAGGTTGCACACGTCGCGAGATTCTCGAACATTGCTCTTCGGTGAAACCACATGTTCGGGGCTGTTGGCTGATTGATCTCCTGCTTCACAAAGAGTAACCAGCTTCACATCACCCGATCATGGGCCCAGGTGTAGCGCCGGCCGGTGTCATATTCCTTGTATTCTTGCGGAGTCGCGTCGTGAATTTTCTGCGGATCGAAGGCCGTATTGACCGCGCGCAACAATGAAACAATGTCGGCATCGCCGTAGCCAATGCCGCGAATCTCAAAATAATCCTTGTTCACATCGATGATGTGCAGCTTGTCTTTCCAGATGCGCACTTTGCGCAGCGAGCGCAGCTCCGCGCGCGTACGCTTGAGGAACTCCAGCGCGGCCTCCAGGTTGCCGGGCGTGAAATCGAAGGTGGCAAGGGGAGTAGTCATGATTGACAAGGTGACAGGGTAACAAGTGACAGGGTGACATTGAAATCATTTACCTTGTCACCCTGTCACCGTGTCACCTTGTCATTAAGTTATCGCAGCCCCGCCAGCTCCTGCAACAGCCGCCAATTTTCGAGCCGCTCCTGCTTGGCCCAGAGCAGCGTTTCGGACGGATTGCCGTCATTGTCGAAGTGCTTGGCAAAGCGCCCCTCGCTGCGGGCGAAGTCGATGAAGGTGACTTCCTCGTTGGATTTCGGGTTCTTGAACCAATCGTCTTTCACGGCGGGGTTGCCTTGCAGGCTCAAGCGTTCCTTCACCTTTTCACCCTTGCGAGGGTCGTAAATCAGAATCGGGAACGCCCGGCTGTCAACAGCGAGGCGGGCCTGGTCGGTGGCCATGTTGTCGGCCACGCCGTGTTCCGGCTGGCAGGTGGTATAGCAGCAAACGAGGGCCGGGCCGTCGAATTCCAGGGCACCCAGGATGGCCTTGTAAAAGTGGTTAACATGAGCGCAGGTCGTCTGGGCCACATACGTCCGCGGGTGCATCATGGCGATTTGGGCGATCTCCTTGCGCCGCTCCTGCTTGCC
>DATGHS010000577.1:0-4144 GCA_035307785.1 Gemmataceae bacterium
GTCGTCGCGCAAGTTGCCGCAGCAGGATATGTGGTCGTTCTACCGCTTCGTGCACACCAGCGTGGCCGACAATAAGTCGTGGGATCAATTCGCGCGCGAAGTCGTCACTGCCAGCGGCAGCACGTTGCAAAACGGCGCCGCCAACTATTTCGTGCTGCACAAAGACTTCTCGGAACTGACCGAAGCGACTTCGGTCACGTTCCTCGGCATGTCGATCACCTGTGCCCGCTGCCACAATCACCCGCTGGAAAAATGGACGCAGGACCAGTACTGGAGCATGGCCAACCTGTTTTCGCGCGTGTCGCTGAAGAACGGCGACCGAGGCGGCGAGGTCTTCGTGCAGGAATTGCCGGCGGGCGATGTGCCGCACCTGCGCCGCGGCGTGCCCATGCCGCCCGCCCCGCTCGATGCCAAGCCGATGAAGCTCGAGGACTCGGCCAGCCGCCGCGAGTATTTCGCGCAGTGGCTCACGTCTCCTGAGAATCCGTATTTCGCCAAGGCCATCGTCAACCGCGTCTGGAAGAATTTCATGGGCCGCGGGCTAGTGGAAGCCGAGGATGATCTGCGCGAAACCAACCCGCCGAGCAACTGGCCGCTGTTCGACGCGCTGGTGCAGGACTTCGTTCAACACAAGTTCGATATGAAGCATCTGATCCGCACGATCATGAACTCGGCCGCGTATCAGCGCTCGTCGCAACCGAGGCCCGAGAATCTGGCCGATGATCGCTTCTATTCGCACTATCTGGTCCACCGACTGCCGGCTGAGGTGATTCTCGACGCTTATTCGCAAGTCACCGGCGTGCCCACGAAGTTTGACCAGGTTTACACCGGCGTGGAAGGTGGCACCGCAGCCACGCAGAATTATCCAATGGGCACGCGAGCGTTGCAGCTTCCCGATAGCCAGGTGGCGTCGAACTTCCTTAATTCGTTTGGACGACCGGAACGCCTGCAAACCTGCTCCTGTGAACGGCAGCAGGAAGCCACCGTGAGCCAGGCGCTGCACCTGAATAATGGCCAGACGCTCAACGATAAGCTGCGCGCAAAGAATGGCCGCATCGATCAATGGTTGAACAGCAAGATGAGCGATGCGGACGCCGTGGCACAAATATTTGAACTCGCCTTGTGCCGCGAACCAACGGCAGCGGAGGCCAAGAACTTCGCGGCGCTGCTGAAGGAAGCCGCAGAGGACAGAAAGTCATCGCGCCGCGAAAGCCTGGAAGACCTATTCTGGGCTGTGCTGTCGAGCAAAGAATTCCTGTTCATTCGTTGATTTGCGCCAATAAACGGAGCAATTCCATGGAGCCCGACGATACCTTTGCACCACCGAAGGTTCCGGTAGAGGTCGGCTGCTTGCACTGCCAGCAGACGTACGAGAGTTACCTCATCGAATGGCGCGAATACACCGACGAGAAAGGCAATACTTTTGGATTCTGGTGCTGTCCCATGCCAGGCTGTGATGGCAAGGGATTCGGGTTCGACATTTTCCCTACCGATCCAGAATACCGTGATGAGAGAACCGGCGAACTGATGTGGTGCAGCGACGAAGAGGATGATGAAGACTATGACTTATTGGATGACGACGGCACAGATGCGCCGGATTCTCCCGCACCAAATGGCCGAGCGACTAAAAGGCCGAGCGAAGACGATGATGACATGGAGATACCGTTCTGAGTGGCGTGAGATTCAATCATGAGATATGGAATTCCCGCGCTGGGTTTGTGCATGGTCGGTCTATTAGCTGGCGCGGCAGTATTCGCCGCCCCGCCGCCCGTGACCGCGCTTGCCTACCGCCCCGATGGCAAGCAACTGGCCGTCGCCCAGCGCGGCGAGGTGTTGCTAATCGATTCCGATTCGGGCAAGCTCGTCGATCGAATTGCGGGCCAGACGCAGCAAGTCACCGCTCTGGCGTGGAATCGCGGCGGCAGCCGGCTGGCTATTGCCAGTGGCTTGCCTGGGAAGGGCGGGGATGTGCATATAGCAACGTTCGGGTCCCCTCCACAGGTGCAGATCAAAGCTCATGCCGATCTCATTCACGACCTCGCTTTCAGCCCGGGTGGCAAGACACTGGCCACATGCGGCTACGACCGGCTCATCAAGATTTGGGACTTAGCGACGCGCGGAGCGCACGAGGGGCCGAAACTCCAACTCAAAGACCATAGCGACGCCATCTACGGCATCTCCTTCCGGCCCGATGGCAAGCTGCTTGCCTCCGCCGCCGCCGACCGTTCAGTGAAGATCTGGGACACCAATACCGGCAAGCGGCTTTATTCGCTCGGCGACAACACCGACTGGGTGTACGCCGTCGCCTGGAGCCCGGACGGCAGGCACCTGGCCGCGGCCGGTGTCGATAAGAGCATCCGCATTTGGGAAGCGGATGTAAAGGAAGGCAAGCTGGTGCTGAGTAACTTCGCTCACGAGAAGCCGGTGCTACGGCTCATCTATTCTGCCGACGGCAAGACGCTTTATTCGCTCAGTGAGGATCGCAGCATCAAGGCGTGGAACGCCGAGAAGCTGCAAGAGAAAAAAGTCTATCCACCACAACCGGAATCGGTGCTGTCCTTCGCGGTGCGGCCTGACGGCAAACAAATCGCTATCGGTCGCTACGATGGCGTGTGTCTGCTCATCGATGCCGACAGCGGCAAAACGATGTCGCAGCCGGTGCCGCTGCCGCCGCCCCCACCGCCGAAGGCGACGAAGGTGACGCCGGCCTTCGGCCAGCGCGGGAAGGCGCTGCAACTGGTATTCGAGGGCGAAGCGCTGGATGCGGTCAACGAAGTAGCGGCCGAACCGGTTGCGGCAACCGTGAAGATCGCATCGGAAGGCCGCACGGCCAATCGGTTGCCAATTACGGCGACTTTTCCCAGCACGGCTACCGCCGGTGTTGTTTCCTTCCGTCTGAAAGGCTCGACGGGGCAATCGGAGCCAATCACGTTTCTGCTCGATGCATTCCCGGCCGTAGAAAGCAAAGGCGGCAACGATTCGCCGAGCCACGGACAACAAATTACGTTGCCACAAACCATCTTCGGTAAGCTCGATCATGCGGGCACAGTTCATTTTTTCCACTTCGAGGCGAAGAAAGACCAGGAAGTCGGCATTCAAGTGGTGTTACCGCCGGGTTCCAAGCTCGATCCGGTGCTTGCCTATACCGATGGCCGAGAATTGAAGGAAGCGGTCGGCTCGCTGCTGGGCTTCCGGTGCGGCCAGAGCGGCATGTTTAATGTGGGCATTCGCGACCGCGAGTATCGCGGCGGGCCGGAATACAGCTACCGGTTGCAAATCGGCAAGGTGCCAATTGTCACGCACGTGTTTCCCATGGGCGTGCAGCGTGGGCAAAAAAACGGCGTGGTGGCAATGGGCGTGAACCTGGATAGCCGCCATGAGTATTCGATTGTCGATGCGCCGGAGAGCGCTTCCGTTGGCAGCCGCTTGCCGGTCCATGCGAAATCGAAATGGGGCATGCCGCTTGGCAATCCCACCGTCGTGGTCGGCGAGTTCCCCGAAGTCATCTTCGATGCGCGAATGTCCGTGCCCGGCACCGCCAACGGTTCGATCAGACCCGGCATGCATGATGATTGGCGATTTCGAGCGCAGAAAGGCCAGCCCCTCATCGTCGAAATCGAAGCGCGCCGCATTGGCTCGTCCCTCGACTCCGTCATCGAGATCCTCGATGCCAAGGGCCAGCCGGTGCCGCGGGCGGTACTGCGCTGCCTGGCGAAAACCTACGTCACCTTCCGCGATCACGATTCGGCCGGCGGCGGCATTCGCATGGAGACCTGGAACGAGTTCGCCATGGATGATTATGTTCTCGTCGGCAATGAACTCATGCGCATTCGCGAGTTGCCGCGGAACCCAGACGATGACTGCCAGTTCTACACCGATGCCGGCCAGCGCGTCGGCTACCTGGGCACCACGCCGGAGTATCACGCGCTGAATTCGCCGATGTATAAAGTGGCCATTTTGCCGCCGGGCAGCACATTTCCGCCCAACGGCTTGCCGGCCGTGCCGGTGTATTACCGCAACGACGACGGCGGCCCCGGCTACGGCAAAGATTCGCGCCTGCGCTTTGATCCGCCGGCCGACGGCGAATACATGGTCCGCGTGCGCGATGCCCGGGGGCAGGGCGGCCCCGACTTCGGCTACCGGC
>DATGHS010000578.1:0-8447 GCA_035307785.1 Gemmataceae bacterium
TCATTATCGGCCGCGGCGAGATTATTGAGAAAACCCTGAAAGGCGGCATCGTAAAGTCCCTGCTTGCCGGCGCCGACGATGCCGGCCAGCATGTTCGCGATTACCGGCCGGCGTTCACCGAGCTGTTGCACGAGGGTATCGGTGGCGCCATCGAGGGCGCCGCGCAGAAGGGTGCGCGTTTCGCTGTCCTTTTGTCGCACAGCTTCGCGCACTGCCGCGGCTTTGGGCGGCGCCAGGAAAGAACCAAGTGGGAATGGATCGCCCGGTTTCGCCGGCACCAGCTTTTCGAACTCCTGCGTTAAGTAGCCCGTCGCAATCAAGGTCGCGGAGATGGCGCCTGCCGACGTGCCCACGAGTCGACGGATGACCGGCAACTGCCGCCGGTTTTGCAATACCTGCATGGCGCCCGAAAACGCCACCCCACGGGTGCCACCGCCACTGAATACGAGATCGAAAGCTGGCATGAGATCCTTCCTTTGCTAGAGCCGCTCCGCTGCACGTCGCGGCTAACCCAAAACCTTTTGCGGTGTTCCGTGGTTCATGGCGCTGTTGCGGGCCGACTCGATGAAGCCCACGATTTCGAGCGTGATCGCCGGGTCGAGCGGCGATTTTCCGGTTTGGAACATTTCCACAATCTTCTTCAGCAACTCCCGGTAAATGACCGCCGTGCCAATCGGGACCGGCATGACTCCCTGGTCGCAGAAAGCGATCGCGCCGTATTCACTCTTCCCGGCCCGAATGCCTCGCACCGAGGCAATTCTTCCGTCCTTCCAATGGCCGGTGACTTCTTCTGCCTTTTTATCATACGAACAGGTCACGAGTTCGCACCCTGGCCCCATCAGCGTGTACAGGATTTCCACCGCGTGAATGCCGTAATGGAAGAGCCCGGGGTTTCGCTCGTTCTCCGGCGCCGGTCCGTAGGCCAAGGCGCCATGAAACTTACCGTGCTTCTGGTCCGCCACGAATGCGACGAGTTCCGGCGCATAACGTAGTGACGACGAGCTAAAGAGCGGCAGCTTTTTCTTCTCGGCCAAATCGATCAGCTTGCGCGCATCCGCGACGCTGCAGGTGAACGGCTTGTCCACATAACACGGAATGCCCGCCTCCATGAAAGGCTTGGCCCGTTCGTAATGCGGCGTGCCCTCTTGAGATTCGATCAGCATGCCATCGACTTTGCCGATCATTTCCTCCGGCTTATCCACCAGCGGCACGCCGAGCTTTTTCATCTCTGCCACGTAACCGGGGATGCGTTCGGGTGCAATCTTCGATTCACCGGGGCAGCCGATTACGACTTGCGCGCCTTCTACCCACTGCGTTTCCGCGATGCCGGCGTGGTTGAGCCGGCGCGTGAATTCGATCACGTGCGAAGTATCAAAGTCGAGAATGCCGAGTTTGATCATTGCGGTCCTCCTTTAGCAGTATGCGTACATTCTATAAATCCGAATTTCGAAACACGAAATCCGAAACAAATCCAAAATCCGAAATCTAAATGAGCCAGCGTTGACTGGCCCATGCTAAAGATTTGGAATTTGGTTATTTGAATTTGTTTCGGATTTCGTGTTTCGCATTTCGAATTTTGGGAGACTTAACCAGTTCGCCGGGCTCATAGAATGGGTAGCATGCTCCTCATTCGTCGATTTCTGGTGGTGCTCGCGCTGATGTTCTGGATGGGCGGCTTCATGTTCTATGGGGCGGTCGTGGTGCCGACCAATCGCATTGAATTGAAGGACATGCCGCAGCGCGGCACGATTACGCAGCACGTCACCGAATGGATGAATTTCGCGGGAACGTTGGCGTTGCTGGTCCTGTTTGTGGATACTTACGCCAGTGCGGCGGGCAGCCAGCGTTGGCGCTGGGTGTGCTGGGCCGGCATGGTTATTCCGCATCTGTTCTTGATCTGGCTGCACCGCGAATTGACCAAGCAAATGAGCGCGCCCGGCTTCCATCAATCCGATATCAAGGGCTTTCTGATCTGGCACCGGGTCTATTTGATCACGAATACCGTGCAATGGTTTGCGGGCATGGTGTTCTTGGGCTTGACCCTCCGCCAATGGCGTCGCGAGGATCGAGTTGGTGCGAATCCAGCGCCGGAGCCGCGAAACGCCAACGCAGTCCAAGGCTGACTCACTGCATGCATTTCTTCGAATCCTTTGCGTCTTCGCGGTGCATAATAATACCGCGGCGTTGCCGGTAACCCCAGACTGCATCCGCCGAGTAGACCGCCAGCGCCGCCCAGATAAACGAAAAGCCTAGCAGCTTCTCGCGCGTAAAGGCTTCGTGAAAGACCACAATGGAAAGTAGGAACTGCCCGGTGGGCGAGAGGTATTGCAAAAAGCCCAGCGTCGTGAGCCGCAATCGCCGTGCTGCCTGGGCAAAGCAAAAGAGCGGCAGCACGGTAATCACGCTGCCGGCGATCAGAAGCGCATCGGTCGCGCGGTCCACATGCGCGAATTTGGCCTCGCCACGATGTTGCAGCCAGAGGACATAACCGAGCGCAACCGGCAGCAGCAGCAGGGCTTCCACCGACAGCCCGGTGAGCGCATCGGCCGCCACGGTCTTGCGAAATAGGCCGTAAAGACTGAACGACACGGCCAGAACCAAGGCAATCCAAGGGAATTCCCAGGTGGAAACCGTTAGCACGACCACGCCGAGGCAGGCGAGTATCAACGCCAGTGTTTGAGCCAGCCGCAAACGCTCGCGCAGCACGACAATTCCCAGCGCGTTGTTGACCAGCGGCGCGATGAAATAGCCCAGGCTCGTCTGCATGACGCGCTCGGTAGTGACGCCGTAAATGTAGACGTACCAATTGCCGGCAATCAGAATGGTGGTCAGGAGCAGCGTGTTGCGAATGCGCGGCGTCGCCAGGCAATGGCCAAGCGCTTTCCAGCCGCCAATAAAGGATAAAATGAGGGCGAGCAGCACGGTGGACCAAACGATACGCTGAGCCAGCAGTTCCAGAGCCGGCACTTCGCGAACGGCAAAGAAGTAAACCGGCACGAGGCCCCAGAATCCATAGGCCCCGATGCCGTACAACCATCCCGAGCGCGAATCGCCGCTAGACAACTTGCCGCGCCTCCTCTGTTCCTGGTCAATACATCCGGTTTAGAGCGCTGGTTGCAATCAAACAAGAATAACGCGGCCCCGAACAATGTCCTCGACTCGCTCCGCGAGTCGAACGTCCACTCGCGCAGAGAGTGGACGACCAATTGACACGGAAAGCTCAAATAGGTTCACCGGCCGATGATTCGCCGGGCCAGCCGTTGCAATGAACGCGCACACTGTTCCCGACTTCCCGTCATTCGCAAGGTGACGAATTCGATCTGAGTTCGAGCGTTCTGCATTCGGTAAACTTGGCTCTGGTATCTTCGCCCAGGATACACCAGGATTGCCCGGTTCGCGTCCAGAGCGCCGGCGTAAGCGAGGATCTGGTGCAGATCGTCGGCATCGGGCTGGCCTGTGAAGTCTTTCCATTTCACATCGACAACGGAACAATCGCTTTTTCGTTGAATGACGACGTCGGGCCGCAAGAAAAGCTCCGGTTGCTGGGCAACTTGCTCGTGCCATATGAGCCTGGGCTGTGCTTGGACGCTCGCATCCGATTTTGCCAACATGCGCTGGATGCCCATTGTCACAGAGCGCTCAAACAACCGCTCCATGTCGATTAGGAACGAAGCGGGCCGGTCGATTCGGCCCATACTGCTCGCGCGCAACAGCATCTGGCCAAGTTCCAACAGCGGGCCGTAGCTGGTTGTACGCGGATCATTCTGTATCCGCTCGAATTCCGCCGCGGACAGCGTGGACGATTCAACGTCCGCAAAACTCGCCAGCAACGACTCCAAATTGGCGCGCGTCTTGCTGGCCAACCAGGGCAAATATAGTAACCGTTCGCCAAGTGATTTCACCAACCGGTTGCAGGGAATATCGATGGATAGCTCGTCGAAATGGCAAGCGAACCGTTCCGGCAAGCCGGGACCCATTTGCATTTGGGCTGCCACGTCGATACGGCCGCGCACCTGCGCAACCTCTTCGAAGCGCTCGGTGTAACCTGTCTGCAGTCCATCGGCAATTCGTTTTCGAAGAAGGTGCACAAATTGCTCCAGCACGAACTCCGGCAGCGCGCGCGGCGATTGTCCGATGTCGCCTGGCGCCGCCGCGAACCATTGCCCAGCTGGATCAAGCAGCCAGGCGAAGTTATCCCACGGCAACTTCGGCAGAATCCACATCTGGCAGCAAGGCGCGTGAATTACACCGGCGACGCCGCGCGGCGTGAGGCGATACCAATGGCGCTCCGGTGTAAATTCGATGTCCAGATGCTGCCGATGTTCTTCCAGCAGATAGCCGACATCAAGTCGCCGCAGCCGGCACAAACGCGTTTGCCGCTCGCGCAGCCGGATTATGGGTGAACTAGGAGTCATTGGTGAATTTCTACCGATAGCCCACGGACGGAAGTCCCTGGGCGGTCATTACACTGGCACGCCCACAATGACGTCCACGGCGCTCTTGGTGTTCACGACACGTTCAAGCCGGAAGCCGCAGGCAGCATATAGTGAGCGATATTCTTCCTCCGTGCGTTCCTTGCCGCCGGGAATGGCGAGCATGTTTAGGTCGAGCAGTTTCGCGAAGTGCGGCGTGTTGCCCGGCGGGATGACGGTTTCCACGACCAACAGTTGGCCTTGTTTCGGCATCACCTTGCGGATGTTCTTAAGGATGGTCTGACATTCCGGATCGTACCAGTCATGGAGGATGTGCCGCATGAAATAGGCATCGCCACCGGGCGGGGCGGAGTCGAAGAAACTGCCGCCGACGGCCTGGCAGCGACCGGCGACACCCGCGGCGTGCAACAACGGCTTGGCGCGCTCGACCACGTGCGGCAAATCGTAAAGGATGCCCTTTAGCTTTGGCGTGCGGATGAGCACCTGGGTGAGGTTGTTGCCGTTCCCGCCGCCCACGTCCACCAGCGTATTGAAGCCGGAGAAATCAAACGCATCGAGCATGGCGCCGGTCTCGTCGCCGTGCACCCCGACCATCGCTTCGTCAAAGATCTTTGCCGCCTCGGGATGGTCCGACAGATACTGAAATACCGGCTTGCCATACACGCGTTCGAACGCGGTCCGGCCGGTGCGGACACTGTGCTCGAACTCGGCCCAGGCCCGAAAATGCTCTTCGCCGATCATGATGGCGGCCGAGCGCATAGACCCCGGCACATCGCTGCGGAGATAGCCGGCCAGCGGGTTGAGCACGAACGTGCCGTCCTTCTGCTCCGAGAAGATTTCCTTGCTCGCCAGCGCGCGGAGCAGCCGGTAAAGGGACGGTGCATGCGTGCCGGTGGCCTTGGCCAACTGCTCGGCCGTTTGCGGCCCTTTCGCGAGCAGGTCGGCAATACCGAACTTCGCCGCAACATGGATGGCCATCGAAAGCCAATAAGCCGAGCCCATTTGCAACAAGATTTTATTCAGCGGAATATCGGCGGGTACAGTCATGGTGTTCCTCAACGGCGCCTTGCTCCCCTCTCCCCTTGGGGAAGAGGGGACGGGGGTGAAGGGTGAGCGGCGCCCGTCAACTCGACCCGAGATTCTCGATCGAATGCAGAGGAAGTCGATGTCTGGCGACGCCAGCGCGGCTCATAATTTTGCAAATAGCCTCGCACATCGTCCTCTTCCCACAGATGATCGTAGCCATTGGAGTGCAATTCGGTCAGCGCTTGCTCATTCGACCAGTGATCGAATTCCATCCGGTAAATGGCACAGTAAGCCCCGGAGCGGTGCGTACCGGCAAAACAATGAATCAGGATCGGGTAGTATTTCGGATTGTCGACGATCTCGAGGAATTGCTTCACGTTCTCCGCGGCCGGTGGCTCGCCTTCCGGCGCCCACCAGTGCTTCGGCGACAGGCGGAAATACCAAAGTTCTTCCTTCCGGCAATATTCCTCTTCTTCCCAGTCGGGCGGCAATTGACCGGGCACATCAGCATCGCGCAGCGTGATCACCGTGCGAATGCCGTAGTCGTGAATGATGCGCTCAAGCCCCGCCTGGCTCATCTGTCCGCTGCGGTAGAGCAGCCCCGGATGCACCACACGGAAGTTGCGATAGGTGCGGTTCAGGTACACGTGATAAACCGGCGGCCCCGCCGCGATGAGCGAGGCGATGAGAAGCCCATTCATCCAGGCGAAGATTCGCGGCATGCATAGCCTCCTTGCCGGGAAAAGAAGATGCGATGATAACGGGAGAAGGAAGAATGGGCAAGGCGAGCGGGCGATATGAACCTAACCAATGCGAACGCGAAACCCGCGTCGTTGCTACACCGGCTGCTTCGAATCACGCCCGGTTATGCGCCTGGATGGCTGTGTTCCAGAAACAGTTGCGAGGGATTTGATCTGCTTTTCTTCCTCGCCATGGCTGCTTTGGCGGCGGGCATATATTGGACAATTATTAGCTGCGGATTGGTTGGGCCGCTCCTGATGATTCCTCCTGTGATTCTGTTAGGCGTACATTACGATTTTGCGGCTCGGGAGCGTCTCGGTCGAGCCCGTCGATATCGCGGTGAGTGCGTTTGGTGCGGAGCGCCGAACGTGAATCCGGGAAGCGGTTGTTCAGTTTGTGGCAAGCGGTCGTAGGGCACGCAGGCTCATCCACCATTCAGCACTCATCCCTCATCACTCAGCAACCTCACACCTTCGACGCCGGTTGACGCGGCTCGATTTGGCGCATGATGCCGCCGAAGAGCGCGCGCGTGGCGCGGAAGGGCCAGGTCGGCGGTGGCTTTGGCGTCGGCGGGAAGCGGTCGGAGAGGTTCGGCCGGAAGATCATCAGCACCAAGAGCGGCAAATACCAAAGCACGTACACGCCGCCGTGGTCGGCATACCAGAACTGGATGCCGATCAGCACCGCGGCCGAGAGCGAAATGACGTGGGCCAGGTTCTTCGGCGACGGCCAAATGCTCGTGAGAATCACGAAGGCCAGGTACAGCACGAAAACGGGCAAGCGATAAGCCCAGTGGATGCTGCCCCAGATGCTTTCGCCGGTCCGCTGCCACGGTTGCCAGTTGGGATTGCTCAGCACGAGTTGCATGCTCTTCGCCAGCGCGCCGTCCCACCAGAGGACTAGCCCTGTGAGCCCGAGGCTCAAGCTGGCGGCAATTCCAAAGAAAAGCAAAAATCGCCCGGCGCCCCGGCGCCGGTAGAAGCTGAGCCAAATCGGCAGCGTGAGCGCCGGAAAGAAGAAGCAGCCGACCGCGACGCCGAGCAGGATTCCGGAAAGCATCGGCTTGCGGTAGCAGAAGATCGCCCAGAGCAAAAGCGCCGTCGGCACCACGTGGTGCGCCTGTCCCAGTTCATACGCCGTGTAGGGCAAAAGCAAATAAAATGTGGCCGCCGCCATTCCGGAAGTCGTGCTGTGGAAATGGATGCCCCCGATTAGTACCAGAGCCACCGCAATCGCCAGGTGACAGGCCATCGCCAACGAGCGTTCGACCCAAAAGCGCGTGACTGCGCCCCTGCGGGCTTCGTCCCCGGCCAGCGTTTGCATCTGGCCGACGGTCTGGCTGCCGGCTTCGCCAATTAGGTTCATCGCCGCCGTCGATTTGCCGCTGGGCATCTGCAATTCGGCCGGCCGGCGCGCTGCCACCGGCAGCATGCACACATACAGCGCCCCCGCAATGCACGCTAGCCCCGCCAGGTTTAGGTTGGGCCACAATGCCGGCCGACGTACCAAGGTCAGATCCAGCAAGGACCGCAGAAAGAAACAGAATGAGCCCGACATCAGCCAGATGTACCCGTACAGCCGAATGGACTGAGCGGTTTCGGAATTACTGCCGCCGCGACGCAGCCGTTCCGCCTCCTGCAAGAACAGGAACCCGGGCACCAGCAGGTAGAGCGACAGCACGTCCCAGTTGCGGATGCTGAAGAAGCGATTGAATTTGAAGAACAGGCCTACTGCCAGAATGAGCGACAGATAGAACCACGTCGTGGCGTTGGGCAGATTGAAGTCGAGAAAGACGTTGGCAAGCGGCAACATGGCTCGACTCAATGCAGCACAACGCCGCAAGCGCCCGCCGCTTGCGGCGTTGCAGGTAGATCAATCTCCGCGCAGCTTCAGGCCCATCTGCGCCAGCCGGTCGCGCACTTCATTCAACGAGGTCATGCCGAAATTCTTCGCCTCGAGCAGTTCATCGGCCGTTCGGCCCACCAGGTCGCCCACGCTGGAGATGGCGAGCTTGTTCATGCACTTGCGCGAGCGCACCGACAGGTTTAATTCGGTCACCGGCTTGCTCAGAATGGCCTGCTCCTCGGCCGTGAGCGGCTGCTGCGGCCGGTAGCGCATCTCGGCATATTGCGTACCCTGTTCGAGCGACTGGCCAATCCGCAATCCCTTGGCCGACATGATCTCGCGGATTTCCTGCAGCGAGGTCTCGCCGAAGTTCTTGCTGGCCAGTAGTTGCGCTTCACTCAC
>DATGHS010000579.1:0-6003 GCA_035307785.1 Gemmataceae bacterium
TGAGCATTGGCGGCACCGAGCTTCTTGATGAACTCATCGCGGCCTTCCACCTTAGTGACCTTCATGTTCTTGTCCACGGTCAGCTTGAAGGTGGAACCCACCAGCGCTTTGAAGAATTCGGCCAGGGCGTTATTCGCGGCCGTGGGATTGGTCGAATCGAAGCTGATCTTTTGGCCCGCAATGTCGATAGTCATCTTCACGCCTTCGACCTTTTGCTCGATCGTCCAGTTGCCGTCTTTGTCGACGTCTTTCGGCGTCCAGCTGAAGTAGAATGTCTGCTCCTGGGTCTGGTTCACGTCCTGACCCATTACTTTCATGTTCTGCGTGGTCTTGGTGGTCATTTCCTGGTAGAAAGTTTTGTCCTTCTCGAACTTCCAGGCCAGATTCACCTTCTCCTGGGCCGACAGCGGCAGGCTCACGAGAAAGAACGCCAAGACGGCCAGGCAACGGCGATACAACACGGCTCATTCCTCCGGAATACAAGTTAATTCCCAAAACAATAGCAGTTTGAAAACGTCTTTTCTAGGCCATTCAAGGCCGGAAACAAGTCCAAACTTGGCCCAGGGACTTCCGTCCCTGGGCTTTCCAATTCACAAGCAAGTCATAGTTGTCTCAACAAAAGTTTCTTTCAAAACGAGTGAACTCATGGACCTGACGACGACCATTGCCGGCTCGATGATGGAGAACTTCCTGCCCCACGGCTGGAACCTTGCCGAGATCGATCGGCTCGGTGCGCTTTCGGGCAATTCCGTGACGCAGCGGCAATCTTGGTGGCACTCACAATTCCAGCCCGCGCGCTGCGACAACTACGCCGACTTCGACACCTTCATGGGCCACGAGATTGCCCGTGAAATTCAGCTCGCCCGGCAGGCGGGCCGGCCAATCGTTTTCATCCTTCCGGTTGGTCCCATGGGCATGTATCGCTGGACTGTTTACTTCCTGAACGAGTGGAACGTGCCCTGTGATCACGTCCACGGCTTCAACATGGACGAATGGTCCGACGCCCAGGGGAATACCTTGCCTTCTACGCATTCGGGTTCATTTCAGTTCGCGATGGAACATGCGTTCTACGGCCCGCTGGGCTCCCTGACGGTGCCGGCAAAGCAGCGCCATTTCGCTTGGAAAGCAGAGCTGCCGACTTATGCGGAGCAGATTCAGGCGCTGAAAAAACAAGGCGGCAAGCTGGTGACGGTCTTCGGCATTGGCCGGGTGTGCCATATCGCTTTCTGGGAGCCCCACTTCGCGGCAGAGTTCGGCAGCGAAGCGGAATGGAAAGCACAGACGCACCGGCTCGGCGCGAAACTGCATCCGCTAACCGTCGAGCAAAACGCCCTCACCAGTTTCAAGAGCCGAACGACACTGGTGCCCGCTTACGCCAACACAATCGGCCCAGCCCTCTTCCTCACGGCCGACAAAATCATCGGCGGAGCGGATGGCACTTTCAATCGCGGCATGCAATGGCAAGGCCTGTCGCTGCGGATGACGTTGCAGCACAAGCCATCTACCTGGATTCCAAGCACCTACATGCCGACGCTGGCGGGAAGATTGTTCTTTGTGAAGGAATTGGCGGAGCCGCTGGTGGCGGAATGCAATTGAGAACAGACTTTCACGAGCCGGAAGCGTAAGCGACGGTGTGGATAACCGTCGCTTACGCTTCCGGCTCGTTTCATTCCGGCAACTTTCGCCCCGCCTTCTTCGCTAATTCGCGCACCGTTTGCACCACGACCTGCTCCGACTTCGGATCGAACAAGCCGGCGCTGCCTGAATAGAGCCCGCGCGTCTCGTAGCCGCCTTCGGAAAGCACGCGCGCCGACGGCAAGTAGCCGAACACATCGTTGCAATAGGCTGCAATCCAAAGCTGGTTCGGCCCAAGCGCTTTTTCCAGCATTGTGACATAATCGACTACGACTTCACCCGGTAGACCAACGAGCGTAAGGTCCTGGCCCAATTGCCAGACGGCGAACGGGCACCGATAAGTGTCCGGTAGCTTCTCGCCGCGACTAAGAATGGCGAGCATCTGTGTGGCCGCGAAGTTCCGGGAGTCACGCCGGTTCGCGGCTATTTTTTCCAGGTCAGCGCGACTGAATCCTGTTTGCAGCGGTAACTCCGCGTAATCGAAGGCGATTGTCAGCGGGCCGTGAACAGGGCGGAGTTTGGTTTCCAGGATGCGCACGACTTCGTCGGCCAGATTCTGGCCGTGCTTTATTGCCAGCGCCATCGTGCCACGCGGATAGGGATTGTCGTCGCCGGCGCAGCCAAGCATATAAAACGCCTGAACGCTGGGCATTCGCTCTTGCAGTGCTGCCTGAGCATAGCCCGCGAAGTCGCCGCAAAGCTGGTAGTTATCGCCGGTCAGCGTTGTGCCGTGAACGGCGGTGCCAAAGAGAACCGCACGGAGCTTGCCATCCGCGCCGTCAATCCGCAGCAGCGGCACGCTGCGGTCAGCGAGACCGCGCGGGTTTACACCGAGGATCACGCCATTCGGCGTGAACTCGCGCCGATTCATGGCGAAGTTAATGACGCCGGTGCCCCAGGAAAGCGACGCCGGCTCCAGTTTTTCTGCTGCACTGCAAACTAGATCGACGACTTTGTCTTGCAGTTGCCTTGTGTATTCCACATTGCGTAGCGCTTCGCCGCTGCCGTTCTTCGCCGGCGCCTTCAATGTCAATTGCGGCCCAGCATGGCTGTGCGAGGAATTCAGCAGAATCTGCGAGCGTTTCAGGCCGATTTTTTGCTCAATGCGCATGCAAATCGGCTCGGCCACGTCGGCGGGGAAGCCGAGCAAGTCGCTGGTGACAATCGCGGCCAGGTGGCCGTCGCGATCTTCCAGTACAATTGCCTTGCAATAAATGTCTGCGGCCACGGATTCGTACGGCTTGGTGCGATTCGCGTAGCCAGATAGCAGCAACGGCTTGTCTGGTGTGACTTTCACGCTGGCGAGGCCGACTTTCCATTCCGGCTCGGCGGCGGACAGAACGAACGATGCACAGACGGCCAACGCGACGGTTGCGCAGGAGCGCAGAATCATTGAGATCATGGTGTAGTCCCATTTCGTAAACGACGCTGCCAGCATCGTCCAGGAGAGAGACGACGCTGCCAGCGTCGTCTACGAGAACTGCTTACATACTTAGAAATGGCACTGGCACAAGGAAAGCGTGTTGCTCGTACAAACTCCAAACGCCGTGCCAGCTCGTGTACTGCGTAAAGAAGACTATCAACACGTAAAAGCCGGCAACGGGGAGGAGCGGCAGGCGGCCGGTCCAGCGGAAGAACCAATGCCGCGGCGCCTGGCGACGATGCGCGCGGCCCATCGCCCAGCCGGTGAGCAAACGGGCCGGGAAGATGAAGAAGATAAACACCAGGCTCGGCAACCACGCTGCTTCCCGCGGCACGATCTGAATCTTGAGCAGATACAACGGCAGCGCGAAGAGCAGCGTAAGAATGAACGCCGTGGTGAACGCCCATGGTGCTAGACAATAACCTTCGCGAACGGCCAGGAGTTCAAATCCACCGCGCAAACGATTGGTCGCGGCCAAGCGAAGTTGCAGGAAGGGCAGATAGAGCAAGATAATGGCGAGCAGGAACGCGCCCAAGAAGCCAATGAGCATGGCCCCATTCGAATTTCCGCGACTCGCGGCAATCATCGTGATCGGCACGACGAGCCAGGCAAACGCAGCGATGAAGCCACGCAATCCAAGCCAGAAATAATAGGGCAGCCGCAAAGAAAAGACGGTGTTCCAAACCGCATCGCGCGCTTCAGAGTAATAGCCGCCGCGGAAGATTCGGCAGGCGAGCCAAGTCACGTTGAATGGCCAGATAAAAAACAGCCAGGTGAGTATAAAATGCCACGGTTCCTTCTGCCCCAGCAAATGCACCGCACGCGCACAGGCCGCAACGATATGGATGAACGTCAGGCCCATCAGAATGAAAAGCGCAAGTCGCCAACCATTAGCGGCCGGCCCACCTGGATCAATGATCTCCGCCGCGTTGGCCATGTCGGCGACCAAGCGGACGGGCAGTAGCCAGAGCCAGCAGCACAACACCATCGTCCCAATGCGCGCGGCAAGCCGAAAGCCAATGAAGCCTTCGCGAAAGCGACCAGTGCGGGCAATGCGCCCGCCGGCTTCGAGCAGGTAGCCAAGGCTGAGGAATTGCAACACCGGCAGCGCAGCGAGAATTGCGAGGGCACCGAGAATCGAGACGAAGCCGAACAGCCATTCGCTGACTTGGAAAATGATGCGAATGACGGCAGGCATCCTTGCATCGGCCGGTGGCAGAACCCAGTCGCCTTGCAATGCCGGCTTCAGAGGGGCTGGCGTCGCCATCGGCACGGCGACGCCGACCGGCGCGGGGCGAACTTCCTGCACAGGTTCCGGTTCGGCCTTTGCTTTTTCCAGCAGCAGTCGTTGTGGAGTTGCCTCAGCAGCCTCCTGAATTTCGGCGGCAAGCACGTCGGCCGCTGGCTCCGCGGCTTCAACCTCCAAGACAGGTACCGCGTGCGCAACCGGCCGCTTCAAGTTGGATTCGGAAGCATGGCTCATGTAAATGGATACTCGCGCTTGATTCAGTCAGTTTCAATTCCTTGCAAGGCCCAGGGACGGCAGTCCTTGGGCTTTCCGAAACTACATTCGAATTAGGAGGTACAATATTTATACCTCATTCGCGAAGGTACTGATATGAAGTGGAAGCGCGATGTCTTGTTCATCGGCCTGGTGGGCGGCGGATTATTCGCGCTGGCCTTCAATCTCATTCCACCCCGGCAAACCAAGGCGCTCACGACTTACCATGCCGACGTGTATCAGAAGCCGGAGTTCCAAAATTCCGTGGAACGAGTGAATGCCTCGTTCCGCCAGCAGTGGACTTCCGAAGGAATTCGCCCCACGACACCAGCACCCGACTTGGCGGTAGCTCGCCGGCTATCGCTTGGCTTGATGGGCACGGTTCCGTCGCTGGAGGAGATTCGCCAATTTGAAGCGCTTCCGGCCGACCAGCGCCTATCGTGGTGGCTCGATCACATTTTGCAGGATCAGCGCTTTGCTGATTACTTTGCCGAGCGTTTGGCCCGCGCCTTTGTGGGAACCGAGAATGGGCCGTTTATCTTCTTCCGCCGGGGCCGATTGCTCGATTGGCTCGAAAAAGAGATTGCCAAGAATCGGCCATACGACAAGATTGTCTACGACCTTATCGCCGACGAGGGATTGTGGACCGACAAACCGGCTACCAATTTCATCAGTGTGACCATCCAACAGGATAAGAAAAACGAGCCGAACCCGGTGCGCCTGGCCGGCCGGGTGACGCGCGCTTTCCTCGGATTGCGCATTGATTGCGCGCAGTGCCACAATCACCCGTTCGCCGACTGGAAGCAGGCCGATTTTGAAGGACTGTCGGCGTACTTTGGTCAAACCCATTTGACATTCAAAGGCATCCACGACGGTTCCGGCGAGTACGTCGTGGAGGACCGCAAGACGCAGCAAGATAAGACGGTTGCCCCGCGTGTACCTTTCAAACCGGAGTTGCTTCCGGACCACGGCACCCGGCGGCAACAACTGGCAACTTGGGTCACGCATCCGAAGAACCCATACTTCTCGCGCGCGGCGGTCAACCGCGTGTGGGCCCTTCTCTTCGGCAAGCCGCTAGTCGAGCCCATCGATAACCTCGAACCCGATGGTCCAGTGCCGCCGGTGCTGCAAATTCTGGCAGATGACTTTGTCGCTCACGGCTTTGACTTGCGCTATCTGATCCGCGTGATTGCCTCGACGGAGGCGTTCCGACTCGACAGCGCGGCCGACCATGATGTCAGCGAGGCGGAAGAAAAAGCTTGGGCCGTCTTCCCGCTCACGCGGCTCCGGCCAGAACAGGTGGCTGGCAGCATTTGGCAAGGTTCTTCGGTGGCCACCGTCAATGCCGAATCGCATATTCTCATTCGCCTGGCCAAGTACGGGCAGCAAAATGATTTCGTCACGCGCTACGGAGACAGCGGCGAGGATGAATTCGACGTTCATG
>DATGHS010000580.1:0-3524 GCA_035307785.1 Gemmataceae bacterium
CGAACGGCGGGAACTCGCCGTTTTACGTGAATACCAGCAAGCGGCCGTGGTTGCCGAATTCGGAGCATCCCCGCCGCGCCGCGGTCAGCGCCTTCGGCTTCGGCGGCAGCAATTTCCACTGCGTGCTGGAAGAGCACGAAGCGAACAAGCCGGGCATCGACTGGGATGGCAACGTGGAAATTGTGGCGCTTTCCGGCAGTTCCATCGATGCACTGCGGAAGAGCTTTGCCGAATGGCGACCGTTGTTGCTCCAGCCGAAAGCCGATTGGAGTGCGTTCGCGCAGAAAGCAGCGCAAGCGCGCGCTGCTTTCGCGACGGATGCCGAGTTTCGTTTGCTTATCGTGCTAAAAAAGGATGACGCAAGCCAAAATAAGCTCACCGAAAAGATCGACGCGCTTCTGTCGGAGCCTGGAAACGCGCGCTTTTGGCAAGCCGACGAGGCATTCTTCGGGCGTGGCTCGGCCAACGGAAAGCTCGCTTTTCTGTTTCCTGGCCAGGGTTCGCAATATACCGGCATGCTTCGCGACTTGGCGTGCCAATTTCCGCAGATGCACGGGTCTCTGGCCGAAGCGGAACAACTGTTCGCAGAGTCCGGCAATAACAGCAGCACCCGGCGTCTAAGCGACTCGGTGTTTCCGCCGCCGGCTTTCTCTCCGGACGCCCGAGTCCAGCAGGAGCAGGCGCTGCGGCAAACGGAAATTGCTCAGCCGGCGCTGGGAGCCGTCAGCTTCGGCACGCTGCAAGTCATGGGGGCATTCGGCCTCACACCCGCTGGGGTCGCCGGCCATAGCTTTGGCGAACTCACCGCCCTGGCCGCGGCCGGCTGCATTGACTCCTCTGCGCTGCACAAGCTTTCGTGCTTGCGCGGCCGGCTCATGGCCGAGGCCAGCCAGGGTGACGCCGGCGGCATGCTTGCGGCGCATGCCTCCCTCAAAGCAGTGGAGCAATTCCTTAGCGAAACAAAACTCGATCTCGTCATCGCGAACAAGAACTCGCCGCAGCAAGCCGTGCTGTCGGGGCGCACCGCCGAAATCGAAAGGGCGGCGCAACTATTTTCAGAGCAAGATATCCGGAGCACACGCTTGCCGGTGTCGGCTGCGTTTCACAGTCCATTAGTTTCGACGGCTTCCGCGCCGCTGAGCGCCGCGCTCGAATCGATCGCCATTCAGCCACCGCGCGTTCCGGTGTATTCTAATACGACCGCCGAACCCTATCCAGCAGAGCCCACAACCATTCGCGAGTTGCTCGCCAATCAACTCGCGAATCCGGTCGAATTCGTGCGGCTCGTTCAGAATATGCTGCGTGACGGGTTCACCACGTTTGTGGAGGTCGGTCCGGGCCAGGTGCTATCGCGGCTTGTGGAAGCTATCGCGCCAGGGCCATCGGTTCACGTTGTTGCTTTGGATCGGTCAACCGGCAAGAGCAACGGCACCGCCGATTTGGCCGTGGCGCTCGCGCGGCTGGCAGCGCTTGGCTATCAGGTGCGACTGCATGAATGGAACAAGAACACATTGCATCTAGACCCACGGCGGGCCAAAGATAAACCAAGTCTTGTCGTCCCCATTTGCGGTGCGAACTACGTGAAGCTGAAGAAGAATCGCGTCTCTGCCACGCCGAAGCCCGCAGTGGCCAATTCCTCGGAAAAAAAGCCTCCGGCGGCTGCGGTGCAATCTGAACATCCCCTCGCTAAACCCGTAGACAAGCTTGTGCCGCCCGCGCTTGCCAACCCTGTTTTCCAAACTGTAGCCAGGATTGCGACTGTGAGTGAACCCGCGAAGAATCCGCCTCCCACGAACTCCAACCTCAGCCAGGCGCTGGCGCTGACGCAGGAAAGTCTGCGGGCGTTTCAGCACTTGCAGGAACAAACCGCCCAACTGCACGCGCAGTTCCTGGAAGGACAGCAAGTCGCACAACAAACGCTGGCTCGGCTGGTCGAACAACAGCAGCGACTGTTGCTGGGCAACGGCCCCGCGCCGGCGCTTGCACTTCCACCCGCGCCGCAAGCTCGGGTTCTGCCGCCGCCAGCCCCACCGCCCGCTCCGCCTCCGGCAAATCCAGCGTTGGTGCAATCGGTTGCTACGACTCCGGCAGATGGGACCATATCGGTTCCGCCGGTAGCACCGCCGAAAGTTGTAAATGGATTCGAGAAAGCCCAGAAGACGTTGCTCGAGGTCGTGTCGGAAAAAACCGGTTATCCGCCCGAAATGCTCGACCTCGACATGGGCCTCGACGCGGACTTGGGCATTGATTCCATTAAGCGCGTGGAGATCCTGTCGGCCCTCCAGGAGCGGCTGCCCAATGCGCCGGTGGCGAAGCCCGAGCACCTGGGCACGCTTAGCACGCTGCGAGCGATTGCGCAATTCCTGAGCGGCGACTCGGCCCATGCCAACGGAACGCCGAATTCGGTCAATACTCCTCTAGCCGCAACAAAAGTTGAAACAAAGACCGAACCGCGTCCCGACGTGGAGCAGGTCCTTTTATCAGTGGTTTCAGACAAGACCGGCTACCCGCCCGAGATGCTAAACTTGGACATGGGCCTGGACGCCGACCTGGGCATCGATTCGATCAAGCGCGTTGAGATTCTTTCAGCCTTGCAGGAGCGTTTGCCCAATGCACCTGTCGCCAAGCCGGAGCATTTGGGCACGCTAAACACGCTTCGGGCCATTGCTCAATTCCTGGCGAACGGTTCCGCTCATCCGGCGACGCCTATAGAAGTCCCGGCCGAGCCGGCCTCCAATGGCAATGGTGTCTCGCGGCAGATCGTCCGGAGTGCCCCTCTCCCTTTTGACCTACGGCGGCAGGCGGTGTGTCTGCCGCCGCATGCTGAAATCTGGCTCATTGCCGAAAATGACACGCTCACGCAGGCACTGGTCGAGCGCGGGTTGGCCCATGGGTTTGTCATTCGCCATCTTCATTGGAATGAACCAATTCCGCCGGTCTCACCACAACTCGCCGGCTTGATTCTGCTCGCGCCGCAACTGGTGAAAGGCCCCGACATGCAGATAGCCTTCCGCTGGCTGCGTGCGGTGGGCTCGGTTCTACGGGAAGCGGGTCGTAGGCACGGCGCCATGGCGGTCAGCATTTCAAACTTGGATGGTCAGTTTGGCTTCGGCGCCGATTCTACATTCGAGCCGATGTTGGGCGCGTTCGCCGGGCTTATCAAGACGGCAGCGCACGAATGGCCTGAAGTGGCCTGCAAGGTAATCGATCTACAATCGATCAGATTGCCCGAGATGACAGCCGCGCTGGTCTGGGAAGAGATTCTGCTCAAAGGCCCGGTCGAGGTAGGCATCACCAGCCATGGCAAGACGCAATTGCAATTGACCTTGGCTCCAGCGCCATGGGTTGACCCATCGTTGCTTAGCGAGAAGGATGTGGTGGTCATCAGCGGCGGCGCGCGCGGAGTGACGGCGGAAGTCGCCCAGGCACTGGCTCAGCAATACCGGTGCACGCTCGCCTTGCTCGGTCGCTCCACCATTCCAACGGCTGAACCAGATTGGCTTGCAGGACTTGTCGGCGAAGCG
>DATGHS010000581.1:0-5260 GCA_035307785.1 Gemmataceae bacterium
ACGCGAAGCCAACTTGTTTCGCGACTTTACGGCCAGGATTGGATCAGCGCACGATCACCATCAGCGGCGCCAGCAAGAGCTACGCGATGACCGGCTGGCGCATGGGCTGGGCGGTGGGGCCTGATCATGTCATCAAGGCGATGGGCAATGTGCAGAGCCAGCAGACCAGTTGCCCGAGCAGCGTGAGTCAGTACGCCCTGCTGGCGGCGCTGACCGGACCACAAGACTGCGTGGCCGAAATGCGGCGCGAGTTCGAGAAGCGGCGAAATCTGGTTTGCCGGAAACTAAGCGAGATTCCGGGCGTGCGCTTCCCGCAACCCGACGGGGCCTTTTACGTGTTCTTCCACGTGTCGGAATACTTTGGGAAAAAGTTGCCGGGTGGTCCATTCACCGATTCGGCCGGCTTTTGCCGTGCGGCATTGGAATCAGCCCGCGTAAACCTGGTGCCGGGCTCAGCCTTCGGTTGCGAGGGCTATGCGCGCTTGTCCTTCGCCGCCAGCACGCAGGAGTTGGAGCAGGGCTTGAACCAATTGGCCCAATGGTTGCAATCTTCAAAATGAGCGTAGGAGACTGGTAGCGGAATCCTCAAGAATTCCGATGTGGCGAAGTCGGAATTCTTGAGAATTCCGCTAAGGCCCAACAAGAAGCCGACAGACTGTGAGGACAACAATGCCGGTCCTTTACCTGACCGAAGACGACGTGCGGCGCGTGCTGACGATGGACATGGCGATGGAAGCCGTCGAGCTCGGGTTGAAAAAAGTCGCCATTGATGAAGCCGTGAACATTCCGCGTTCGCGCTGCCAAACCGATCACGCGATGCTGCACGTGATGTCGGCCGCGGGCAAGACATTGGGCGTGCTGGGGTTTAAAGCATACGTAACGACAAAATCGGCTGCCCGCTTTCACTTTCATCTCTTCGATGGCCGCAGCGGCGAACATTTGTGCTGGATGCATGCCGATTATCTCGGCCAGGTGCGTACCGGTGCGGCTAGCGGCGTCGCGACCAAGTATATGGCCCGGCAGGATTCCACGCGCCTGGGCATGTTCGGCTCCGGCAAGCAGGCGCGAACGCAGGTGCAAGCGATTTGCAAGGTCCGTTCTATCGCACGCGTCCACGTTTTCTCACCGAACGAAGAGCGCCGCAAGACGTTTGCCCGCGAGATGAGTGAATTGTGCAACACCGAAGTAGTTCCCGCCGCCAGGCCCGAGGAGGCTGCACGTAACATGGACATTGTGACCACCGCCACAACGAGCCGCGAGCCGGTGTTGTTCGGCGACTGGCTCGCGCAAGGAACACACCTGAACATCATTGGCTCCAACTTTCTCGGCAAGGCCGAGATTGACTTACAGACCGTCCGGCGCTGCAAGCGGATCGTCGTTGACAGCAAGGATCAGGCCCGGCTGGAGGCGGGCGACCTGCGGCCGGCCCTGGAAGAAGGCGTGCTCCATTTTGCCGAAGTGCAGGAACTCGGACAAATCATCGCGGGCCGTTACCGGGGGCGCGAGCATGCCGAAGATATCACGATGTTCAAGTCGCTTGGCATCGGCATCGAAGATGTGGCGACCGCGGCCAAGGTATACGCCAAGGCGAAGGAAATGGGCGTGGGAAGGATGTTGGAGGTTTAAGTTCGTAGTTCCGCTCTTCAGACCGAAGCCGAAACCCACCTAAAGGCGGTACTACGAACAGATCAATACCCGCTCGCCTTGCCGTGAATTCGCTTATCCGCCGCGCCGTAGTACAACCCCGTCTTGGGATCGATCCAAATCGAATGCGCGTCGCCCTGTTTTGCTCCTCCCAGCTTGTGGCCAAGCGCTAGAAGCTCTTTGCGGATCCCCAGGGGCGTGTCGCCTTCCATCACGAGTTCATCCGGAAACCAGGCATGGTGCATGCGCGGAGCGTCCACGGCATCGCGAATGTTCATGTCGAAATCGATTACGTTTACCGTGACGCACAGTACCGTGTTGATAATCGTTCGGCTGCCGGGGCTGCCGGTGATCAGCAGCGGCTTGCCGTCCTTGGCCACGATAGTCGGCGTCATCGAGCTGAGCATGCGCTTTCTGGGCGCAATCTGGTTGGGCGACGTACCGATCTGGCCATAGCGGCTTGTCACACCCGGTTTCCAATTGAAGTCCGACATTTCGTTATTGAGCAAGAACCCGGCGCCGCGGACGACGATCTTCGAGCCGTAGCTGTGTTCGAGCGTGTAGGTGTTGGAGACGGCCATGCCGTCGCGGTCAATAATTGAAAAATGTGTCGTGTTGTCGGATTCTTTCGAAAGTGGAATGTCCTTGGCCAAATCTTCGCTCCTGGTCACCCGATCGAGCGGAATGCTCTTGGCCAACTCGCGGGCATATTCCTTCGTCGTCAACCTGGCCGGGATTTCAACGAACGCGTCATCGCCGAGATAGCGGGCCCGGTCACAATAGGCCCGCTGCATTGCTTCGGCCATGAGATGGCAGGTCTTGGCGGAGTAGCGGCCCTCTTTGCGCAGGTCGAAGTTTTCCAGGATATTCAGCATTTCGACGAGGCAAGTGCCACCCGAACTCGGCAGCGGCGGAGCGGAAATGTCATAACCACGGTAGTTGCCATGGATTGGCTTTCGCTCGTGAGCCTGGTAATGCGCCAAGTCTTGCTTGGTGACCAATCCGCCGCCCGATTTCATCTCGGCAACGATCTGATCGGCAATCGGGCCCGTGTAAAAAGCATCCGGGCCCTTTTCGGCAATTAGGCGAAGCGTCTTCGCCAGGTCGGGCTGAACGAGCCGATCGCCGGCCTGCCATTGATCTTTCCCGCCATTCTTCCCGTAGACTCGCAGCAATTCCGGAAAGCCTTCGGGCTTGGCAAGGACTTCATTCAGCGATCTCGCGAGCGAAGAATCCATTACGAAGCCGTCGTCGGCCAGCCGGATTGCAGGCAGCACGAGATCCTTCCATGGCAGCTTGCCAAATCGCTCGTGAGCCAAAGCGAGCCCCCGTACGGTGCCGGGCACGCCAACGACGTTGTGCTTGTAGGTGCTTTTCTGATTCACGAACATGTCGGCAGTTGCGGCAGCGGGAGCGCATTCCCGGTATTCGAAAAGTTTAGGCTCCGCTTTCGGCGGGTAGACTAGCATGAAGCCGCCGCCACCGATGTTCCCGGCTTGCGGGTAGGTCACCGCAAGGGCAAAGGCCGTGGTAACCGCGGCATCGACTGCATTGCCGCCTTTGCGCAGTATTTCGACACCCGCGTCGGACGCTTCCGGTGAGACCGAGACAACCATGCCATTACGGGCTTCGACCGCGGGCTCGGCGGCGAAGAGCGAACTCGCGAGCACCAAGCAAAACATTGCCGAGAGAGCGAGGACGCATTGCAATCTCTTAAGAAGCATGCAAAAGTCTCCGAATTGCCGTGGGACAAGATTCCTATCCTGTCCCACGTCAGGTCACTTCACCACCGGCAGCAGATCGGGCACATGCGGATAATTTGGGACTGCCAGCCCTACGCCTTCCGCCAATTCGCCCGTTGAACTTTCCTGGTCGGCGCGATGGAGCCGGGGCGAGCGAAGCAAGCGCTCGAATTGGTAACTGCGAGCGCGGCATTGCGACCAGGTGAATTTCCACATTGTGTTGGCGGCGTCGCGCAGCGGTAGCTCGGCCCATAGCGTGTCGCCAGGATGAAACACAAGCGCGGTCGCTCCTTCCGGAAAAAAGTCATAGGTCGTTAATCGGCCACGAGCGTCATGGCTGTCGCGTTCTTTGCGGAAAGTGAGCGTGGTGGTATTTTCGCCCACCTTTAAGTAAACGCTCAGTTTGCCGGCAGGTTGCAAGCCCGTTTTCAAATCATCCGGGATTTGCAGGCGCATGGTCGTCAGGTTCAGCGTGAACTCGGGCGTCTTTAAGAACTTCACGAGTGCAGCAATAGGCTCTTCGGGCTTAGTCTCGGCCAGTCGCAATAACACCATGGCCAGCGCTTGCCATTCCTGCAACTCGATGGAAGTCGGCGCCCAGACGGCCACCTGTTGCCAGCGGGACGGCGTTTCCTTGCCATCGCCGGTCGGCAGTAGCTCGTGCAGGACCAGTTGCTGGGCGGGCGCCAATAGGTGCTGGTACGATGTCTCGGCCGCGGAGCGCGCTTCGGCCGCAACCGCATCCGGAATGTCGGCGCGCGACCAAGTCTGGTAATCGGGATATCTTTCCTTCAACATGTTCAGTCGCTGCGAAACCTGCTCCAGGCGAAACGCCGGCTTGTCCGATATTAGAAGCGGCGCCACCCTTTCCAACGCGTCGCCGGCCAAACCGAGCGCCGTACTAATGCCCCGCAGGCGCTCCAGCTGCCCACGAACCTGCTCCCATTGTTTCCGGGCCGCTTCAACCGTCGAGAATTGAAAAACCGGTTCGTAGGTCAGCGCCGGCTCAGCGGAAATTGAGCGCGAATCGGGTAACTTGTCCTCTGGACGGAATGGAACCTTACGGGCCTTGGCGAACAAGTCCTCAACCGACATGTGCCACGTCACCCAAGGAATGACCACGCGGTCGCCACGGGAATCGGTGAACAGAAACAATCGCTCTCCCTGCACTCGCAGGTCACGATACCATTCCACCAGTTGGCTGACGCCCAGGCGCATCGCCGCGGCGTCATCGAGCCATTTTTGCCGTAACAGCGCCGCATCGGTCTGCGGCCATTCCTGCTGAAATTCGGCCGGCAACTCCAGTTGATTGCGCAGTCGGGCTTCCCATTGAGCCAGTTCTTCGTCACTGTGGATCTCCGACAATGGGCGCATTTGGCCCAGCCGTTCGCGGTAGTCGCGGTAGGTCAACAATTCGTGAAGTCGGCCGTCCACATAATCGCGGAGTTCGGGAGAGAGCCGATCGAATTCCGGATGCTGGCGAATCTCCGAAAGTTGATTGATTCGATTTTGAACCGAGCCGGAAAGACGGGCCGAAGCCGTCTGGCCCTCACTGGTACGATAATCCTCAACGCGGGCGGCCAGCGAAGTCTGGGGCACACGGGGCCGCGTAAGGTACAGTGCCAGGCCGGTGCCCGACAACGCGCCGAACAACACCGCCACGCTCAATACGATGGCGAGAAGTCGGCGCTGCGAACGCCTGGCCCGCTGGCGGTAATCACCAGCTCGCAGCAGCGCGTCCCGGAACAATTCGGCGACGCCAAAAGGCTCGCGCGGTTGCCCCGGCGAATTCGCCAATGCCGGCCGCTTCACGGCGGTGGCAAACACATGCAAATCGATGGTGCCGAAGCCCACCAGATCCTCTCCTTCATCCT
>DATGHS010000582.1:0-9177 GCA_035307785.1 Gemmataceae bacterium
GCAAAATGAGTGCGCGAAGGATTTGATTATTGACGATCCGAAGACTACGCCGATTGCACAGATTGAGATATTGGTTTGATTCTGATCTGTGTAATTGGGCGCATCAGCGGATGAAAGTTACCGCAGCACCAGCAACAGAAACGTGCCCACGGTCAGAATCATCGCCATAAACAGCGCGCTGGCGACCGTGATCAACCAGCCGGCGGTGGAGCCCGAACTGCTCGGGAATTGGTCCAACTCGCGCTCCAGTTCGGCCTGCAGTTCCTGCCGTGCTTCATTGCGATACGAGCGCCAAAAGATCGACACGGTGCGCATGAGCGGTGAGCCTTGCACTTCCAGCACCGCCTGCGGAACTACTTGCGGTTGAACCGTGGTCGAGTGCTGACCGAACGAGTTGCTCGCCGCCATTTTGCGCTCGATGTCTTCTTCAGCTCCAATGTACCAGCGGCGGCCGCGGCGCATCGACTGCATATGGGAACTCTCGATCACACGCTGCAACACGTATTCCATTTCCGCTGGCGTGATGTTGTACAGCACGGAAAATGCCCGCCGGTGCCAGATCATATAGGCGAAGCTGCTGGCCAGCGAAGCGTAGAAGAGAAACCATAGCGAGACGATGAATGGGCTGCCCTGCGAGCCAATGCGGCGCAGGTCGGATGGGCTGCCGCCGTGGAGCAGGAATTGCCGCCCGGCCGGCTGAAAGGAAAGCAAGAACACCGCGGTGCCGAAGATGAGAAAGCCCGAAAGCGCCAATAATACGCCGACAAAATCCCACGCCCCGGAAAACAGCGTGGGGTGCCGCCGTTGATGCAGCATGGCCAGAAACAGGCAATAAATGCAAACCGGAAACAGGCAAGCGAGGCCGAGCAGGAACAGCAGCAACGGGAATCTCCAACATCTTATAAATCCGAAATCCGAATTTCGAAATTCGAAACAAATTCCAATTTCAAATTTCTAAATTCAAAATGGACAGCGCCACGCCAAGTTCATTTGAATTTCGGATTTTGGATTTGTTCCGGATTTCGATATTCGGATTTCGATTTTGTCTTTACTTCATCGTCCTTATCTTCGTACCGCGGCCGGTCTTGGCAACGGCAATTTCGGCCGGCGGTTGGCTTCTTCGAGTTGTCGGCCGGCATGCACTGCCACGCGGGCCGCCACGGCAACCTTCAGCAGGTGAATGCCGCCGCGGAAAATGATGAAGCCCATGAACGCTACCGGTGGCGCTTCAAAGATTTGCGGGTAGTTCCGTACCCACATTTGTTGCGGCCCATTCTCGGCGGTTTGTACCGTTTCGAAGCTCTCCCTCGGCGGCGTCAGCATTTGCCAACTTTTGTAGAACGCGATCAAGCCGAGCAACACGAGCACCCAACCCGCAATTTCCCGCCACCAGAACGTGATCTTCATGTGCTTCTCCCGCTATCGCGGCCCCATTTGCGCCGCACCCAGGCGAGCCAGCGGCTATTGCGCCGCTGTTCGCCGCGCGTTTCCACCCAAAGTGAATCTTGCGCGATCATGCCGGCTTCCGCCGCCGACAAGCGATACATTCGCAGGATTTTCAGAAAGCCGGTAAGCAGAATGCCGGCCCCACCCACAACCCAGATCAGCGCGAAAACGCGCCAATGGGGCCGCTCCATTCCCAGCCGGACTTCGCCTTCGGTCGTTTCCCATTTCTCTGACGCCGTGAGAATCCACCACACCACTTGCCCGCCCAGCACCAGCAGCGGCACCGTCCAGGTCAATGGCAGTAATTCACGCTGGTCGAACGTCGCCTCGGGTCGCGGCTCCGGCTGATCGCCAGCGATCGTATCGGGCCGAGGCCGGCGATCGACGGGCAAGTGACTTCGAGCCAGGCCGTACAAGCGGAACTGAGCGAACAAGTACGTCAGCAACCCCGCTGCCAGCATCAAGTCGGTCATCTGGAAATTGTAGGTGTGCGGCCAGAAGCCATAGCCGAATAGGGCCTCGATGAAGAACAGCAGCACGAGCAATAAAAAAGGCATCCAGAGCGTCGAGAGAGCCCCGGCCAAGCGCTTCCACCGCGGCGGCAGCAGATACGGCGCCAATCCCGCCAGCCCGACCAGTGCCGGAACGGTCGCGATGATCAGCAGCGATTTCTCCACCAACGCCAGCCAAAGCACCAACAAGCCGACGAGACCTACGAAGAGATAGAAGCGATACGACGGCGCGAGCCCCGGCAGGATTCCCAAGCCTTCGTCTTGCGGCGGCGTAGTCGTGGCCATGGGCGGAAGAGAACAGAGGTCAGAAGTCAGATGTCAGAAGTCAGTGTATCAGAAATGGGCCGGCGTAAACTATTCACCATAGTTCGCTGTTGCGCGCTTCATCTCACGATGCACGCGGGCCCACCGCTCGCTCGACAGCGGCTGCACCACTCCGGGTTCCACAAATTCATGGCCGGATAGCAGTTGGGCCATCCGCGTGAGCGAATCGTTCTCCGCGTCTACCGACGTGGCTAGCGAGTTGGGCCGAAGCATCTCCTCAAGATCGAATGCGCGAATGGAGCCGTCATCGTAGGCGGAGATAAGCGTGCGACCGCTGCGCAGCACCGTGCAGTTTCCGCAGCGCACGCTGGATACGGTAAGTGCAAAAGTTACAGGCAGCCCCGTGCGGCTATCCCAAATGCGCGGCCGACGATCGTTGCCAACCGTAACGAGCCAAGGGGACCCGGTAAGCACCCTGGCGAAGCGCATGCCAGCGACGCCCGTCATCGCGATCCCCACCTGCTGGCCGGCACGCCAGTCCCATAACCGCACTTGTCCATCCCTGCCGGCAAGCAAAAGGTGCTTGCCGTCGGCCACGAATTGCACCGACCGCGCATCTTCCGAATGCGGGGGAAATTTCGCATCGGGATCGGGTTCCCCCGTCGCAAAATTCCAGAGCGCCACGTCTCCTCGGCTGTGGCACGTGGCCAATCGACGAATATCCGGCGAGAACGCAATGTCGTGGTAGACGCCATCCCCCTGCTGCAAAGCAAAGCGCTCCTTGCCGGAATGCGCATCCCACACGCGCAAAGTATTATCGATGCCCCACGTTAATACACTTTGCCCATCCGGGCTGAACGCCAGCCCGCCGTTGCCGGGCCGTCGCTCGGCCAACGCCGTGATGTGCTGCGGATATGACCAGGAACCCATTCGTTTGCCGGTAGCCGGATCGAACAACTGCACCTGGCCCGCGCCCGTCAGCACCGCCAACGAGCGGCCTTCGGGATGAAACGCCACCGCCCGCGGCTCCGCTGCGAGCGCGATCGGCTCGTATAAACGCTTGCCGGTTTGCCAGTTCCAGACTTCAAGCAAGTGACTGCCGGCTGGTCCTCCCAACCGGTTTTTTTCGCGCTCAGCGCGACTAACAACCGTGATGACCGCCAGCGCCGCCCAGGGGTGCGTTGGTGAAAGTGCGGCATGAAGCACATGCCCGGTTGCTTCCAACGGCGGGCTCACCACTTTGCCCGCCTCGCTGTCGAATACACGCGCTTCGCGCAATGGCTGCGTGAATTCATGCGTGCCACAGACGATGAAATGCTTGTCGTCCGGATGAGGAATAACCTGCACCGGCGTCCGCGCCGGCATTTGGCCTTGGAAGTGTTCCTGCGAATCGGGTGGTAACTTCCAAACACTCAAAAAGCCATCGTTTTGAACCGCGACGAGGTGTCTGTCATCGGGCCAGAAAGCCAAGCCAGTTGCCGGCGCCGGCCAACGCATGCTTGGGACCGATTCTTTGCCGACGAGGCTCCAAAACTTTACGGTGGAATCGCTGCCGCCAGAAATCAGCAACCGGCTATCCGGCGAAAACGCCAGGGTCTGAACGCCGAAGTGCTCCCACCAGGTGGCGCCTGAATGTGTCGCCGCGCCGGTGCTTACATCGAAGATAGCTACACCCTCGTCGGCGCCGATAGCCAACAGCCGACCGTTGGGACTTACTGCCACGCAATGAAGGCTATGATCCGATTGCGCATTCGGGTACCGAAACCTGATCTTTCCGGTGCTGATATCCCACGCCAGCGCCTGCCGGCGATTCCGATCCATGCCGACCAGCAGGCGCCCGCCATCCGCAAACAAAAGCGGTTGTCGAATGGTCCCCCGCTCGACCACACATTGGACCTGAAATAGCTGCAAGAATCTGCCGTTGGCCAGCGCGAAGACATACGCAGTGCCGTCGCTACACTCGCCAACCAGGCGATCTCCGTTCGGGTTGAATTCAAATGCCACGACCCCTGGCGGCCAATGGAATTCGCTGTCGACGAATTGCTTCTCTTCGCAATTCCAAATCCGCACCCTATCACCGCCCATGGCGAGCAGTTTCCCGTCTTTGTTGAATCGCAGCCTGCGAACCTGGCCTGGAAATTCGATGTGGATCGGCGGTTCGGTGCCGGGGAATCGAGAAAGGAAAACCCCTTGCTTCGGCGTTGCCAGCGCCAGCCAGGCGCCGTCATTGGACCAGGCCGCGGCTGAGGCATCGTGACTTGCCTCCGGCAACTTCAGTTCAACTTCCTCTTTCATGTCCCAAAGATGAACTCGCTCCTCGTCCTGAAGCAATGCCCAACGTCCCGACGGATGGAGCGCCCAATCGCGCAGTTGCGCGCCGGCAGGCAAGCCGGCCATCATTTGTACGGGCCCTGGCAGTTGCCGCGCCAAGTCGCGAAAACGAATGCGATTGACCTGCTCACGCTCGGCGTCGCCTTCCGCATGCGCCAGCCGAATGGCGTTTGCCAGCAATAGTAGCGCCTGGCCAGCATCGCCATGCTCCGTCGCCAGCACCGCAGCGGCCGTATTCGTATCGGCCTCGGCAAGCCTCGCTATGCGAAGTTGTTCCTTGGCCGCTTGAGTTTCGCTGTCGGCCACCGCAAGACTTCGCCGCGCCGCACCTGCTTCCATGCGAAACCAAAGCCCAACAAACCAGCCCAGTACCGCAAGGACTAAAAGAGCGACCGCGAGAACAATGTTCAGCAACTTGCGCCGCGGCTTTGCCAGCCGCGCCGCGACCGGAGCAGGCCGCGCCAGGTTGCTAGCTTCTGGACTTACGGTATCTGGAGCTTTGGAACGACCGGATCGGGGTATGGGTTGGGGCCGCAATTGATTGGACGACGACTCGCCGCTATCAAGGCGAAGCCAATCGGAGCTTCCGCGTTTGGGAGACAGGGGCGGAGGCAGAGGCGGCCTATCAGAATCGCTGGGCGGCGGCATGGGACCGAAATCCCTTTCAACATTCAGGTCAAACCGAGGGCATGCACGCTGCCTTATCTTAGCCCACTATTTCTTAATGCCCAGCGCCCGAATGAGTCCACCCAGCATGCCCGCGTTGTTGCCCTTCATTTGCCTGATATCCGCTTCGAGCGGCACTAGCTTGCGTGCCACGGCGTTCAGGTCGGACAGCGCGGGCGACTTCGGCTCCTTCAAGCGCAGCGGCAGCCCCTGGTTAATCGACGAGCTCACGCGGGCATAATCCGAAGCGATCGTCATCAAATCATCCACGCGCAGCATGGTCTTTAACCGGTCGACGCCGAACCCCGGCAAATTGGGATCATAGCGGTTCAGCAACAGGTAGTGCGGTTTGTCGCCAAGCGAGTTGTGCACCATCTGCAGCGCCCGGATCGAGGGCACCTTCTGCTCGCCCACCAGCACCACCTGGTCGGCGGCATTCAGCGTGTCGAAATACAGCGCATCATAGGTGCACGGCACGTCGAGCACCACAATGTCGGCCAGTTGCCGCAAGCATTCCACCAAGAGCAGCACGTCGGCCGGCGGCACGGTCAGCGGCGAGACCGCGTGATACGGCCCAGCCAGAATGTGGAAGCGATCGACAATCGGCGTCAGCGCTTGCTGGATTGAATAGAGGTCGAGCCGGTGAATGTCGCGCAGCAAGTCGTGCGTTGTGTAGCGCGGCTCCACGTTCAGATACAGCGGCAGCTTGCCCACTTGTAGCGAGAGTTCGGCCAGCACTACCCGGAGCGCATGAAGCGTCGCCAGCTCGAAAGCCACATTAATGGCAATGGTGGTAGCCCCGCAGCCGCCGGTCACGCCGGCCACCGCGATCACCTGATTATTGACCGGGTGCCCGTGCTGGCTAGCGATGCAATCGAGCGCTTGCTTGAAATCGTCGGCTCGCCACGGCAGCGGCACGAATTGGCTGGCGCCCATGCGCATGGCCGTAATCGGTAGGTTCGGATCGCCGGCCGTGTCCATCAACACAAGGATTGGGTTGCCGGGAAAAAAACTGCTTAAGCGCTTAATCGACGGCATTTCCTGCGGCGAGTCGAGATGAACGATGAAGAGTCGCCGCGGCGCCTCCATAAGCGTGCTGTCTCGCTTTCCTTGCAGTGGAGTTTCCCGGGTGGGATCACTGATCGGCGCGGCGCGTAAACTCGAGAGCACGCTCTCGACGCCCAGAAACTCCGCCTCGATGCGAGCCGCGTGCACGGCCAGCTCCAGCCGCAAGAGTTGTTGTAATTCTCCGTCGCAGCCGACCACGATAACATTGAGCGGGAACATGATGGATCTCGCTGTCGCACGTTGCATCGCCGTGGCGTTGTTCGCGACGATGGGCAATTTCGGGCAGGACACGCCAACGCCGCGTGCCTAGGCCAAGCATCACTGCCGGTATCCTTTTGCCAATAGAAGCACGGGGAGCGCGCCGGCAACAATCCCTCCAAGGGGAATATAGTTCACGAATGGCCATCGGGTTCGGCAGTCTGCGCGAATTCTACCAGATTTGCGGGGCAAATGTGGGGCCTTCAGCTCGGAGAAATCTCTTGAGCCGCGAGTGCGAGCGACCGGATGCGAAACAGTCGCGCATCCGGTCTCTCGCGCTTCCGGCTCCACGTTAACCAAACACTCATTGCTTCCCTGTCGCCCGCCCCGTAAAATACAGCAACTCCGAGGGGCGGTAGCTCAGTTGGGAGAGCGCTGCAATCGCACTGCAGAGGTCGAGGGTTCGACTCCCTTCCGCTCCATTTTGCTCGGATTCAGTTTCGCCAGATGCGCTAACGAAGCGCCAACTGAAGGCTGAGCCGACCGGAAATACAGGGCATCGGGCGGCTGGCGGCGGCCTATCCTAACTGCCGGGTTTCACGCGTCTGAATTCCATTTTGATCTTATCTTGCTCAAATATCAGCACCTCGTCGTTCAGTTTCAGTATCTCAACGGTTCGGCTATTCGGACCTTTTGGCCCACTTGGCATATCCATCTTAAGTTCATTTCCCTTTAGGGTGTACTGGCCCTCAGACTTCGATTCCTTGCCGTCGCTTTGCATCGTCATCTGAAGCTTGCCGTCCTTCAAAAACTCAAGATTGAACGGAGCGAAATAAGCCTCAGCCGCCTTCTTGAACTTCCAGACGCCGATGAGCTTGCTCCCATCAATCGGTTCGGGCGCGGCCGGCTGAGTATTCGCAGGCGCCGTTGACGCAGACGGGGCCGTGGCTGTCTCGGGCTTGCAACTGGCCAATAACAATACGAGCGGCAGAAACAAATAGGCTCGGCGCATGGTGATCACAACTTTCGTGGAGAGGGTGCATCAAGAATACTCCGGTAGAGTATACGATTCTAAAGCGTGGCTTCACTGCAGATCCCGCCAAAAAAGCACTTTGCCACGACAAGGATTTGCGGAGCCACGACTGGATTGTGCGGCAAAGCGTTTTCTCTTCACTGGCCATCCTTGGGCCGAGCGACCGTGGGTAGAACTGCGGGTGTGACTCCCACTGGCCCGGCCGCCGCCTGGGCACTCGCCTCGAATTGCCGGCCCAACCACAGATACATCTGCTCGCTACTCTCGCGGAAGAACGGCGCTGCGTGCTTTGCGCCTTGCACAGATTCCACATCAACCGGAACACCCCGCTGCCCGGCGAGCCAGACGAACGAGGCCCCTTGCCCATCGCAGTTGATTTCATCCTTGTCGCCATAGCGAACGTACATGCGCAACTCACCCGGCCGGAGATCGGTCAGTTCCAATAGGTCGGCCGGGTTCACCCGTTTCACGCGTTCGATCACCCCCGGATCGCGCCCGAAGATCGGTTCAACGAGAAAGCGAGCGTGGACTCGCATGAGCCCAAACTTGGCGCCCACCTGCCATGGCTGGTAGGTCGTCTTCCAACGGAAGGTGTCCGGCGAGAATGGCGCAAAGTAATCGCCGCTCGCCGTGTCGTAGCGAAGGTTCAGGACACCTGAAGTGGAAGCCGCCGCAGAAAACAAATCGCGATGTCGCAGGGCCAGGCTCATGGCGCCGGCGCCGCCCGCCGAAATCCCGGCGATGCCATGATAGTCCCGGCCAGGCGTAATGCTGTAGCGGCTGAACAGGAAGGGCAGGACCTCTTGCATGATGTGATCTTCGACCGCGCCGCCCTCACCGTTCAAATATAAGGAATGGCGGGAGAGAAGCCGGTTCTGTCCGGTGTAGGTGCCGTCGGGGCAGGCCACAATCATGGGCGGGCAACGCCCCGAGGCAATCATCCGATCCAGAGCTTCCACGTTGCCGCTGGTGAGGAACGAGTGCTCATCGACAAATGCGCCGTGCAACCACAGGACCAGCGGATAAGTAAAAGCCGGGTTATAGTCCGGCGGCACATAGACATACAGGTCGCGCTTCTGGCTGAGGATCGTCGAGGTAATTCGGTTGTCGCGCCCGTGGTTGTGCGTGAAATCGTCAATCCGCCCCGCCATCGACTGATTCAACTTAGCGAGGTCATATTGATCGGGCTGCTGCGCTACGCCCAGGCCGGTCGCGCAGAGGAGAAATGCCAGAGAAAAGCAGGTACGGATCATACGCCACGTTTTCGATTTGACTGCGCGCTCCCAAACATAAGCAGAATGCTCCGCGCGATCCGCATCCTTATCGTTGGGCCAAGGAGCAAGCTGCTTTGGAGGCGAAATGAATACGGACCCATTCCATCCTTCGGATAACGGAGGTGCTTTCCATGAGAAGAACTGAGAAACCCGGTTGTGCCAATGGCAGAAATGGCAAGCGGACGAAGACGGGAAAGATAAGCAGTGTGGAGTTGCATTCGGGTCACCAATTCTCGGCGAAGGGTTGAGCTCACTGGCGACCCCGGCAGGGGGCGAACAAATCGCATTTTTCCAGCGATATCCTGCAAATCGAAGAGGCAGTGTCCATCCTGGTGTCCAACTGCCCCGAAGAAGTCGCATTGCTGGCCGGCCTGCCGGCAGACGA
>DATGHS010000583.1:0-5564 GCA_035307785.1 Gemmataceae bacterium
ACAGCATGGTGCTCACGTTGTTCGGTGCTGGTTTGTTGTGGTTTGGCTGGTTCGGATTCAATGGCGGCAGCGGTGTGGCGAGCGGGGCTATCGCCGGGTCCGCTTTCGCGGCCACCCAGTGCGGTGCGGCTTCGGCCGGGCTCGCCTGGGTGCTGATCGAATGGTTCCACCGCGGCAAGCCGACAGCACTCGGTCTGGCCACCGGCATTGTGGCTGGCCTCGTTGCGATCACCCCGGCTTCGGGTTTCGTCCCGCCTGTTGCCGGCATCGTCATTGGCGCTCTCGCGAGTTGTGTTTGCTATGTCGTCGTATATCTCAAACCGAGATTTAAGTATGATGATTCGCTCGATGCATTTGGCGTGCACGGTGTGGGCGGTTTCCTCGGGGCCATCTTGACCGGCGTGTTCGTGAGCTTCACTCTTTATAAGGCGAGCATGGGTGACCCGAATCAGACGCCGGGCATTGTGGAAAAGGAGGGCCACATCGCCCAGGTTCTGGTGCAGTTGCTCGCGGCCGGCGTGGCCGTGGTCTTCTCCTTTGTCGGCACGGCGGTCCTGGTCAAAGTCATCGACATGGCCTGGGGCTTCTGCCTCGATCCCGTTGCCGAGCGCGACGGTTTGGATCAGGCGGTCCACGGGGAAATTGCGTTCGATTATGGCGTCGCGCCAGACGTGGTTTACGATGGCTATATGGCCGAACCAAAAGCCGCAGTGGTTCCACCGATTGGGGCCAAGCATTTCACGGTCGTGGTCGAAGGCAGCCCCAACGGCGAATTGATGAAGGCCTGGTCCGATTTGTGCCAGGCGGGAGTCAAGCCGCCGGCGTCGGAATTCCTGGAAGTCTATCCGCACCTGACCACGGTCCAGGGGAACAAATTCCGCTTTAGCGGCGGCAACCCCGGCGTGGTGGCGCATAGCCTCGCACGCTTGTTTGAACAGAAGTTGCCGAATCGAAAGATTCAAACCCTGGTCGAAAGCTGAGACGGGACAAGCCGGAAGCGTAAGCGATGGACGAGGGCGATCCGTCTGACACCAGACGAGCCGGAAGCGTAAGCGACGGACGAGGGCGATCCGTCGCTTACGCTTCCTCGTAGGAAGATTACCACTGTCCGATGGACCAAATTTACATATCCCTCTCCTCATCCGAAGAGGAGAGAAGCATGAAATTAGTGGTGGCCATTATCCGGCCCGAGCGGCTCGAGGCGGTGCAGAAGGCCCTGGCGGAACGCGACGTGTATTTGATGACGGTGACCGACGTGCGCGGCTGCGGCCGGCAGGGCGGGTATACCGAAGTGTATCGCGGAGCCGAGTTTAAGATTCGGCTCATCCCGAAATTGAAGCTTGAAATTGCCGTTAACGAAGCGTTTGTCGAAGCCGCCATCGAAGCGATTGTCCATGCTGCCCGCACGCCGGAAACGGGCCAGATCGGCGACGGAAAGATATTCGTGTTGCCGCTCGACGACTGCGTGCGCATCCGCACCGGCGAACGCGGCGGCGAGGCGATCGGGCCGTGAACCCAGGGACTGCCGTCCCTGGGCTTTGAGTTATTCAGTATGAATCCTTGACTATCTGCTGTCTCATTTTCACCGAGGTTTTGCTTCCATGAGTGCGTTGACTCCGCGTCAGGCTGCCCTGCAATCGATTGCCAATGCCAATTATCAACTCAACCAGATCAACTTTAGGGAAACTCACCTGAAAGATTTGTTCGGTTGCAATGTCTTCAATGAAGCCACGCAGCGCGAGCGGCTGCCCAAGGCCGTGTTCAAAGAACTGCAAAAGACCATCAAGGAAGGTCTGCCGCTGAACCCGGCCATCGCCGATGCCGTCGCCGCTGCGATGAAAGATTGGGCCATCGAAAAAGGCGCCACGCACTTCACGCACGTCTTCTATCCGATGACCGGCCTGACAGCGGAAAAGCACGACAGCTTTTTGACTCCGACCAACGACGGCAAGGCGATTGCCGAGTTCAGTGGCCGCGAACTCACGAAGGGCGAACCCGATGCCAGTTCGTTCCCTTCGGGCGGCATTCGCTCAACCTTCGAGGCACGCGGCTACACTGCGTGGGACCCGACCAGCCCCGCCTATGTCTTCGAAACACCGAACGGCTCGACGTTGGTGATTCCAACCGCGTTCGTTAGCTGGACCGGCGAAGCGCTGGATAAGAAGACCCCATTGCTGCGCTCGATGGAAGCGCTTTCGAAACAAGCGCTGCGCATCCTTCGCCTCTTCGGCAACACCACGGCCAAGAAAGTATTCACGACCGTGGGGCCGGAACAAGAATACTTCTTGATCGACAAGAACTACTACTATGCCCGGCCTGACCTCATCAATGCCGGCCGCACGCTCTTTGGCGCTCCGCCGCCAAAGGGCCAGGAACTGGAAGATCAGTATTTCGGCTCGATTCCCGACCGCGTGATCGCCTACATGGCCGACTGCGAATCGCTACTATTCAAGCTCGGTGTGCCCGTAAAGACCCGGCACAACGAAGTGGCCCCATCGCAATATGAAATTGCGCCGATCTTCGAGGACTCCAACCTCGGCACCGATCACCAGATGCTGATCATGGAAATCCTAAAGCGCACGGCGCCGAAGTACGGCCTGGTCTTTCTGTCGCATGAAAAGCCGTTCACCGGCATTAACGGCTCGGGCAAGCACAATAACTGGTCCATGGCGACCGACGCCGGCGAGAATCTGCTCAACCCCGGCGACAAGCCGCATGAGAATGCCCAATTCCTCGTCTTTTGCGCTGCTGTGATTCGGGCCGTGGCAAAGTATTCCGAAATTTTGCGGGTTTCGGTTGCTTTCGCGGGCAACGATCACCGTCTGGGCGCCAACGAGGCTCCGCCGGCCATCATTTCGGTCTTTCTGGGCGAGCAGCTTCAGGAAGTGATCGAGAGCCTGGAAAAAGGCGGGGCCAAGACCAGCAAAGAAGGCGGCCACATGGAGGTAGGCGTGTCGATACTGCCGAAGCTGCCGCGCGAGGCCGGCGACCGTAACCGCACCAGCCCGTTCGCCTTCACGGGCAACAAGTTCGAGTTTCGGGCGGTGGGCAGTTCCCAGAACATTGCCGGGCCGAACACCGTGCTAAATACCATTGTGGCGGAATCGCTCGACTACGTGGCCACGCAATTAGAAGCCGCCAAGAAGGGCGGCAAGGACCTGTACAAGGCCATTCAGGAACTGCTGCCCGGCATTATCAAGGAATCGAAGAAAGTCCTGTTCATGGGCGACAACTATTCGCCGGAATGGCACGCCGAAGCCGAGCGGCGAGGCTTGCCGAACATCAAGAACACCGTCGATTGCATGCCGGTGATCATTCGCAAAGACACGATCAAGCTGTTCACCGATTACGGCGTGTACTCGGAGCGCGAACTCCACTCGCGCTTTACAATCCTGTGCGAGCAATACTGCAAGACGGTCAATGTGGAAGGCCGCTTGACGAGCAACATCGGCCGGACGATGATCCTGCCGGCCGCGCTGCGGTACCAGGCTGAAGTGGCCACCGCCGTCAACGCGGCCAAGACGGCCGGGGTCGATAATAGCGCACAGCTCGATTTGCTCAAATCACTCACTTCCACAATTACCGACTTCCAAAAGGGGCTCTCGCACCTGGACGAAGAGTTGGGTCACCAGGCGGATGGCGACGTGCTGGCCCACGCCAAGCATTACCGCGACGGCGTGCTGCCCGCCATGAACGAAGCCCGTCGCCTCGGCGACAAACTCGAAACAATGGTGGCCGATGACCTCTGGCCGCTGCCGACGTATCGGGAAATGCTGTTTGTTAAGTGATCTGAACTTTTGTCTGAAAAAGGGTGAAGCATAGCTTCACCCTTTTTTGTTTGGATGGCGTGAGAATCTCGTTGCCAGCGCGGTACGCTGCGGTTAGCATATTCGCACGGCGAGAAATTGATTATTTTGTGTAGCGAAATTCGCCAGAATCCCGCCAGCCCCGAGTCGGAATTCTGGCGAATTCCGCTACATAAACGTGAAGTCGCGGTGGACACCAGTTGTTCTGGAGGAACTGACGTGAAATGGCCGCCGGAATCGTTTGAAATGGTTGTCTTTTGGTTCATCTACACGGCCTGCTACGGCGTGCTGGGCATTGGCCTGATCGTGCTGGGCTTCAAGGTTTTCGACTGGCTCACGCCGAAACTCAATATCCAGCACGAACTTGGCGAAAAGCACAACATAGCCGTCGCTATCTTGTGTGGGGCGATTATCCTCGGAATCAGTGTCATGGTGGCCGCTGTCATTCACGGCTAATGGCCCGCGGAGAGCCGCCATGCGCAAATCCACCGGCGCCATCTCGTTAACGCTCATCGGCTCAAGCCTGATCTTGTCTGCCTGCGTTGGCTGCAGCGATTCCTACGATGGGACCAATCGCGGCACGGCTCGCCGCAGTTCCGGCTACGGCTCGTCTGGCTATCACCGATCCTGGTGGGGCGGCTCCCGGCCGTATTCCGGGAGTTCTACGGTGGGCAAGGGATCGTCGGTGTCGCGCGGCGGCTTTGGCAGTGCCGGTCATTCCGCGGGTGGGAGTTAGATCATGGAGCGCGTCGCCATTTCTCCGCGGCCCGACTGGCAACAGCGCGTCGAGTCGGTCGGCATGCACTTCCACACGATCGACGATAAGCCGTATTGGGACGAGAGCGCCTACTACCGCTTCACGCCGGCCGAAATTGATGAACTGGAAAAAGCCACGTATGCACTAGACAAAATGTGTCTCGAAGCGGTCGGGCATGTCATCGACAACCGGCAATTCGAACATTTCAATATCCCGGTGAAGTTTCACGATTTCGTGGTGGAGAGTTGGGAGACGGAAGAGCGAACGATTTATGGCCGCTTCGATCTGGCCTACGACGGCCAAGGGCCGCCGAAGCTCCTCGAATACAACGCCGATACGCCGACCGCGCTTCTTGAAGCGGCCGTGGTGCAATGGTTCTGGATGAAGGATTGCTTCCCCAACGGTGACCAGTTCAACAGCATTCATGACCGGCTGATCGAAGCCTGGAAGGACCTGGCGAAAGAGAACCCGGGCCGCGTTACGTTTATTTCGCTTAAGGGGAACATCGAAGATTTCATGACGGTCAATTATCTGCGCGATACGGCAAATCAGGCGGGGCTGGTCACGCAGTATCTCGCGGTGGAAGACATCGGCTGGCAATCGCTGCGGCACGCGTTTGTGGATATGGAAGAGCGGCCGATGCCCATCATCTTCAAGCTCTACCCCTGGGAATGGCTGCTGGCCGACGAGTTCGCCCCGCATTTACTGGAAAAGACCACGCGCTGGCTCGAAGCGCCATGGAAGATGCTGCTCAGCAACAAGGCGATACTGCCCGTGTTGTGTGAATTGTTTCCCGATAGCCCGTACCTACTGAAATCGTCGTTCCAGCAATTCGCCACGAGCTATGTGCGCAAACCGATCCAAGGCCGCGAAGGCGCGAACATTCGGTTGGTGGTCGATGGCCGCACCGAGGTGGAAACCGCCGGCCCATATGGCGAGCAGCCATGTGTGTATCAAGAATGGAAAGCGCCAGCCAACTTCGACGGCAATTATCCGGTGAT
>DATGHS010000584.1:0-5416 GCA_035307785.1 Gemmataceae bacterium
CGTGCCGTCGTCAATAAGGCCGAGCAGCAAGCGGAGTTGCCGTTCCCGTTCCAGTACATTGAGCAGCGAGCCTGCTGTCGCCCCGCCCACGCCGTAACGCTGAGCCCGAAATTGCTCAAGCTGGGCCAACACGCGGCGTTCATCCTGGGGCAACGCCAGACCGCGTTCGACGCGGTCTTTGAAATTCGTCCACAATTCCAGGGCTTCGGCGAGGGCCCGATCGTTCGCCCACAAGGCGCCGTATGCGGCATACAGATTCCAATACGCCGCTTCGACGTTCAGCAGCATGAAGTTCACCATCTTCTGGAACTGCGCGCGCTGTTGATCCAGGCGGACGCGGGTGATCAGGATGCCTTCCGTGCCGACCTGGCGCTCCGTGACGGCCGGGGCCAACGGATTCAGAAGGCTGCCCGGATGGCTGGAATTCAATTGATTAATTTCGATGCCGTAATTACGTAGCAACGGCTGCTCAAACGAGAACACGAGCTGCGGCCGCCACGACGGGTTGACCGTGGTCGCCCCAAAGGGCGCCGCACTCAGCTTCGTATAGTCGGTGATCCACGTGATCCCGGCCACACCGCCGGTCGGCAGCGGTTTTTCGACACCCGAGCTTAAATTAAAGCTATCGCCATTCTGGAACGACGCCAAAATGTTCGCAATTGCATTGTCAGTCTTGGTCCAGGTCAAACTGGTGAACCATTGCGCGTCGAACTTAGCAAGGGACGATTCAATATTCGCACCTACGAGAGCCGGATCGAGCGAGAAGACGCGTATGGAGTCGGTGGAAGATACGTCGGTGCTGAAGCCACCAAATTCCGGCAAGCCTTCATTGGGAATGCCCAAGCTGCCGGAAATGATCGCGCCCACGGTCACGCCTTCGGAGCCCACGCTGCCGCGCTCCAGAGCAATGGCGAAAGCCTCTTGCAGGGTGATGTAGCGGATGGGACGGTCTGGACTATCGACGGTCGGCGGAATTGGTTGATTCCAAACGCCTGGCTGCAGCGTGTACGCTGGATTCGTGTCCAAGTCCGGGCCGGCACCGATGCGGCTATCTAATTGCTTGTAGTGTTCGAAATCGGCCTCGGTGACGAACACCTGCCGCGTACAGCCCATTAGACACGAAATGGCCATGGTGAGCCCGACCAGCGCTAGCTTCCAGTGCTTCATGATCGTCCCCAGCGAAAGACTACTGCTCCACGGCCCCCGAGGCGCAACGCGCCTGCACCGTGGTCCCCCGAGCATCTGGCTGAGAGAACAGGAAGGCGGTCCATAATCGCGCGCACAGGATTTTGCAAGAGCAAGAATGGCAATAATGCCAGGAATTCCGCACGGAATTAGCAGATTGATCGATAAGCTGGGGAAGATTTGCAGGCGCGCTGACAAGAATCTATGGATTGGCCGGCGCCGTCCGATTGGCGAAGCGCGGCGAGATAGCGACCACCGGCAGGCCCAGCAAGCGCTTGATCGCGGCCCATTCGCCCACGTCGTTTCCTTCCCAGCAATGGCCGATCCATTGCAGCAAATACCCCAGAATGATCGCGGCCACGCCCCAGTACCAGGGCAGGAAGAACAGAAGAACGACACCGGCCACGGCCAGCGGAATGCCGAGCATGTGAATGGCAAAGTTGCGCCAGTCCTGGTGCCGCAACCGCCAATTGTGCCAGCTGCGGCCCACGAGGCGAAAGATTGCCCGCAGGATCGGAAAACGCCAACTTGAAGTGGGTTCTGCCATGACGAAAAAGTAGCAGACCCGGCAAAGCGGCACAAGCCGAACCGAGGTCCGATAATGCATCCTTCGTGGTAGCGGAACTCGGAAGAATTCCGAAAATGCGAAGTCGGAATCTTGCGAATTCCGCTGCCGGCGCGTCACGCCGACCGCGCCCAGCGCCGCTGCTCGGCTTGAGGCAGCGCTTCTCGCCGTTGGGCTTCCGTTTGCGCGTAGACCGCGCGATAAAGGTGCTGGTGCGTTCTCGTAAACCGAATGCCGCGGCGAGCCATTACTTCTTCGGCCGTGGGTAGTAACTCTTCCATGTCATCATTTTCCGCGAGATTGCCATGTTTCACCGAGCAAAATGACGGCACGTGCCGGGGCAGGAGTTTGCCGGCCGGCAGCACGCTGGCGAACACACCAATATTGGTGCCGGTGTTCAGCAAGCAGCCCAAGCCGATCTTCGTGTGGTCGCCGATGAAACTCCCCACCTTGGTGCAACCGGTCGTCACACGCGCCCCGGCCACCGTGATGATGACTTCGCCATAATCGTGCCGCAAGTCGCTGGTGTGCGCCCCCGCCCCGATGTTGACCCATTCGCCAACATAGCTGTGACCGAGAAATCCGTCGTGATATTTGTTCGAAAAGCCATGCACGATGCTGGCTTCGACCTCGCCACCGATGCGGCAATATGGGCCGATGGTAGTGCCAGTGCGAATCTTGCCACCGAGCACCTGCGAACCGGGGCCCACATAGCATGGCCCTTCCAGCCGGGTGAATGAGGCGATGAACGCACATCGATCCACGATCACGGGTCCGCTCGTGGTATCCACCACGACCTGCGGATCGACCCGAGCCGTCGGATCGAGCCAAAGTTGAGCTTCCGGTCCCACGACACTTAGTGCGTTGGGACGCTTGGCGATTGACGATGGGGCCCCGAACTGCTGAAAATCGGCGATGAGCGAGTCACGGTTTTGCTCAATGAGGTCCCACGGGCGCGCAATCATTTGCCCGCCGGCTTGGCGCCATGGCAGCGTTTGTTTCCAGTCGTCGAGGAGGTGCGGCAGCGTAAGCGGCGTGCAGCCGATCAGGTGCTCCGGCTCGACCACAGCCCAGGCCACTTCATTGCCAATCATTCCCAGGCATGGCTCGAAAGGTACGAGCACGAATCCGCCGTCGTCGGCAGGCGGCAGCCAACGACCGTTCACCATCACCACGGGCCCGAGGCCGAGCCAGGCGGAGTCGTTTACCGGCAGATGCGGATCTTGCTCTCGCAGCAATGGCGCGAGGCACGGCCGCACCATGGCGCCGGCGGCTGAAGGCCGAAAGTAGCGCCCCTGCTTCTGGCCCAGGCTGCTCGTGCCGCAGAGCAAATCGAACACGGGCCGCGTCAGCGTGAGCGGTTCCAAGTCAAACACGCTGTGATCTTCGAACAGGCAGATGCGCATCCGTGCACCCCTTCCGAATTGGTCTTCGTAATGTTGGCGGGGGCAGTATACACTAGATAGTGAACTTCTTCCTAGAGCGAGTCGAGTTGGAGCAAGCGCCGCAAATGCAATCGGAGGAAATGTAGTCACGGACCGCCATCAAAGTCCAAGTTGATTTATACCAAAACTTCGAGCGAACGATGAAATATCGCTGCAAATTGATTCCATTGCCGCAGGGCCACTGGTTGGCTCGCCATGTGAGTGCCAGCATGGGCACGGTGGAAGCGCAGGCTGCTGCGCAAGAGCTGGCACTGGAAAAGCTCCGCAACGAATTGCGCTACCGGTTGGAGCTTTGCCCTTGCACCGGCGAGCAATTCCAAAATCTGCAAGTCGAAGTTGAGGCCGAGTCGTGAGCGAATCCACCGCGATCGTTCTCGTTGCGCACGGCAGCCGCAATCCCGAAGCCAATGCCGACACCCATTTCCTGGCCGAGCAGCTTCGCCAGCAAGGAGACTTTGTCTGCGTGGCTGCGGCGTTCCTGGAGCAAGCAGAGCCGGTTATCGATGCCGCGGCGGCCATCTGCGTGGCGAGCGGAGCCAAGCGCATCGTGTTATTGCCGCATTTTCTTTCCGCCGGCGTACACGTTTGCCGCGATTTGACGGCGGCGCAACAGCGGTTGGCGGAGCGGTTTGCAGACGTGGAATTCGCGCTCGCCGAGCCAATCGGCCGGCACCCTTTGCTGCTGCAAGTACTCTGTCAACGGATTCGAGAAGTGAGCGATCAGCAAAATCACAGCTGACACGGATAAGCAAAGCATCGATCGTATCCATGTACTCAGTGGTTCATTTGTTTTGCCAAAAAGTTCGAAATCTCTGTCGTGATTTGCCCGCTGTTGTCCATGCGCGGCACTTTGTGTTGGCCGCCGAGCTTGCCTTTGGAGCGCATCCAGTCAGCAAAGCCGCCGCTGCGCACCGGCACGACCTCCGGCGACGCCAGGCTGATCGAGCCAACCCGGTAGGCAACGTAGTCCTTGTTCAGCTCGTGTAGCGCCTGATCGAGCTTCATCGTGAACTGGGTCAAGTCACCGGGCGTTTTTGAGAATTCGATCAGGTAGCGATGATGTCCCGGCTTGCCTGGCTCGGTGGGAAAAATGGGCCCGACGTGAAAATCGACCACCATCGCACCGGTAGCCTCGGCAGCCCGAGCGACTGCCTGCTCAATTTCTTCGCTGATCAGATGCTCGCCAAAGGCAGAGAGGAAATACTTCGTCCGGCCGGTGAACTTCAGCAACGGCGGATCACGGCGCTCGAAACGCACCGTGTCGCCCAGGATGAAGCTCCACAGCCCGGCACAAGTCGTTAAGACCACGGCATATTGCACGCCCGTTTCGAGATTCGCCACGGTGTGCCGCGTCGGCTTCTCTTTACTGAGTTCGTCCACCGGAACGAACTCGAAAAAGATGCCGTTATCAACGAATAATCGCAGCAACTGGTAGCGCGGGTCTTCGGTGGCAACATAACCTTCCGAAGACGGGTACGTATCTTGGAAGCTGACCTGGTCGCTGCCGATGACATCGCGAAAGACGCGGCGGTACGGATCGAACATCGCCCCGCCATGCACTATCAGCTGCAGCGTGGGCCAGATGTCGATGATATGCGTCTTGCCCGTCTTCTTTTTCAGATACTCGAAGAGTGTGAGCAGCCAGGACGGCACTCCGGTGAGCATGGTGATGGGCAAATAGGCGCTTTCGCGGGCCAGCACTTTGACTTTTTCTTCCCAGTCGCCCATCAGGCCGATATCCGGTGGCGGGAAAAAATAAGGCCGCAGAATCGACGACACTTCGCGTGCCGAGATGCCGCTCAGGTCGCCGTACAGGCTGCCGTCCTCGTTGTGCTTGAGGTCGGTGCTGCCGCCCAGGAAAAATGCCCGGCCACGGAATACCGGCGCTTTTGGATGCTCGTGCAGAAAATACGCCAGCGTGGTGAGGGCTGAGTTGCGGTTCGACTTCACCATCTGCCGCGAAACCGGCAAGTACTTCGTTGCCCCGCTAGTGGTGCCGGACGAAAGCGCGTAGTATGGAATGAATTCCGGCCAGGTGATGCCTTGCAGCCGGGGAAACACCGCCTGCCAGTATCCCGTCCACATCTGTTCGTAGGTGCGCAGCGGCACCCGGCGCTGATAGTCGGCCACATTGCGGATGCTCGAAAAGTCGTGATCCCGGCCAAACTTGGTGAATTGAGCAAACCGGACGAGATCGCGCAGCGTGCGCGCCTGGGCTTCC